>DSBQ01000024.1 GCA_011045995.1 Methanoculleus sp. | reverse complement strand
CTCATTATCGGAAAGATAATCTTCGATTAACGCTAAGGGATCCATGGCCCTGTTTCTCCTTTGTCCAAATCTAGGTTGGATTCAGGGCCAAATCATTTTTACAGAAAATTCGTTACACTATCCAATTGGCACTGTATAACCATGGATTTACCGCCCTCCAGGGCCTGTAACATTGACCATGGGAACAATGCAAAATATTTTTATCACATGTGATAATATGATTTATCACTACGCAGTATGTATGCGTCTGTCTGCATCGTCACCATTGCAGGGTGACTGAATGGACTGATTGATCCAAATCTAACATTGAGATAGATATGACTCGTCCCTTTGAAGGGGTGTTCGGGAACACCTGTGAATTAAGAATTCTTGAATTCCTGTTGCCACTCGACGGCATGGCGTTCAACATCACCGAACTCTCGGAGGAGGCAGGCGTAAGCCGGGTCACGGTCGGGAGGGTGGTGAAGAAGTTTGTCGAATGGGGCATGCTCACCGCCACCAATGACCATATCCCCCAGTACTCCATTAATCCGGCGTCGCCGATCGTCCGGTCACTTGAGATCATGAACAATTCGTTGATCGGCCGGATGCTTGGTGACGAGAAGGTCCAGGAGATCCAGGACTCTATCCTCAAGCACACTCCAGCGGCCAACGCTCCGGAAACGGACACCTCGACCGATCACGCATGGCCGTACTGCCCGGAGATGCCAGAGCCCGACATTGGATGGGGAGCAGGAGACCCATGCAGCGCCAGAGGCTCCGGCCCTCTCTACCCCATCTCTCCACCTGCAACGGCAGATGACTACAATAACGAATTTCCGGGATATATCCAATAGGAGGCGAAATGATGTCACGGGATGATTTCTTCAGAAAAGAACTGGTCGCAGAGTTGCGGCGTGTAGAGTTATCTATGAGAAGGGAGGAGAAGGTCGAGAAAAAGATCTACTATCTTTCCGCAGCATACGGGATCACCAGCCGCACACTCAGGTATGCATTTACGGAAGATTATCTGCTGGCGGATTTTGTTCTGAATACCTCTTATAACGGACTGATGGAACGCTACAAACGCATCCGCTCGGGAGATGCAACGGTCGAACTTCAGCCGATTCATTTTGAACGCATCCAGGACGGACTGAAGATGCTTGCAGATGCGTTTGAATCCGGCGATTCAATCCTCCTTTCTCTGGAGCAGATCCTGGCGGCGATGTATGCAACGACCGGGCCGGGGAATTACCTGCGTGAGAAAGGGCTTTTGAAACTGTAATTCCTTTTTTGTTCCATCGCGGAGTCTTGAAGGGGAGTCCGGGGCAGGTGCCGGCAGGACGCTCACGCCCGAAGAACTCCGTGTCCCGCATGCCTCGATTCCGCACAATCCCCTCCGTGCAGAACCGCTGTTTCTGGCCCACTATATCGAGAAGGCCGGCACCCTCGATATGATCGACCTCTGTGAGCGGGCGGGTCTCCCCTCCCCGACATTCAGGCAGGAGGGCGGGAGTGCGGGTTTGGCGCCGAGGTGATCGGGAATGTGTTCTGGGTGGCGTACGGGGCGGTGACGGGAAACCCGTATGTGGTGGTGATGTTTGGGTTTTACTGGGTGATGGCGGTGGTGGGGGTGGTGAATGCGGGTAAGTAAGGTACTTAAAAAGAGAGTGAGCCTTATTCCCTCAGATACTTTCCGCCGACCGGGACAAACCTCTCGGGTTTCTGTATTGTTTCATATCGGCGGACCGCTTCGAGTTCGAGCGCCATCCAGGGCTTTTTCTTCCCGTCGCCCTTCCTGACCCGGACCCCCTTCCAGCGCTCCTGGTTCTGGACGTACGCCTCTGCTTCCTCCCGCGTGAGGAAGACCGTATCCCCGAAGGTCTCGAAGAAGGTGAGGGGGTCGTCGGTGATGATGACCCGTTTGATCCTGGCCTCGCCGACATAGCCGGTGTCCTCGTGGGACTGGTAGAAGACGAGTCGCATGCCGGGCTTGAGTTCTTTGAAGACGGTGGCCGGTTTGATGAGGACGGTTTTGCCGCCGTCGAAGAAGCGGGCCATGTAGGGTTTGGGGATGGGGAAGGTGACGCCGGTGATCGTGGTCATATGGTTTCTCTTTCTCGGGCCGGTTAGATTAAGGTCGCGTATTTATTTGTGCAGGAGGTGCTTGCACACATTACGTGGTATCACATGGTCACGCTGCTCGATGACGTGAAGGATACGGTGCGGCGCGAATGGCAGACGCGCTCGTTTGCCGGGGCATGGCCGGACCCTGAATTTGTGCAGCGGGCTGCTGCACAAATACCCTGGTTTCACAACTGCGTGATCCTGGACAAACTCTCCGGGCAGGCGGCGCGGTATATCCGGGGGACGATCGAGAACGGGTGATCGCGGAGCGTGAACTGGAGCAGAGGGGGAGGTAAGCGTGATCAGGGAGGACTGTTCTCATCTCCCGGGTCATTCCCGCGGCGTCTCCGCCGCTTTCATGATAGACTCATAATCCTCCTCCGGGATCGCCCGCATCGCCTGGCCCCTGATGTGCCCGGACCACTGCTTTTTGTTGGTGATGAAGGCCAGGTGCGGGATCAGGGGCTTGAACTCGACCGGGGGGTCGAAGATCCGTACGGTCTTCAGTTTGATGCGCAGGGGGAAGACCTCGTTCCCGAGTTTTGGCGGGGCGGTGAAGACCGGTTTTTCGTCCTCATAGACTGCTGAGGTGATCTCGAAGCACCCGGTGATCGCCGGCGGGAGGGTGGTGTCCTTATCGATCACCTGCTGCCCGACATAGACGAGGAGGGTGTCGCCGGGGTGGGTCTTGCTGATCTGGTTGATGGCGCGCTTCGGGACGCCCCAGAGATGTTTTCTGACGGTGATGTCTGAGTTTGTGCGGTTGGAGATGGCGAGCCAGCGGGTCATAGGATGACATTTGTGCAGATCTCGTATATCACCTTACGGTTCTGGCCGGGGGAGATCTGCTCTGTGATACCCAAAGGATCGTCACCGGGGCATTCGCAGAAGATACTCCCTGCAGAGGACATCGATACAATTGAAAAAGTATATCGTGCTTTTGAGGAAATAGAGGG
>DSBQ01000061.1 GCA_011045995.1 Methanoculleus sp. | reverse complement strand
TGCAGGGGTGCACGCCGAACGAAGGGAAGAGATGATAGCCGCCCTGCATGAGGCAGGGGTCCTCGAACTCCAGGCCGTCACCGACATCGAAGACCTCAGGGCGATCGTCGCCCCGGGGCGACGTTCCGCATCGGTCCCCGAGATTGCAGAAGTCCGCTCCCATGTTGAGCGTGCCGTCGAGATACTCGGGTCTGTCGTCCCTGAGCAGAATCCTCTTCTCGCGATGTTTGCACGTCCATCGAAGGAGAAGGTTTCTTTTCCCGTGACTGACGCATCTTCCGTCCTGGCCGAGGCACAGCGCTTCAGGGAACCGGTGGAGACCATCCTCTCCCTGCACACCCGTGACATCACGATCATCGAGCGCATGGGACGGCTCGACGAGGAGGAAGAGATGCTGCGGCTGCTCCTTCCCTTCGGCATCGAACCCGGATGGCTGAAGAGCTCCCGGCTCCTCGAGGTGCGGGCCGGCATAATACCAGAGGGGGAATGCGAGGATATTGAGGCACATCTGCGGGATAAGGTGCCGGACCTTGCGATGGTGGAGATGGTATGCGGCGTGGGGGGACACCCGACGACGGTCGTTGCCATCACCCACCCAGAAGCGGCGGAGGAGCTGGATGTGGTGCTCAGGTCGCTTGCGTTCCATGAGTTTGGTCCCGAAACCGCAGAGGGGTCCGCCGAAGAGGGGCTTGCAGCTGTTGTCGGGGAGCGCGGCAGGCTTATGGAGGAACAAGAGGAGATACAGAGAACGCTGGCCGCCATGGCAGAGACTCATCTGGCACCCCTGCGTGCGATGGACGAGGAGCTTGCGGTCATGCGTGACCGGGAAGACGCGGCCCCCCTCTTCGGTGAGACGGGGCCGCTCACGGTCGTGCAGGGATGGGCACGGGAGAAGGACATGCCGCAGGTGCGGGCGGTCTGCGACTCTTCGGCGAACGGGCTCTCCTTCTGCACCACCACACCTGCGCAGGGGGATGTACCGGTGGCGTTTGATCACCCCCGGTGGCTTGCCCCCTACGGGTTTTTGACCGCCATGTTCGGCATGCCGGCGTATGGCAGGGTGGACCCCACGGTCTTCCTCGCCCCGGTCCTCGTCCTCACCTTCGGCCTCATGCTCGGGGATGCGGGGTACGGAATCCTTCTCGCCCTCATCGCCGCCCTCCTGCTCCGGGGTGCGGGGCATGCCCCCGGCACCGTTCGGGATCTTGCAATGGTGCTGGTCGCCTGCGGGTGTGCGGGCACGATATTCGGGCTTCTTATGGGCAGCATCTTCGGTGACCTGCTCCAGCGTCTCTTCGGGGTGACGCTCCCCTTCACCATCATCGAACCACTCAAAGACCCGCTGACGATCCTCATCATCGCCCTTTCCATCGGCATTGCCCACCTGAACCTCGGCCTGGGGCTTGCCGCCTATGAACACCTGCGGGAAGGAAAAGCGCGGGAGATGCTGCTGGAAGAAGGCACCTGGTTCTGTCTTCAGCCCTGTGCGGCGGTCCTCATTCTCACGTTTTTCGGCTGGGGAGGGGCGTTCTCATCAACGGTCCTTGCAGGGGCCTGGGCGGGTGCTGCCGTCAGCATCGCCGGCATCATGCTGGACCGGGGGCCGCTGGGATTCTTTTCCCTGACCGGGTACCTGGGCGACTGGCTCAGTTATGCACGTATCCTCGCCCTTGCCCTTGCAACCGGGGGCATTGCGATGATGATCAACATTCTCTCAGGAATGATCGCAGGCATCGGTCCGGTCTTCGTGGTCGTGGGCGTACTCTTTGCCGTTGCCGGGCATGCGGCCAACCTTGTCCTCCAGTCCCTTGGCGGATTTATCCATGCGCTCCGCCTCCAGTATGTTGAGTTCTTTGGCCGGTTCTTCCAGGCCGGGGGGAGGGTCTTCTCCCCGTACGCCGCACGGCGCACAGTGACCGAATGGAGTAAAGGAGGGAAGAGATGATCATCGATGCAGGACTCATCCTCGCGGTGATTGGCGCGGGCCTTGCGGTCGGCCTTTCGGCGATAGGGTCCGGCATCGGCGTAGGGATTGCCGGCGCCACCGGGGCGGGGGTCATTGCCATCAGACCGGAGAAGTTTGGCCGGGCACTCGTCTTCCAGGCGGTGCCGCAGACCCAGGGGATGTACGGCCTGTTGATCGCCGTCCTCATCCTCCTCTCGACGGGGGTGATCGGCGGGGACGGGGGAAGTGTGCCGCTTCCCCTTGGCCTTGCGGCGGTGGGTGCCGGCCTTGCAACGGGTATTGCCGGCCTTTCTGCCATCGGGCAGGGAATTGCGGCATCTGCCGGCATCGCCGCCACCGCCGAACACGACACCGCGATGGGGCGAAGCCTCATCTTTGCGGTCATTCCCGAGACGCAGGCAATATACGGGCTCCTGGTGGCAATTCTCATCATGGCGTTTTCCGGTCTTCTGACAGGGGATCCTACCGCAACGGAGGCGACCGGCCTTGCCGCCATCGGCTGCGGCCTTGCGGTGGGCATTGCGGGCATTTCCGCCATCGGGCAGGGAATTGCCGCAGCCGCCGGTTCGGCAGGCTCCGCAGAGCATGAGGGCAGCTTCGGGAAAAACCTGATATTCTCGGTCATTCCCGAGACGCAGGCAATATACGGTCTCCTTGTGGCGATTCTCATCATGGCGTTTACCGGGATGATTGCCGGAGACCCGACGGCGGATCTCGCCATCGGGTTTGCCGCCGTCGGCTGCGGGTTTGCGGTCGGTCTTGCCGGCATCTCGGCCATCGGGCAGGGCATCGCCGCCGCTTCAGGCACCGCGACGACCGCCGAGCATGAAGGCAGTTTCGGGAAAAACCTGGTATTCTCGGTCATTCCCGAGACGCAGGCAATATACGGGCTTCTGGTTGCAATCCTCATCATGGTCTTCACGGGCATGATCACCCGGGACGTCACCGCCACCCTCGCCGCCGGGTTTGCCGCCATCGCCTGTGGGTTTGCTGTTGGATTTGCCGCCATCTCCGCCATCGGGCAGGGTATCGCCGCATCCGCAGGGATTGCCGCAACGGCGGAGAAGGAGGAGATGTTCGGGAAGGGTCTGGTCTTTACGGTCATCCCCGAGACGCAGGCAATATACGGGCTCCTCGTTG
>DSBQ01000048.1 GCA_011045995.1 Methanoculleus sp. | reverse complement strand
TGTTGCTCCTGTTGCTCCTGTTGCTCCTGTTGCTCCTGTTGCTCCTGTTGCTCCTGTTGCTCCTGTTGCTCCTGTTGCTCCTGTTGCTCCTGTTGCTCCTGTTGCTCCCGGCGCCCCGCCACCGTGCCGCCAGATGCACCCCCGGCGCAGGGTTCATTGGACGCACCGCAGCAGAAGTGATGCACCCTTCTGCTGCCACGGGGCATTTTTGGCAGCATGGCCTGCAATGCCGGCACAGCACCCCGGCATACGCGTTCCCTCACACTACGGGGGAGGGGCAGATGCGGGACGGAGAAATAAGCGGACGCTTCCCGCGGGGCTTCGGGGCACGTGCAGGCCGTTTCACTCCCGGTGAACGTATCCTAAAAAAAGTATATGGGGGTGACGCACCCGGGATATCCGGCCTGACGGCGGGAACCGGGGCGCCTGCATACCGCCGCAGGGCGGTCCGGGCCGGACGGGGGAAAGGATGTCCCCCGTTCAGTTCCCGGCGGGACGGGCCGCCTCGTGGCAGGGGATACAGACCCGCCTGCCGTCGAGGAGGCGGGTCTTTGCATCGGCCACCTGCTCGCCGCAGCGGGCACAGGCGACCGAGACGAAGATCCGCGCCGTTGCCGGAGGCTCCATATCCACCTCGCTGACCCGGACCACCTCGTCCTGCGGCAGGGTAAGGATGCGCTGCGCCGCCGCCCGCATCAGGGCGTGGAACCGGTCGTGCTCCGCCCCGTCTGCACTGCCGGACATGACCTTCCGGCGGAGGTCATCCATCTCCGCCCGGCCGGGCGCTTCCGTGGCGCAGGCCAGCACCCGTACCGCCCTGCCGCTCCCGCGGGAGAGGAAGGTGAAGGCATGCTTGCCGTAGTCCCTGATGACAAGGTTGCCCTTCCCGGCGGTGCAGCCGGTCACCATCTGGACGGCATCCACGCCGCAGGCGTCGGTCTCCGCGATCGCCACCAGCTCTTCATCGTACGGCCGGCCCACGCCCAGCGCCTGCATCGCCGCCACCGCAACGCGGTAGCCCATGGCGAGGCCGGGGCAGGTATGGCCGTGAAACGTGACGCATTCGTCAAAGGACGGGTAGTGTCCGGCACCAGCGGTGCCGGCCGGGTGATCATGTGTATCGCACATAGGTACTCTCTTCCCTCTTCTGTGGTATATCCGGATATTCTTCTCTTTCGGTTGTTCCATTGCCGTTCCCGTTGCCGTTGCAGAGGCACTGCGGGATGACGCAGGGCACCCCCCAGAGCTCGCCGATCATCACCGGCACCCCATACACCGCCTCGATCTCATCAGCGGTGATGGCGCTCGTATCCCCGTAGGTGTGGATGGACTGGTCCTTGAGGAGGATGAAGCGGTCTGCGTACCGGAGGGCGGTGTTAAGATCGTGCATCGTCATCACCACCGCGATCTGGTGCTCGGTCACGATACCCCGGATTTTGTCCAGGATCTCGACCTGGTTTCTCAGATCGAGCGCACTCGTCGGTTCGTCCAGGAGGAGGATCTTCGGCTCCTGCACGAATGCCCGGGCAATGGCGATCATCTGGAGTTCCCCCCCGCTCATCTCATCGATGTAGTGGAGGCGGAGGTGGTCGATCATGAATTTTTTGAATGCCGCATCGACGATCCGGAGGTCGTTCCCGGTGATGTCCCAGCCGATATGCGGCCGCCTCCCGAGGAGCACCGCATCAAACCCGGTCAGCCTGCCGGTCTCGACCCGCTGCGGGACGTAGCCTATCCTCCGGGCGACCTCCATCAGGTCGAGGGAGGCGAGGGGATCGCCGCCCACGGTGACGACCCCCTGCTCCGGCACGAGGATGCGGTTCAGGCATTTTAACAGCGTCGTCTTTCCCACCCCGTTCGGCCCGAGAATCGCAACGATTTCGCCCTCCGCGATGGAGAACGCGATCTCGTCGAGCACCGAAAGGTTCCTGTACATAAACTTCAGTTCGTCGACCGAGAGGATCATCGGTGATACCCCCTGATGAGCAGATAGATGAAGATAGGCGCGCCCATGAACGCGGTGAGGATCGCGACCGGGAGGACGTACGGCGCCACGATCAGGCGGGCGACCGTGTCGGAGGCGAGCAGCAGAAGGGCACCCATCACGATGGAGCCCGGGATCAGGTACCGCTGCTCGTCGCCGATGATTCGCCGCACCATATGCGGGCAGACGAGCCCGACAAACCCGATCACCCCGAGGAATGAGACGAGCACCGAGGTCACGAGTGCAGCGATGATCATCCCGACGTTCCTGAGCCGCTCCACATTGACCCCGAGCCCCCGGGCGGTCTCGTCCCCTGCATCCATCGCATTGTAGTTCCAGCGGTTGGCGATGAAGTAGATGCAGGCAGCGACGGTGATCACCGCCATCAGGGTAAGCTCAGGCCACCCTGCCCTCCCGACATCGCCGAATGTCCAGTGGACCACTGCCGCAAGCTGGGTATCATCGGCAAAGTACTGGAGAAACATCACGCCGGCGGTAAAGAGTGACGACAGCGCAACACCGGCAAGGATCACGACCTCCGGGGAGGATGCCTTGATCTTTGCGATGGCGATGATCGCGATCGTTGCAAGCATGCAGAACACGAAGGCGATGATCGTCGTCAGGTACGGGTTGTTGATCACGACCGCACCGGCCGTCGTGGAGGTCATCCTGCCCGTTCCAAAGATGATGACCGCGACCGCGGCACCAAACGCCCCGGCGTTGGAGATACCGAGCGTGAACGGCGATGCAAGCGGGTTTCTGAGGATCGACTGCATGGCGACACCGGCGACCGAGAGGCCTGCACCCGCGACGATCGCGGTGAGCGCCTGCGGGAGGCGGATGTTCCAGATGATCCGGTCCCACTTGTCCGTGACGTTCTCCCCGATAAGGGTCATAAAGACCTCATACGGGGGAATTGCAACCGCACCGACCGAGATCGAGAGGATGAGCAGGAAGAAGAGGACGATGATCCCGCCGATAATGAAGAGCACCTTCCGGTAGGTGTAGCTGAGGTAATCCTGCGGGAGTTCGCCGTCGGCGAGGTGCATCGGGAGATCAGCCCCTCTCATGGCGGTATTTCATGCGATAGTTCCCGGATTCCGGTTTCGGCATGAGGGGAGCCTTAGGACTACGAATATTTAAAAATATCATACTTCCTCAGATATCCATTAGATAAACGAATACATAAGACTACGTATTTCGCTTCTCTTATGAAAATCCCCGCCATTCAGGGGGGATCCGTTCCGTCTTCGCCTGACAATCAATGCACCCGGGAGGGCCCGGGGAAAAGAGATCATTTCATGGTGCGGGCAGGAGGTGAATACCCC
>DSBQ01000055.1 GCA_011045995.1 Methanoculleus sp. | reverse complement strand
TTCCATCGGTACCGGCAACTCCAACGCCGGTCTGAACGGATGGTACCTTTCCATGCTCATGCACAAGGAAGGATGGTCACGTCTCGGCTTCTTCGGCTACGACCTGCAGGACCAGTGTGGTTCAGCAAACTCCCTCTCCATGGAGCCTGACCGCGGTCTGATGGGCGAACTGCGTGGACCGAACTACCCGAACTACGCCATGAACGTGGGTCACCAGGGAGAATACGCAGCTATCGTCGGTGGTGCGCACTACGGACGTAACGACGCATTCTGCTTCGACCCGCTCGTCAAGATCTGTTTCGCAGACCCGTCACTCAGCTTCGACTTTGCCGAACCGCGCCGTGAGTTTGCAAAGGGTGCAATCCGCGAGTTCAAGCCTGCCGGCGAGCGCTCACTCATCATTCCGGCACGCTGATCGCGGAACCGGAACTACCCAATTTTTTTTTATTTAATTCAATCCATTGTGACATAACAGGGGTATTGATCTGAAATACCACTGAATTTGACGTTAATTTCCAAAATAAGCTAAAATGATTTTCCGAAACCTTTAATAAAATACCTATCAACCTTATTTTGAACCAAAAAGGGTTTGTGTAACGTGTTACTCTGGTGCATGTTGGCACACAGGAGGATGCCTGAATGGAAGAAATACTGTTTGGCATCGGTATTAGCGCTCTAGCTGGCGCTCTTGCCACCGTGGCCGGCGCGGCGGAGGATACTGAATCTGATATCGGATCACAGGGTGATCCGAACTCACAGGTTCAGCTTGCTCCGCAGATGGGATACGTTCACCGCATATACAACAAAGCTGTATCCGGTGAACCCCCCGCGTATGGTCTATGGGTGGCATTGGCTGCCGGCGTCGCATGGGCGCTGATGGCGATTCAGTTTAATGCAATTCTTGCTCTCGTCATTGGTTCGGCGGTTGCAGTGTTTGTGCAGGGCGTGTACGCCACAACTGCATATCTCGGCCGTACGGCAAGTCTTGCAAAGTTTGAGCAGCCGGTGTACATCGATATCCTAAAATCGGTGACATCCGTGACTATGGCACATGCATTTGTGGCCATCTTTGCGACCGTAACAATGTGTTTCCTGATGATTGAAGCACTTGGACACCCGTTCCCGCTTCCCCTGATGGGTATTGTCTGGGGTATTGCGCTCGGTGCGGCAGGTTCTGCAACCGGCAATCCGTTCTACGGAAAGGAGCGCCAGTATCAGAAATATCCGTTCGGCGCGGGTCTGCCTATCTCTGCATCCGGAGACATTGTCCGGTATGCTGAGGCAGGTCAGAGGAGTTCCATCGATAACGGATGGTTTACCTCCAAGGGTGCAGGTCCAGCATCCGGTATCTGTTTCGGTCTTATTGTATTCTTTGAACTCTGGCGTACGATCCTCTTCGAGCCGTTTGCGGCCGGATGGGGTGCAGTCATCGCTGGTGTTGTATTAATTATTGTCTTCATGGTAATCGACCGCTATGTAGAGACCTGGGCACGCAAGACCTATGGTCCGTACACCGAAGAGGCAGCACCTGAAGAGGAGGCGGCAGCATGAGCGCACTTGGTGGTGGATCTTCCGGAGGAGAAGGCATTAACCCGACAGCCTCGCTTATTGCACTTGTCATCGTCCTCGTCGCAGTCGCTGTCGTCTTTCTCGTCTACCCCGCGGCAACCGTTCCGCTCATCGGTGTCATCATCGGTGGGGTGCTCATCTCATTCGGTGTGCACTTTGTTCCGGTCGGTGGTGCTCCCGCGGCTATGGGGCAGGCGCCCGGTATTGCAACCGGTGTGGCCATGCTTGCAGCCGGTGGTGGCCTTGCCGGTCTCTTCGGAGGCGCATGGGCAGCTGAATTCGGGATCGCAATCTCTCTTGCCGCAGGTGCAATCGGCGGTGGGCTTCTGATGGCAATCACCTGTCTTATGGTGAACGTCGTCTATGTCTACGCGATGGGTATTCCCGCAGCATCCGGTAAGGTTGACAAGGACCCGATTACGGGCGACACCTTCCCTGCATACAAGTCACAGGGTACTGAAGGTCACGGCCTCCCGTTCATCTCCTATGTCGGAGGTGTGCTCGGCGGTCTCTTTGGCGGTATGGGGGGTACGCTTATCTATTACGAACTTCTCCAGGTCTATGAGGAGGCACTCCCCTCGGTCATCGGTGCATCAACCGAAGGTCTGACAACTCTCGCTGTGTCCCTTGCCGGTATCTTTGCTGTCGGTATGTTCCTCGTCGCGGCCGTTCTGACCGCGTACAACATTACCGGTACCATCGAAGGTCCGCACGACCCGAAGTTCAAGCGCTGGCCCCGTGCAGTTATCGGATCAAGTGCAGCATCCGCAGTCTGCGGTCTGTTTGCAATTCTTCTGGTGGTTATCTGAGGTGAGACAATATGTCGGTAAAAATTGAAGCATCCGAAGGCGGCATGCCCCATGACAAAATGCTGGGCATCGGCGTAGTCGGAGCATTGGTATGTCTGTACATTGTCTACCTCAACAGCCTGATGTCTACTGATGTCTTTGCCTTCTTCGGCGGACTCGCGGCAGTCATCGCGCTGTGGTGGGGTACTGACTCCATCAAGACGCTGTGCAGCTACGGTCTCGGTACCGGTGTCCCGTCCGCAGGTATGATCTCGCTTGGGTCCGGTGTTATCGCGTTCCTCTTTGCAACGAAGCTTGCGGGCATCTCCCCGCTCCTGGTCCCGCTCGGCTGTATTATCATTGCAGCAATTATCGGTGCCATTCTCGGGTTCATCTCAGACAAGGTTCTGAACATGAACATCCCGGTCATGACCCGCATGATTGCAGAACTGACCATCGTCGGTTCGCTTACGATGCTCGGATTCACCGCAATGATATCCGGTTCGTTTATCTTCACGGATCTGATTGCAGGCTCTGTTTCGTTCCTCGGCATGGTAGTTACCAGCTATGCGGCATCCGTTATCGGGGGCTGTATCCTTGCAACGATCTTCATGCTTGGTGCAATCGCTATCCAGCACCCGTTCAACGCCTGCCTTGGCCCGAACGAATCCTGGGACAGGACCCAGATGTGTGCACTCGAGTGTGGGTTCCTTTCCATGCTTGTCGTTGCAGTCATGTCCGTTGCATTCCTGAGCCTGTTTGCTGTGGTGATTTCCTTTGTGATTTCTATCATCCTCTGGGGATGGTCCTACAGCGAGTACATCAAACTCTCGAAGCGCGATGCATATGCATGGCTTGATTCCAAGCCCATCCGTGAGGTTGGAGGTGAGTGAGAATGGGATATGTAGAAGTACTTCCTGAGTTCGGACTCGTCGCCGACCCCATCATCGGTCTTGTGACCACTGCCGGAGCCTCTCTCGGTCCGGTTATTGAACGGGTGGACGAGCTTGACAAAATTGCAGATGACATTGTGAACATGCTTGCTGGTGAAGGCAACTTCAAGGCATCATTCCCCAACCGTGAGAAATCACTCCTCTATGCAGGCAGTGTCACGGCAATGTGGTATGGGCTTGCAGTCGGTCTCTTCGTCGCAGGAATAATCGCATTCGGGTTCATATGAGGTGGTGAAAGATGGCAGACAAAAAATCACCGGCCTCAGGATGGCCGATTATTCAGGGTGACTATCACTCCGGAAGCGCAGACAGCTGCGTTGCCGTCTGTTCCTTCGGGTCTCACCTGGATGAACAGGGAATCTGTGATGCAGGCGCCGCAATCTGTGGTTCCTGTAAGACTGAAAACCTCGGTCTCGAAAAGCTGATTGCAAACACCATCTCGAACCCGAACATCCGCTTCATCATCTTCTGTGGAACAGAAGTGAAGGGTCACCTTTCCGGGCAGTCGCTCAAGGCGCTGCACGCGAATGGTGTTGAAGGC
>DSBQ01000038.1 GCA_011045995.1 Methanoculleus sp. | reverse complement strand
GGGGTGGCGGGTGCAGAGGTGGCGGATGGATGGGGCGGACGGACCACGGGGACGACTCCTTGGATGGGAAGAGGTCGGCGGGAAGGGGGAAGAGGGTTTTCTTTCGGGACAGGTGGATGAACGACCGGGCCGCTGGAGGGCTCTTGACCATGGCATACGAAGGGGAAACCTCTCTTCATCGTCTCTTCGCCGCCTCCTGCGAAACACTCATCAATGAGATGCGCCCTATGGGGTGCTTGGAGGAATGAACCATGCGTGAATTTGATGAGGCCCATGTGGCCAAGGTCCTCGAGCTGATCGGCAGCTCCCCGAAAGGTTGGCAGGATGCAGCAGAACGGGCGGTAAGGGAAGCGGCAAAATCCGTTCATGACATCAAGGGGGTCTACCTGAAGGAATGCACCGCAAAGGTGGAAGGCGACAAAATCGTCGAGTACCGTGCCGTGGTGAAGGTGACCTTCATCGTGGAACGGGAGAGCTGATCCGCCCTCCGCCCTCTTTTTTCCGGATGCAACCAGTGCGTCCGGTCTGCTGCGATCCCGTCCGTCTGCGGTCACCCCGTCGTTCATCCATTCATCCAGGTGCCGGAGGCCTCTTTCCGGCCGGATACGCTTTGGGGCGGCACATATTGCAGAACCGGGTTCGCCCCCGTGCCCCGCCCCTACATCCTCCGCGGCATCGTGCGCCGGTGCAGGACGACCGCCGCCACGGTGAAGACAAGCGCGAAGACGGCAAGTGCGGCGATATCGGCCGCGACCGGGAAGAAGTGCGTGCCGGTGAACGAGTACCGGGCGATATCGGTGAAGTAGGTGAGCGGCGAGCAGACCGCAAGCGCCATCCCCCATGAGGGGAGCTCCTCCAGCGGGACGAAGATCCCGGAGATGAAGACGAGCGGGAACTTCAGGAGCGAGGAGAGCATCATGATGTTCGAGGGGACGTTCGTGGGGGGGACGGCAAGGAGCATGCCGAGGGCGGAGAAGCAGACGGCGGCAAGGAGGATGGCAGCGGCAAGGACGAAGCCGTGCAGGAGGGGAAGGCCGAGCCCGAGGGCGATGAGGAGGGTCACCATCGTCACCCCGATGCCGAAGATGACGGAGGCGGTCATGTCCCCGAGGACGATCGTCGCGATGCTGGCCGGCGAGGCGGCGAGGCGCTCGAGGGTCTTTGCCTGCCCTTCCCACGGGAAGATCGCCGGGGATACGGCGGTCGAGGTGAAGAAGAGGGTCATCCCCATCAGCCCGGCGAGGAGAAATGCGGGGGAGAGGTCGCGGCCCCCCATGTAGAAGGCGAGGAAGAGAAAGACCGGCATGAAGACGCCGAAGATGAGCACCGGGCCCTTGAGGTAATAGATGCGCATGTCCTTGCGGGCGATCGCCCATGCCTGCCGTACCCTGCCCTGCAGCGCCGCCATAGTCACCGGCCCTCCTCTCCGGTGAGGCGCAGGAAGGCATCGTCGAGCGAGGGGGCGAGCGTCTGGAGGGTGACGATCCTCACCCCCCGCTCCCGGCTGAGGGCGACAACGGACCGGATGGCCGCATCGGCATCCTCCGTCGTAATCTGCCACTTGTCCCCCGTGCGCCCGGCTCCGGCGATGCCGGGCAGCGATGCGAGGTCGTCGGCCGTCACCGCACCGTCGAAGCTCACCTCGATCCGGTGGAGGCGCTCGATGGCGGCCTTCAGTTTCTCGGGGGCGTCGATGGCGACGATCCTGCCGTCCCGGATGATCCCGACCCGGTCGCAGAGCTGGTTTGCCTCATCCATGTTGTGGGTGGTCAGAAAGATGGTGGTCCCGCCCTCGTTGAGCCCCCGCAGCAGGGAGAGGATCATCCGGGTGCTCTGCACATCGAGGCCGCTCGTCGGTTCGTCGAGGAAGAGGAGCTCCGGTTCGTGGAGGAGCGCCATTGCAAGGATGAGCCGCTGCTTCATCCCCTTCGAGTAGCCCTGCACCTTCTGGTCCCTCCTCTCTAAGATGCCGAGGGTTTCGAGCAGATCCCGGGACCGCTCCTCTGCACGGCGGCGGGGCACCCCGTAGAGGTCCGCCATCAGCATCAGGTTCTGCCATCCGGTCAGGTCGGCATACGCGTTCGAGGTCTCGGGCACGACCCCGGACCGCTGCCGTGCCCGGACAGGTGCGGTGCTGATGTCATGGCCGAAGATGTGCACGCTTCCTGCGTCCATCGGGATGACGCCGGTGAGCATCCGCGTGGTGGTGGTCTTCCCCGCCCCGTTCGGCCCGAGAAAGCCGAAGATCTCCCCTTCACGGACCTCGAACGAAATATGGTCGACAGCCGTGATGGCACCGAACACCTTCGTAAGACCGGACACCTCAATTACTCCCGGCATCAGCTCTCCTCTCTCCTGTTCCTGTATGGCTTGCCGCTCAGGGTATATTGTTCATTCGGCACCCGCATCCGCCCCGCTCCCGCAGCGGCCGCAGGCGGCCCTTCTCCCGCTCGAGGCAGGCGCCGCAGAGAAGGAACGACCCCCTGCTCTTCGTGGCGCACCCGGAAGAATAGTGTCCCGCCCCCCCCGCAAAAGGTCGCACTTCACCGGATCGCCTCCCGCACCACGGCGGCAAGCCGCTCGATCTCGTCGAACCGGGGCTCCGCCATCCCGTTCTTTTCAATGCCGCAGGCGGTGGCGATGATGTGCAGGCAGGGTTCGATACCCAGGGCGAGGACCTTCTTCTTCGCGCAGCAGTCTTCGCAGCCGTCGAGGACCAGCACCGCCTCTGCGTGAACGAGCGCCCGCTCCAGCGATGCGGTGTCCCGCGCCCCGACGCAGGCCTCGACGTCACCCCCGCAACGGTGCAGGAGCACCGCCCCGGTCTGTGCGGTCAGCTTCCCGGTGTTGGAGATCCCCGAACAGGTGACGATGGTAACCGCCATCTACGCTCCCCCGAAGGTCTCGTCAATCCAGCCGGTGATCCGGTCGCGGATCCGGCGCACCCCGTCCATGACCTCCGCGTCCGTGCCGGTGAGAAGCGAGGGGTCCGGGAACCTCCGGTGGACCGTCTCCTTCGCCCAGGGAAAGAGCGGGCATGCCCCGCCCTCGCAGACGGCGACCAGCAGGTCCATCTCCTCCCCTGCAAAGGCGGCGATATGCTTCGGCCGCTGCCCCGCGATGTCGATCCCGATTGCGGCCATCGCCCGGACCGCAGCGGGGTTCAGCCCGTCGGCCGGCTCCGACCCGGCGGAGTACGCCTCGTAGCGGTCGCCGTAGCGGGCGTTGGTGTACCCTTCCGCCATCTGCGAACGGGCGGCGTTGTGGGTGCAGACGAAGAGGATGCGCCGTTTCATCGGTCTATTCCTCCTGTCACCTGACCACCAGCACGTGCCCCCGTGCCCGGTGCACCACGGCCTCGGTCACCCCGCCGAGGAGGGAGCGGACGGTGCCGTGGCGCCCCTTTGCGCCCATCACGATGATGGTGGGCGCAAACGATTCCTCCACCTCCAATATCTCGTCGATGGCGTTGCCGGTCACCAGTTCGGTGACGACCTGAGGGATGCCGAGTGGTTCGAACCGCCGCTGCAGGCCGGCGAGCCGTTCGGCATCTTCCCGGTTGAAGGCGTCGATCTGGTCCTGCGACGCCGTCCAGAGGCGGCGGGTGTCCTGCACGTGCATGATGACGAGCCGCTCCGGCCGCGCTCCTGCCATCCATTCGATGAAGGGGATGCACCGCTCCGCCTCCTCCGAGAAGTCGGTGAGGTAGAGGATGCGGGGAAAGACCCGCTCCGTCGTGAGGGTGCAGGTCTCCGGGTCCCCCTCCGTCATCACGGCAAGGCGGAGCACGAGGAGCGGGACCCGGATATGGTGGAGGACGTTTTCGGTCTGGCTCCCCAGGAGCATGCGGGGGATCAGGGACCGGCCGTGAGAGCCCATGACGACGAGGGACGGGGGGTTTGCCTCCGCCCGTTCGAGGATCTCTATCCACGGGATGCCCTCGGCAACCCCGGCCCGGACCCCCGGAACCCCGCAATTCTCAAGGCGTTGTTTCCACCCGTCCATCACCTCGCGGTCGTGGGCACGAATGCCGGGATCGCCCGCCGTTTCGCGGATGTTGATCACGTACAGCAGGTCCACCCGCTCCACACCGAGACGGGCAATCTCCTCCACGGCCGGCGCCATTGCAGCGGCCGCACCGTGGTTCTCCAGCGGGACAAGCATTGATTCAATGTTCATACCGGTTCACTCCCAAAGATTCCCTGTGTTCGCAGGCAGATGTTGACCAGCATCAGCATCACCGGCACCTCGATGAGGACGCCGACGACCGTCGCAAGCGCCGCCCCCGACCCGAGTCCGAAGAGGATCGTCGCCGTTGCGATCGCCACCTCGAAGTGGTTCGAGGCGCCGATCATCCCGGCCGGGGCGGCGTCCCGGTAGGAGAGCCCGAGCCGGCGGGCGAGGACGAAATACCCCAGCGTGAAGATGAGCACCGTCTGGATGAAGAGCGGGACCGCTATCCAGAGGATCGTCAGGGGGTTTTCGACGATGACCTCGCCCTTGAAGGTGAAGAGGAGGACCAGGGTGGCGAGGAGCGCCACGGTCGAGACCGGCGTGAGCAGGTGCAAAAACCGCGTCTCGAACCACGCTATCCCCTTCGTTGTGATGACCCACTTCCTGGTGAAGTAGCCTGCGACGAGCGGGAGGGCGACATACACCGAGACCGAGAGGAGGATCGTCTCCCATGGGATCGGCATCGCGTTCACCCCGAGGAGGAACCCCCCCAGCGGGGCGTAGAGCACAAGCATCGCAAGGGAGTTGATCGCGACCATGATGAGCGTGAGGCCGTCGTTGCCCTTTGCAAGGTAGCTCCACATCAAAACCATCGCCGTGCACGGCGCAATGCCTAAAAGGATGCACCCGGCGACATAGCTTCGCCAGAGTTCGACGGTGCTCCCGTCGGCGAGCACCTCGGTTCCCGGGATGAAGCCTATGAAGACGTACCCGAGGAAAAACGTTGCGAGGAGATACATCGTGAAGGGCTTGACCGCCCAGTTGATGAAGAGGGTGAGGGCGACGGGTTTCGGGGTCTTTGCCGCCCGGAGCACCTC
>DSBQ01000058.1 GCA_011045995.1 Methanoculleus sp. | reverse complement strand
GGCAGGAGGTGAATACCCCGTTTTGACGGTTTTGCCCATAAAGCAAAAAGGGGAGGAAGGGGAGGAAGGGGAGGAAGGGGGAGGCGTCTGTTCCTTTCTCCCGCAGCCTTCCAGAAAAATCAGACCGGGATCCGGGAGAACCCGAGGCTCCCGTACTGGCCGCTCAGCTCATCAAAGACCGGCTCGCCCACGAAGAAGGTGAAGATCTCGTCGGCCTTCTCCGCCGGGTCGATGTCCGCGAAGCGGTCGGGGTAGAGCACCGTGCCGATGAAATACGCATCCGCAAGCACGGTCTCGTAATTCGTGTTGTAGAAGTTGTAGGGAAGCACGCCGTAGACGTTGCCCTCCTTCACCGCCGAAAGGCCCCGCAGCGCCGTATCCGTCTTCAGCTGCCCGATGGCGCCGTCGTTCTCCATCGAGGTTGTACCGACATCGATGAAGATGTAGTCGGGGTCCCAGTCGACGATCGCTTCCTTCGCCACGTCGACGTGGGCGGTGCCGAGGCCGGATGCGGCGTTGTCCGCATGCACCCAGAGGAAGGGCGGGTACGCGGGCTCGGTCGAGATGATGCCGTGGGCACCCGCAGAGGAGACGCCGCCAACATAGACCCGCTTCTGTTCCGAAACAGGGATATCGCCGGTGCGCTGCTCGAGGTCCGCCATGGTCGCCTCGATGTAGGCGATCACCTCTTCGGCCCGGTCCTCCCTGCCGATCGCCTCGCCCATTACGCGAAGACCGCTGTACATCTCCGCTTTCTCGGCTTCGTTGCGGAGCGAGCCGTACGGGGACGCCACGACCGGGATGCCGGTCTTTTGCTGCAGGGTGTCGGCCTCGGCCGCGCTGGTCCCGTACGCGGTGCCGGTCGAACCGGTCTTGAAGACGAGATCCGGCGCAATGGCGATGACCTTCTCGGGGTCGTCCTTCCCGCGGAATTCGCCGAAGAGCGGGAGGTCCTTCAGCCACGACCCGTGAACCAGCGCATAGGGGCGGCCTTCTATCGCGCGATCCTGCTGTTCGATGCTGTCGACACCGGCGATCAAATCCTCGCCCTGCAGGTACACCAGGTACCGGATACAGCCGGAACCGGAACAGAGAACGCGCTCGACCGGCACCGGCACGGTGACGCTCCGGGCGAATCCGTCCGTCAGGGTGAGTTCCGACGGCCCTGCAGATGCGGTGGGCGTCGCACCGTCCACCGGCCGGGCATCGTCGACACACCCGGCTGCCGCAAGGACGAGGACGAGGAGCACGCCCATAACAGTAATACTAATTGAATGTTTTTTAGCATTCATAATGATCTATTGTTGATAATTGGCTACATAATATTATTGATTTTAATTTTTTTATGGACTAAATGTTACATAATAATGGCTATTTGTTAACCATGCGTCTGCCCGCACCGGTAATTCCGTATGCCATCCGGGGATGAAGGAATGCCAAAACATCCTTTCAGGGAGAAAAATCAGGGGTTGCCGTCAGCCGGAGGAAAATCTAAGAACAATCTATGAACATTCCATGCAAATCCCCGGCATCTCCGGGAGGAGAACGCAAAACGGTGTCCACGTAGCGTACAGGAAAAAACCGGCTGCGGGTGTGGTGACGGGCGGTATCGGGGAGGCACGGCATCACCCGCTGGAGCGGGAAAGGGAGGGCCGCCCGGACAGTGGAGTCCCGTCGCTCCACCGCCCGGACAGGCGGCGGGGAATGCCTTCGCCGGTCTAGTCGGCCTCCCGCCCGTACGCAAGGAACCCCGCGTTGAGCGAAAGGCAGAACCTTCCGTAGCCGGTCAGCTCGTAGACGATGAAGGTGCCCTTTGCCGTCCCCGCAATCATCCCCCCGTCCTGCAGCAGTTTCAGGTGGTAGGAGAGCTTCGATTTGGCGATGCCGAGGACCTCGCCGATGATGCAGGCGCACAGCGGCCGGATGCCGAGCATCGAAAGGATGCGCAGGCGATAGTCGTCGGAACAGATGTGGTGGAACTCCCTGAGACGGGAGAGGGCCTCGTCATCCGGCAGAAGGGCAACGAGGCCCTCCGTCCCCCCGATATCGCAGATGGCCTCCATCGCCTCGGGCGGTATATCAGAACAGCATGCAGGTTTCATAGGCAGGTCGAGAGGGGCACGGGGCTGCGGGGGAGAGCAGGCCGCAGCCGGCCCTCTCCCATCCGGCCCCGCAGGCGCACCTTCTTGTTCAGAAAATTTTGAATTACTATTATATATCAGTACCGCCCATTATTGTTCAACAAAATTTGAACAAATGCTGCCGTCATGCATCAGGTACGTGGCCGGGCACCACTATGGTGGCGCCGCCGTCCCTGCCGGGGCGCTCCCCCGGTACAGCGCACCTGCATGACAGGGGAACGAGAATGCACTTCACCCACCAACCAACCACGGAGACCCGATCATGATCGACCAGCTCACCGGATCGCTTCTCATGGGCTGGGAGACCCTTGCAGGCTACCTCGCCGAGCACGTCCTCACCTGCCTCGTCCCGGCGTTCTTCATCGCGGGCGCCATCGCGGCGTTCATCAAAAAGGACGCGATCCTGAAGTACTTCAGCCCGGACGCAAAAAGGAGCGTCGCCTACGGCCTCGCCTCGGTCTCGGGAACGGTGCTCGCCGTCTGCTCCTGCACGATCCTGCCGATGTTTGCGGGGCTCTTCAAGCGGGGCAGCGGCATAGGGCCCGCCACGACCTTCCTGTATGCAGGCCCCGCCATCAACATCCTTGCGATCGTCTACACCGCAAAGGTGCTCGGCTTCGACCTCGGGCTTGCACGGGCCGCCTTTGCCGTCGTCCTTGCGATCGCGATCGGCCTTATCATGGCGGCCCTCTTCCGGTCGCATGACACCGACACGCAGAAGAGGATGGCCGCGATACCGCAGGTGCCCGCCGGCGGCGGGGAGGAGCGCCCCCGCTGGGTCGTCCCGGCATTCTTCGTCATGCTCGTCGGGATTTTGATCGCCGGCACCGCCCAGGTTTCCTGGCTGATCAGGTTTCCCGTCATCTACGCCCTCACCCTCGGGACGGCGTATCTCCTCATCTACTTCTTCGAGCGGGACGAGGTGACCAATTGGGGCTGGGAGACCTGGGATCTGACAAAGAAGATTTTTCCCATCCTGATCGCGGGAACCTTCGTCCTCGGCATGCTCGCCTACTTCCTCCCGCCGGAGACCTTTGCCCCCTACTTCGGGACGAACTCGCTTGCATCGACCCTGCTCGCCTCGCTCGTCGGGACGATCCTGTACATGCCCACGCTCCTCGAGGTGCCGGTGATAGGGACGACCTTCGGGTATACCGCAGGCGTGATGGCCGGCGGGCCGGCGCTCGCCCTTCTCCTCTCCGGCCCCTCCGTGAGCCTGCCTTCGCTCCTCGTGATCTCACGGATCATGGGGCCACGAAAGACCGCCGTCTATGCGCTGCTCGTGATCGTCTTCTCGGCGCTTGCCGGGTTTGTCTACGGCCTGATACCGGGGTGAACGGAGATATGACAGAACGCACACAACCGTGCTGCGCCGCCGGGGCGATGCGGCGCATACGAAAGATCGAGGCCCTTCGGGTCGTCGTCGGCCCCGCCATGGCGGACGACGCCACAGGCGGGGTGCGGGGGATGCACCTTGCCGGCGCCGACAGAATCGCCGACGAACTCATGAAAAAAATCAAGATCTACAACGACATCCCCCTCCCGGCCGAAGCGGCCTACCGGACGGCACTTCTCCGGGAATACGAAAAAAAGGTGACCCCATGAAGATTGAAGTACTTGGAACCGGATGCATGAAATGCAAACGACTGGCAAAGAACGTCGACGTCGCGGTCGCGGAACTCGGGATCTCCGCCGAGATCGAGAAGGTGGAGGACATCACCGCCATCATGGATAAGGGCGTGATGCTCACCCCCGCACTGATCGTCGACGGCGAACTGAAGGTCTCGGGCCGCGTGGCCGACGTGAAGGAGATCAAGGGAATCCTGCAGGGGGGGAACTGAAGGTGGCGGACCAGCCGGCCTGCACCTGCGGGCAGAATGAGGAGAAGCGGATCATCTTCCCCTGCGCCGGACAGGCGAACACCGGGCAGATCACGAACCTCGCGGCGGTTCAGCTGACCGAAGAGGGGTTCGGGAGCATCGCCTGCGTCGCCCTGCTTGCCACCGGTGCCGAAGGGCTTATCGCCGGGGCGAAGCATGCCGATGAGGTCGTCGTCCTCGACGGATGCCCGATGCTCTGCGCAAAAAAGATCGCAGAAGCGCAGGGCGTCCCGGTGGGCCAGCACCTGGTCGTCACCGACCTCGGCATCGCCAAGGGGCCGTCGCGGTCCTACACCGACGATGCTATCGAGACGGTCGTCTCGGCGGTCTGGGAGGGCAGAGGGAGGATAAAGGCGAAGATGCCCCCGGATGAGAAGAAGCAGGAGAAGTGCGGATGCGGCAGCGGATGCGGCAGCGGATGCGGCTGCGGCGGGGGCTGCTGAACGGAGGAGGAGAAGAATGCCCGGCACCCTTACTATAGAGTGGCGCCACATCGGCGAGAGCGTCGATGGGACGTGCGTGCGGTGTGCGGCGACCGGGCGCACCCTCGCTGAGGTCGTCGCCGCCATCCGCCCGGCCCTCTCGGCCCGGCGGGTCCGGGTGCAGGTGACAGAGACGGTGCTCCCGCCCGAGCGGATTGCCGAGTCGAACATGATCCTCTTCAACGGCGTGCCGCTCGAAGACCTCATCGACGAGGCGCGGGTGGAGATGACCCCGTGCGTCTCCTGCTCCTGCATCACCGGGACCGACGCCATCTGCCGGGCGATCGTCTGCGGGGAGGAGACCCACGAGGCGGTGCCCGCCGATCTCATCCTCAAGGCCGCGCTGAAGGTCGTGGAGCCATGACCGGGCGGCGCCTCTCCACCTTCGAGAAGTATCTCACGGTCTGGGTGGCGCTCTGCATCGTTGCGGGCATCGCCCTCGGGCGGGCCGCCCCTGGCCTCGCCGTCGCCCTCGACTCGCTCTCGGTCTACCAGGTCTCAGTCCCGATCGCGATCGCGCTCTTCTTCATGATGTATCCGATCATGGTGAAGATCGACTTTGCGGAGGTGCTCCGGGCGGCAAAGACCCCGAAACCCGTCGCCCTCACCCTCTTCATCAACTGGGCGGTCAAGCCCTTCACGATGTATCTCCTCGCAACGTTTTTCCTCGGGTACGTCTTCATAGGC
>DSBQ01000064.1 GCA_011045995.1 Methanoculleus sp. | reverse complement strand
GAGGTCTTCCCGTTTCAGGTAGACGGTGCAGCCGACGTCCGCCGACATGTTCCGGCAGTGGGTCAGCGGGGTTGCTCTTCCGGCATACTCCTGCAGGTAGAAGCCGAGATCGCGGGTAAATGCATCAGTTTTGCCTATGGCCGCATAGGACGCTTCCAGTTCATAGAGCGCCTCCATCAGGGTTTCCGGCACGAACCTTCCGCCGTACTCCCCGTAATAGCCTGTTGTTTCCATATTATCCCTCCCTGCAGCGCCGGATGAACGCACGCACTTTCTCCCTGTCCTTGATGCCGGGGCTCTTCTCCACACCGGAGGAGACGTCGACGCCGCTGGGGAGCACCGCCTGTATCGCATCGCCCACGTTCTCCGGGGAGAGCCCTCCCGCAAGAAACACCGGCATCCCCGCCTCCTGCATCACCCGTGCCGCAAACGCCCGGTCAAAGGGCATCCCCGTTCCCCTGCTTGCATCGATGACGACCGCGTCGCAGTCGCCGGGGAGCCGCTCCATCCCCGGCGCAACCGTCCTGATGATCTTTACGGGCGGCTGTCCCCCGAAGGCAAAGGGATGGGTGAGCTGGACGGCGTCCGGCCGCTGTGCCATGATGATGCCGAGCCGTGAGTACGACGGCGTATTCGTGACGAGAATTTTTTCGGTCACGGGTCTGAGGGCGGTAAAGATTTTTCGTGCACCGGCGAGCGTCACATTCCGCGGGGAGTTGGAACAGACGACGACCCCTATCGCATCCGCGCCGAGCGATTCCGCCATGACCGCGTCGCGGGCGGTGGTGATGCCGCATATCTTTATGCGCATACGAACCTCCGCAGGTCGCATGTCCGGTTCCCGGAGGCCATCAGGGCGCTGCCGATGAGAAACCCGTCGCAGTGGTGGTGCATCGAGACGATATCCGCCGGCGTCCGGTAGCCGCTCTCCGATATGATGATCCCGTCGTGCCCCTCGTTTCGCAGGTAGCCGGACAAGACGGCGGTTGTTTCGAGGCTGACGGCCATGGTACGGAGGTCGCGGTTGTTGATGCCGATGATCTCAGCACCGCAGGAGAGGGCGAGGTCCGCCTCCTTCGTCGTCCGCACTTCGACGAGGGCTTCCATCGAGAGGCCGCGGGCGATGTCATGGAAGTCGCCCAGCCTCTCCCCGGCAATGGCCCCAATCAGGAGGACCGCGTCCGCCCCGAGCACCTTCGCCTCGATGATCTGCCGTTCATCGACGATGAAGTCCTTCCTCAGCACGGGGACCGGGGACACCGCGGCGACGTCTGCGAGATACTCCTTTTTCCCCCCGAAGAAGGGTCCATCCGTCAGGACGGATATCGCCGTGCATCCGCCCCGGAGATATTCGCCGGCGATGATTTTCGGGGGGGTGTACGGCGCGATCGCTCCCCCGGAGGGCGACCTGAACTTGATCTCTGCGATGACTGCCGTCCTCTCCTGCTGCCGTACCGCTGCACGGAGGCTTTTTTGGCGGACGTCCGGAATGCCGGATGCGTCCGGAAGGAGGATGCCTGCCGCCTCCTTCTCCTTTTCCCGGATGATCCGGTTCAAAAAATCGTTCATTCTCCTCCCCCCGTTATCTCCCGCAGCCGGGCAAGCTTCTCCGCCGCCCTTCCTGCATCGATGCTCGTCTCGGCCCGCCCGATGCCGTCTCTGATGCTCCGGGCGCCTCCGCCGAGATAGATGGCGGCGCCGGCGTTCAAAAGGACGATGTCGCGGCAGGGCCCCTTCTCGCCGTCGAGGATCTCTGTGATGATCCGGGCATTGAGCGGCGGGTCGCCGCCCGCGAGATCGCAGCATTCCGCCGGTGCCACACGCACGCTCTCCGGGGTGATGGTGAAGGTGTGGATGGCGCCCGTCTCCCTGAGCATCGTGACTTTTGTCGTGCCGGTCGTCGTGATCTCATCAAGGCCCGCACCGTGGACCACCATGGCGGTCCTCACTCCCAAAAGCCGGAGCACTTCGGCGAGCGGTTCGGTCAGCTCCGGGCTGTAGACCCCGAGGAGGCGGGCATGGGCCGATGCAGGGTTCGAGACCGGGCCGAGGATGTTGAAAAAACTCCTGATGCCGATCTCTTCCCGTGCCCGTCCCGCATGCCTCATCGCCGGATGATGGGTCTTTGCGTACAAAAACCCGATGCCGGCCGTCTCAATGGCGGTTTTCACCACCGCGGGGGGGGCATCGATGGCCACCCCCAGGCACGCGAGCACATCGGCCGACCCGCACCGGCTGCTGACCCTGTTGTTGCCGTGCTTGACGACCGGAATTCCCGCGCCTGCGGCAACGAACGCCGATGCCGTGCTGATGTTGAAGGTGTTCGCCCCGTCGCCGCCGGTGCCGCAGGTGTCGACGAGGAGCCCTCCCACCTCCGGGTGCATCTGCAGGGCGGACTTCATCATGGCGCGGGAGAATGCGGCAATCTCAACCGGAGTGGCCCCTTTCGTCGTCATCGCCGCGATGAAGGCGCCGATCTGTATGTCGGTCGCTTCGTGTGCGATGATCGCATCCATGGCGCGTTCCGCCTCCGTATCGGTGAGGTCGCGGCGGTCAACCACCTGTTTCAGGAGATCAGTTATCATGCTTCACCCCGGATTTCAGGAAGTTTCGTATCAGGCGGTCCCCTTCCGTTGTCATGATGCTCTCCGGGTGAAACTGCACCCCTTCTATCGGGTACTCCCGGTGGCGAAGCCCCATGATGCACCCGTCATCCGATGAGATGGCGGTCACTTCCAGGCAGGCCGGAAGCGATCGTCTCTCTGCCGCGAGCGAATGGTATCTCGTCGCGCGAAATCCGGGTTGGAGCCCCTTAAAGATGCTCCTGTTGTCGTGCAGGATGCCGGAGACCTTCCCGTGAAACGGCGTTGTTTTTCCCACCCTTCCCTCGAAGGCGACGCATATCGCCTGGTGGCCGAGGCAGATGCCGAGCGTCGGCACGCTCCGGGAGAGGGAGTGCAGCGCCGTCAGGCAGAGGCCGGACTGTTCCGGGATTCCCGGTCCGGGAGAGAGGACGACCCGGTCATACTCGCCCGTCCGCAGCACCGCCGCCGGTGCATCGTTTCGCACGACGGCAACGTCGCATCCGGCCGCGCCGAACTGCTGGCAGAGGTTATAGGTGAAACTGTCGTAGCAGTCAATCACGAGAATGTTCATGGCAGGCCCCCTCCCTGTGCGATGGCGATCGCATGGGCAATCGCCGATGCCTTCTTTTCGGTCTCGTGGTATTCCGTCTCCGGGTCGGAATCTGCAACGATTCCCGCCCCGTTCTGGAAGGTGAGCGCCCCGCCTTCGCAGACCAGCGTGCGGATGGCGATGGCGAAATCCACCTTGCCGTCAAGCCCTATATGGCCGACCGCGCCGCCATACAGCCCTCTCCTGCAGGGCTCGAGTTCGGCGAGGATCTGCATCGCCCGTATCTTTGGCGCTCCGGTCAGGGTCCCTGCCGGAAAACAGGAGGTGAACGCGTCCGCCGGGGTGTGCCCGGCGTCCAGCGTCCCGGAGACCGTGGAGACGATATGCTGGACATGCGAGAATTTCCCGACCTTCATGAATTCGTCCATCTGGACGGTGCCGTATTCGGCCACCCGTCCGATGTCGTTTCTGGCGAGGTCGACGAGCATCAGGTGCTCTGCGCATTCCTTTGCATCAGAGAGGAGCTCCTCTTCGAGCCTCCTGTCCTCTTCAGGAGTGGCCCCCCGCGGCCGCGTGCCGGCGATGGGCACGGTGGTGACGCGGTTCTTCTCGACCTTCACCAGCATCTCGGGGCTCGAGCCGATGATCTGCCGCTCGCCGTAGGTGATGTAATACATGTACGGGCCGGGGTTGATCTGCCGCAGAGCAGCGTAGATAGCAAACGGGTCACCGTCATACCCGCAGCAAAGCTGCCGGGAGATGACCCCCTGAAAGATGTCTCCGGAGAAGATGTACTCCTTCGTCTTTCTGACGAGATCCTCGTACCCGTCTTTCGGGATATTCTCCGTGCAGGCCGGGGCCCCGACGTCGGCGGCCTTCACCCGGATATCCCCGCGGGCGTCCGGCTGTTGTTTGGAGGCCGCAGCACCCTGACCACGGGCATCCCCACGGGTGGTGCCGCTGCCGGCGATGCCGTCATGGTCATGCTCTTCCGGGGCATCGTTGAGGGTCCCGATGATGTGTTCGACCGTTTGCCGGGCATTGCGTGTCGCTTCTCTTCCGTCGTCCTCCCCGTCCACGAGGGCCAGGCTGAAGACATACATCTCGCCTTCCGGGTGATCAAAGAGAATGTACTCCGAGGTCATGACAAAATCCGCGAGCGGGAACGGCAACGCCGGTTGTTCCGTGGTTACCGTTGGAAATAACGAGTACACCAGATCATACGAGAAGAACCCGGTAAGCCCTGCCTGGTAGCCGGGGATCGCATCATCATGATACCCGAACAGGTCCGGCACCCGGTGAATCCGTGCGACCGGGTCCGGTACGGTGGCCGTCACCGTTACCATCTCCGGCGCACCGGGGAGGCGGCGGCCGGTGGCGGCTGCGTTCCCAAATGCCACTGGAGGAGCACCGGAGGCGCCGGCGGGAGACCCTCCTGCTTTTCCATCTTCCGGGGAGATGGATGCAGGCGTTCCGCAGCAGGAATGGTCATCTGCAAAGAGCGGCACCAGTGCCCGCACATACTCCTTCAGGCCGGAAATGACCGTGCGGTTCCCGTTCTCCGCGGTGATCCGCAGGACCGGGTGCACCCCTATCAGGGAATATTTCGCGGTTTTATGCTCTCCATATGCAGATTCGAGAATGAATGATGCGCAGTCCCGGAACCGCCGGAAGACCGCTTCCGGGGAATTGCAGGCGACGGCGTCCTGCCTGAACTGTACGCAGACGGGAATGATCCGTGGCTGCTGGTCGTGTGGGGGGGGATGCGGCCGGTGCCCGGCACCGGCTGATGCCGGGTCCGTGGCAGCGTTGGGCGGTACGTTGTCCGGGGCACTCGCCGGCCCGGTCAACCTGTCCGTGTCCATTCCACCGGCATCACCTCTGCGTGTAGGTAGGTCATAGTATGCATATTATTGTACACTGCAGATCATATATAAACATTGTACAGGTCCGGCGGGTCGCCGGCATGGCTGCATCATGCGGGTGCCTCCATGGCAGAATGCCATCACTGTCGGGGTTTAAAGAGGGAATTTGCCTCGCTCAAGCTCCCTGCCGCCGCTCCGGCACGGGG
>DSBQ01000019.1 GCA_011045995.1 Methanoculleus sp. | reverse complement strand
GTATAGAGTATATTCGCGAAAGAAGGACTGATTCTATATATCCCGGAATACAATAGTGGATCATATGGCCGATATGGAGATCCGTAAGGTGCAGCGGAGCGGAGGGTCGTCCTTCATCGTCTCCCTCCCGAAGAAGTGGGTTGATGCGACCAGAATAGGAAAGAACGATCCCGTGGGCCTGATCATCCAGCCGGACGGGACCCTGCTCATCACCCCGAACACGACCGGTGTGCAGCTCCAGAAGAGAAAGGAGTTCACCGTCGACATGGCGACCGACAGCACCCTCCTCCTCCGCGAGCTCATCGGCGCCTACATCGCCGGGTATACGGAGATCAAGGTGAAGTCGAAGGCGCGGCTTCCGGCGGACCTCATCGAACAGGTGCGCCATTTTACGGCGATGTCCATCGGGCAGGAGGTCGTCGAGGAGACGGAGGAGGAGATCCTGGTAAAGGACCTGTTAAACCCGTCAGAGATGCCGCTCGACAATACCATCCGCCGGATGGGGGTGATCGTGACCAAGATGACCGAGGACGCGGTCACTTCCCTGCGGGGGAAAGACACCGGTCTTGCCCACAACGTCATCGACCGCGACGGGGACGTCGACCGCCTCCACTGGCTCATCGCCCGCCAGGTGAACCTGATCTTCTCGGATGTGAACCTCTCCCGGAAGATGGAAATCCCCGTCGCCACCGCCTCCGGCTATGTCCAGATTGCAAAGGTGATTGAACGGATTGCCGATCATGCGACCAAGATCGCCCGCAATGCAACGTACCTCGCCGACGTGCCCATCGATGACGAGTACCTGGGAGATATTGAACGTGCGGGCGGTGACGCCCTTGCCATCTTCCAGTCGGCACTTGCCGCCTTCTTCTCCTCCGACATCGAACGGGCAAACGATACCATCGGCCAGCGCACCGCACTGGAACGGCGCTGCAGGGAGATCAGCAGCCGGGCACTCTCATTCGACGCGGCCAGTGCCATTCACCTCGTCTACATCTCGGATTCCCTGCGGCGCATCGGGGACTACTCCACCGACATCTGCGAACACGTGATCAACCACATCGTCGGCGCTGACGACGAAAGAAAGGGCGCGAAGAGATAGCATACCGGAGATCAGATACCAGAGATCAGATACCGGAGATCGCATGCCGGGAGAACCGGATGAAAACGTGGGAACATCGAAAGGATAAAACAAGAACAGCAGAGAGGGAAACGATGGAGGAACGGGCGATAAATGAGGATCAACACAGCGCTGGCAGGCCGCATCCCGGCCGCCCGCTCCGGCAGATGCGCCTCAGGCAGGCCCCGTCTCCGTCCGGTCCGTTCCCCCAGCAAAAATCCGCCCATATGATACTTTTTTTACGGGTTCGTGCCATAATGAGTATGCACATTTCCCGTGCACCAACATCTGCGGGCCTGTAGCTTAGTGGTGGAGCGTCCGGCTCATAACCGGACGGTCATGCGTTCGAATCGCATCAGGCCCATTCCCTTTTTTGCTGTCGCACATATTATGGATTGGATTTTAGGATTGATCACGCATGATGAGATATTCAATACATCAAGCGCATTCAGCGTTGTTTTCTTGAGAAAATCATGCGCTTCCTGAGATAATGCAAGGTGTCTTGCAATGCGTTTTCACTTAGGGGGAACGGCCAAACGAGCGGAGGCCGAAGATGAGCCAGCCGGCCATAACGACCGCCGTCACGAGGAGCATCACTACGGGCCCGAACTGGAAGATCAGGGGCATCGCTGCGGCGGTAAAGAGTCCTCCCCCGACGACCGGTTCGAAGAGCAGCTGCTTGTAGCCGAACCCCTCCACGCCCCGGGCGCGGTCGTTCGGGTCGGTCATCCGCGAGAGGAGCAGGCCGGTCGCGGTCATGCCCATGCTCTGCCCGAAGTTGGGGATGCCCCGCTCAAACCAGTGCTTTGGGATCAGCCGGGGGGCGAGGAGAAGGAATGCACCAACATTCCAGAGGACCCCGGCGGCGGCAAGGATGAGGAACGGGACAAGGTGCTCCCCGATGACGGTCAGCGAGAGCGTGGCAATGGCAGCAAGGATGAGGGCGTCGAGGGCGGTGCCGGAGATGCGGTTGATGAGGGCCCGGTTCAGGTGATCGCTCCGGCCCAGCCGTTCCAGTGCCACCTGCAGGATGAGCCCGCCGATCATCGCCAGCGGGAAGAGCGGGATGTAGTGCATCAGGGCGAAGTCCTGCATTCCGACCAGGTCAAGGAGCAGTGCTTCGGTCCGGATGAGGGCCTGAAGGAGCACCCACCCGATGATGATAGCGAGGGAGACGACCCCCAGGTGAATGGAGAGGGACTCCGCGGAGATATCGGGATGATCGACCTCGCCGGGGGGTTGCTCCTGCATGGTTTCGCACGCGAGAATCTCCTCCGCTTCCGGGTGCAGGAGCGTCCCGGGGGCGGGTATCTGCCCGGAGTGGAACGCACGGTTCACCAGGGCGACGCCGATGACCACCCCCATCACCACCCCGACCGTGGCAAGCCCGAGGGCAAGGTCGGCGCCCTCGGCAAACCCCAGAGCCTCAAACGACCCGGAAAGGCCGGCAGCCGTCCCGTGACCGCCTTCAAACCCGATCTCGATCAACGCGCCGGCCTCCGGCGGCAGGCCGAAGACGGGTGTCAGGATCAGGAGCGCCAGGAGAAGCCCGACGACGTACTGTCCCCAGGCAACGGTCTGCCCATAGGTGATGACAGGACCGGCGACCGACCAGATCTCACGGATCCCCGGAATGGCCTTCCCGAGAAAGAGGGCGGCAAAGACCACGTTGATGAGGAGGACCGGCAGTTGCGACCAGACGTCCAGCAGAGAAGGAGGGAGGAGGCCGCCGGCAAAGAGCGCATCGGGCCCCGCAAGACGGGTGATCAGGGCGCCGAGCGCCTGGGGGCCGATCAGGAGGCCGATGAACCCGGCGATGATCGAGGTTGGCAGGAAGAGGGCCCGGAGTATGCCCACGCTGCTCCGTATCGCCTGCCCGATGAGGAGCAGGACGCCGAGGGCCATCAGGGAGACGAAAAGCCCGGTCACATCAATGATCATGCTCATCCCATCCTCCACCCGTCTCGCCGGGGTGCAAAGGCCTGTACCCCCCATTACGAGGGAGCAGATGATAGTAGTTTCCCGGCTTTTCGCCCGGCGACGAGGTGTGCCCGGTCACCATCACCGGCAGCCACGCAGAGGCGCCATCATAATAAACAACCACCACCATCACCACCACCACCATCACCACCCGTGCCCCCCGGTAAAGGTCGTTTATCTAACCCGCCCGTAAATGAACCCCATTTCCCCTTCCCTGACACATACAATTTAATAGTTGTACGCCAATCTTCCGTTTGACTGGGGAAGAGGCATGCGGGAATGGACGACGGGATCCGGTGCCCGCCCCGGTCCGGGAAATGTGCTTTGAAGGCCGGGGCTACGGTTCCGGCCTTCGGGATGAGGCGGGCCTGCCGACGACGGGCCCGCTGCGGCCGGCACGGGAAAACGGCACCTGAATACAGGGGCAACCATATCCGTGCCGGCGGCTGACCGGGAAGACCCGGATGAGATGACGAACGACGAAGTGGATGAAGTGATGAACATGGCGGGAGTGGGCCTTCCGGATAACGCCGGATTGCAGCGATAAAACCGCAGCACCCCGCCGCCTCAATGAACCGGGTAATCTCACCTGCGAGGGAGTTGAGGAAAAATGAACATGCCGGCGGGCCCGTGAAACCCCGGAAGGGAACCGGGCGACGGGACCTGTCACGAGAATGGGGGGCAGGAAGATTCACTGTCCTTATCCCCCATGATGTATGCGGCCTTCGGGCCGGTGATATCCTCTTTTCTGTGCGCCGCAATTGTCTCCTTAATTCGCAAATAATGCCTAAACCGGCATTATTATGAGAAATCCTGCCAATGCCTTTACAGATGCTTCCGGATGTGGGCCTGACACTGCCGCTTGAGATCTCGATCTATCTCTTTCTGGTGCTCACGATGTTTTCCATGGGCCTTGCACTGACGACCCGCCGGATAGCAGAGCCCCTTCGCCAGCGCCGGATGGTGAACACCGCCTTTTTCATCAACCTCCTCCTTATCCCCGTCGCGGCGATCCTCATCGTCCGCCTTCTTCCGATGGACCCGGCGGTGGCCGCAGGCATCCTCATCGTCGCCTGTGCACCGGGATCGACGATCGGCCCGAAGCTCGCGGAGTTTTCGAAGGGCAACATCTCCCTTGCGATCAGCATCATGTTCTTTTTGAGCGTCCTTGCCATCTTCACGACGCCTGCGACCCTCACCCTCGTCCTGCCGGGCGCCATCGTCGAACGGGTGGACTTCGTCGACGTGATGACCACGCTCACCATCTTCATCATGGTCCCGATGACGGCAGGCCTTGCCATCAATACATGGGCGGAACCGTTCGCCGACCGGATCCGCGACAGGGCGTTTCTCCTCTCGAACCTCTCCATCGTCCTCTTCGGCATCATCTTCATCACCGTCCAGATCACCGGCGAGGTCCGGTTCGTGGACATGTTCTTCAGGGTCGGCATCCTGCCGGTCCTCGCCGTGATCCTCCTCGTCGCCCTCTCGATGCTCCTCGGCTACCTCCTCGGCGGCCCCGAACGCCAGAACCGGCAGGTCCTTGCAACGAGTTCTGCCAACAGGAACCTCGGCGTCTCCCTCCTCGTCGGGGCCTCGGCGCTTGCCGCCTACGGCGAGGCCTTCGTCATCATCATCGTCTATGCGATTGTGCAGACGCTCGTGTCGGGGCTGATCGCGGTGAAGTGGGGGCAGATGGAGCGGAGGAAGAGGAGACAAGAGGCTGGAGATAAACAGGATATTGAAAGGTAATTAATGGTGAACATTTTTTTTAAAAAAAAATGATTTCGATTCTATTATGGAATTATTGCAATAATCGAACCCGAAAGGAAAATTGCCACTAGAAACATTCCTAAGCCAAAGATTATGTTTCCGGTTTCCTTTACAAACGGAATTGATGCCATTACAGCACCAAGAAATATTATCGCCATAATTTCGATAATCACTCTGTACCTCCATTGGAATTGTATTCAACAACCATAGCAAAATGTAAATATTGAAAATCTACAGAGTAATTGATTGCAGGGAACTATCTTCTGCAAATCCAACCTGTAGAGTACTGTTGAATAACAACAGTCATTTGAACGGCTAGCTGTACCGAATATGTTCGAGCATATTCGGTCTTCCTTTTAGTTTTGTTTTTCGAGCACCTCCTTCGTTAAAATCCAATATCTCAAGGGACCATAATAACCAATCGATCAAAAATTATCATTTCTCGCAAAATATTCCATTATATGTAACGCGGGGCGTAACAAATTCCAAAATATCTCCATTTTGGGCTTATTTCGTATGCGCCCTCTCCCCCGCCC
>DSBQ01000032.1 GCA_011045995.1 Methanoculleus sp. | reverse complement strand
GTCTCCTTTCTATGGCACGGGACGGCTCGTTTGCCGCACCGCAGATGCAGCAGGCGATCACCGACCCGGAGACGTTTCACGCCTACTGCGCCATGCTCCCGGATGGCTGCCTCAGGGACGATGACGGGGCGGAGATCTCCTGGGGAGCGCACACCGCCGCCTCACCCTGGTACCAGCTCTTCTACTATCTCCTCTGCGCATTTGCGATGTACGTCCTCGACGAGCCCGGCCATCCCGTCGGCACCCCCTTCCCCGGCGGGTTTGCCGTCTTCTCCAGGGACGGCCGCTACTACTGCGCCATCCGGGACAAGGAGGAGGAGATTTTACACTCCATCTGCAACTTCTGCCCCGCACTCCAGGACCCGGCGAACCGGTGACGGCGGCCTCAACCACCTGATGCGCACAGGACAGGGGGAGCCGTTGTTTGGAGAACCTTTATCCCCCTCCATGCCAATTCCGGGGGAGTGAGAACCATGGAAGGAGACGAATTCTTCAAGTACACGGTCGATGAACTCGACCATCTCATCAATGCCAATACCGTGATGGGCGATCCCATCGAGACGGAGGACAAACTGATCATTCCCGTCGCCTCGTTCGGCTTCGGCTTCGGCGGCGGAACCGGTGCTGATGATAAGGGTGCCGGCGGGTCGGGAGCCGCTGCCGGCGGCGGGATCACCCCGGTGGCGCTGGTCATCATCCAGAAGGGCGCAACCGGCTTCGAGAGTGTCCGGGTACTCCCGCTCAAGCATGGCGGGGTCGTCTCTGAAGTCGTTGCGACCATCGGAGAGAGCATCCTCCCGCAGGTCACCGAGGCGATCTCGGCGATGAGGGAGAAGAAGGGCAAAGAGAGCGCCTCAGCAGCAGGCGAAGAAGAGAGAACGGAAGCATAACCCCTTCCCCCTTTTCCTATGCCCTCCGGTATCCTGACCGTCCTTTTGCTCCTGCTTGCAGCCATAGCCCTTCTCTTCCTGCTTCTCTGGATGGTGCCGGTGCGCACCGGTGGCCGGTGGTCCTGCACCGAAGAGCTCGGGCCCTCGGCAGGAGTCTACTGGGCATGGGGAGCGCTTCGGGTCAGCGTCGAGTTGATTAGGGAACGAACAGCGAGAGTGTCCCTCTTCGGGAGAACGCTGAAAGAGTTTTCCCTGCAGGAGAAAACAGAGGAGAAAACCGCCGGACCCGCCGCACCGCCGGCAGCAGGGGAGGCAGGAGAGAAGACGGGAGAGGCCGGGGAGGAGAAGAAGAGCATACGGGGAGATGGGGCGGCGGCACTCGCCGCACATGGTCTTAAACTCTGGCCGCAGGTGAGCCCCCCTCTCTTTGCCATGCTCCTCCAGGTCTCCTTCGGGCACCTGACGATGGCATGCCGCTTCGGGCTCGGGGATGCGGCGGCTACCGGCCAGGCCTTCGGGGCGATTGCCGCCATAAAGGGGGTGCTTGCCGCATCCGCCAGGGTCGACCTCCGGGCAGAACCGGTCTTTACCGGCCGTCTGATCGAGGGGGAGGGAGACGGGGAGCTAGTAATACGCCACCCGGCGGCCCTCATCCCGCCGGCCATACGCCTGCTCATAATCAAAGACGTCAGGGAGATGATGAGGCGATGAGACGACGGTCGGACGGTGCGGGCGGCATTTCCGCCCCCGTAACCACTCTCTTTGCAGGTCCCGTGCGCCACCATGGCACCCTTGTGGTAATCCCGGTCGTCCGCAGGGTCCGCTGGGCGGCCTCTCCCGGATATGCCGTTGCCGGTGAGCCCCTCGGCCTCCTGCTGTACGAGGAGGGAGGAGCGGAAATGCGGATCATCCCCTTCTGCGACACCCGTTCCTGGTGGGCGCCGTTCTGTGCCGCCTATCCCGCCTTTGCCGGGGTGGTCCTGCAGACCCCCGCCGGGGAGGACGGCGATGGTGCGGGGAAGGGTCCCGGGAGCGCCTGCTCTTTCTGAAAGAGCGTCCATGAAAAATTGAATTTTTGGGCTACTCGTACCTGAGCGCCTCGATCGGGTTGAGGTTGGCGGCCTTCCAGGCGGGGTAGAGCCCCGAGAGGAGGGTGACGACCAGCCCTATCGCAATCCCATACGGAATGTAGACAAGGGACGACGGGTAGAAGAGGTACTCCGTCGTCTGGAGCATGATGATCGAGACCACATACCCGCCGGCAAAGGAGAGGATGCCGCCGATCCCCGCCCCCACGCCTCCCAGGATAAGGGACTCGTAGATGAACATCCGCAGCACCTCGCCGCGTTTCGTCCCGATGGAGCGGATGATGCCGATCTCCTTGATCCGTTCGGTCACCGACATCATCTGGACGTTGAAGATGGAGACGCCCGCCACGAGGAGCGATATGCCGCCGATAGCAGTCGTAAAGAGCGCGATCTGGTTGAATGCCTCGGTGATGACCTCAAGGATCGCACGCGAATCGTAGACCGTCACCACATCGTCACCGCGCCGGTTCAGGGTCCGGTCGATCGCGTCCTTCACCGCATCGATGTCATTGATGTCGCGGACCTTGACGATCACCATGTCGTAGCCGTCCTGTTCGTACTTGTGCGAGTAGAACCGGTCGGAGACGATGAGGGCGAAGTCCGGGTTGATGTCAAATCCCATTCCCTGCTCCTCGAGGATGCCGACGACGCGGATGGTCTCACCCCCGAGCGTAAGCCTGCTGCCGGGCTTCAGCTTGTTATTCTCGGCAAAGGTGGCCCCTGCAAGTGCCCCGCCCGTCGTCCGGGGATAGACGCCGTCTGCGAGATCGACAAGGACGGCCATATCCTCCGGCGTGATGCCGTAGACCGTCACCACGCCCCTATCACCGCCGATCTCATAGCGGTCGACCCCTGAATAGACGGGGACGACGTCGTTCGGGGCGGCGGCCCGCAATATCTGCTGGACCTGCCGGTCGGTGATCTGTTCATTTGCCGTCGTCGGGCCTCCCATCCCCCCGCCGCCGATGGAGGGGACGACCGTCACCGAGTCGCCGACCGATGAGAGCGATGCGGTGACCGAGAGGGTGAGCGAGTTGCCAAGGATGCCCATCGAGGCGATGGCCGCCACGCCGATGACGATGCCAAGGACCGCGAGGAGCGAACGGAGCCAGTTGAGGCGGATATTTCTCTGGGAGAGCTCGAAGAATATCATACGATCCTCCCGTCGACGAGGGTGATTTTCCTGCTGGCGTACGTGGCCACATCGGGGTCGTGAGTGACCATGATGACGGTCTTTCCCGACGCGTTCACTTCCTTCAACAGGTCCATGATCACCTCGCCGGTCTTCGTGTCAAGGTTGCCCGTGGGCTCGTCGCAGAGGAGGATGGCAGGATCGTTGATCAGCGCCCGGGCAATGGCAACCCGCTGCTGCTGACCCCCGGAGAGCTCCTTGGGCTTGTGGGCAAGCATCGAGTCCGTCAGCCCGATTCTCATGAGGAGATCGTGTGCCTTCCGGCTCTTTCTGATGCTTTGCCGGGTCTTCAGGATCATCGGGTATTCCACGTTCTCGAAGACGTTTAAGAGCGGGATGAGGTTGAACTGCTGGAAGATAAAGCCGATGTGATCCCGCCGGAGTTCGGTCAGTTCATCGTCGGAGAGCTCACTCGTGTCCTCCCCGTCAATATAGAGGCGGCCTTCGCTCGGGACGTCCAGCGATCCGATGAGGTTGAGGAGGGTTGACTTCCCGGAGCCGGACGGGCCCATGATCGCGATGAACTCACCGGGCATAATCGTGAGGCTCACCTTATCGAGGGCTATCACGTCGCCGAAGGGCAGGGAGTAGACTTTGCTCACCCCCTCGAGCCGGATGACCGGTTGTGTCCCGTTGCCGGGACCTGCCGGGCCTATGTCTTCTTCCATGAGTAGAATATGACGCCGCCCACCACGGCAATGGCCACAATGACCAGACCTATCCAGATAAGCGGCATCGCAGAGCCACTGTCAGGACGGGAGCCCTTGGCCGTGTCTGCCAGGTTCAGCATGATCGCATCTTCGTAGAGATTGCCATCCGCATCCTTGTAGAGGGCAATGAGGGGAACCTCTTCACCGGGCTCTGCACGAAACGTCACCTCAAACCCGGCAAAATCATCGGGCTCGAGGGCTCCCACCACGTAGGAGCGGTACGGATCGACCGGGATGCCGGGTTCGCCGACCGTTACGATGACCGACTTCGCATCCCTGAGGCCTGCATTCGTCACATCACCGATGACCGTGTACGAGGTTCCCCCGGACTCCACGACGATGTTGTTCAGGACGATCGCCGCCCGTTTCTTGTCCTCGCCGAAGGTGACCGGCACCTCCACCAGTGTCTCGTGGACGTTGATGCCGTTCCGGTAGCGGACCGCAAAGGCCATCACCGTCTCCTCCCGGGGGGTTACCTCAAAGGTCACCTCAGCCGACTGGTCGGGGACAAGGGTGCCGATAAAAGAGGCCGTCTGCACGGTGGTGTACCCGTTTTTGAGGGGGACCACTTCAACGGCATTCACCGTGTTCTCGCGGGGGTTGCCGACGAGGATGGTGATCTGTTCCTTCTTGCCGGGGGAGAAGACATCGGGTTTGTCCGTCACCGATGCGGTAAGGCTGGTGGAGTCGACCGTCACGGGGATGCGGTACCTGACACTGCCGGCGTCACGGAGATCCACATAAAAGAACGGGTAATAGAAGCCGTCGGGAGTATCCGCGACGACCGTGAAGGTGAACGCGAGGCTGTTGCCCGTGCCGATGGTCCCCACGGAGTCATAGTTTTCCCCGCCATAGACCGAGAGGTCGTTGGAATAGAGCTTCACCCGCGATATTGCGATCGGCATCTCACCGGTATTGGTCACGGCCACCCTGACGGTGCCGGTGTCTTTGTACATGAAGACCTGCGGTTCGACATCATAAGAGGTCACGGCAAGCTGTGCGGCCGCCTCGGCCGGAGTGAGCTGCGCGGCCGCCGGCACGGTGCAGAGCATGAGCAGGAGCGCTGCACAGATAACAAAGCTATATCCTTTCATTTCATCACCCGATATATTGCCAGAGGGTAAAGAGCGCGAGGGCGGCGAACGGGATCAACACGGCGATCGCCGCGTCCTTTGCACCGATACGCCGTGCCTCCATGAGCCCGAAGATCCAGATGTTGGCGCTCCAGAGGTAAAAGACCATGCCAATCGCCGAGACGGCCATCAGTTCGGGGGCGGCCATCAGCTCCTTCGCGACCTCCTGGATCTGCAGGGGGTCGGTGATAACCGGGAGGGTGACACCGGAGAAGTACCACCAGGAGACGGCGGCGCTGATGATGCCGGAGATGATCTGCGGGGCGAACCCGTAGCCGGCTACGGCGAGGGTGTTGTTGAAGCTTCCCTTCCCACCCCTGAGGGCCGATATGCCGTGAAAGAGCGCCGCCCAGATAACCCACATCAAAAATGCCATGATAAAGGCGGCGATAAATCCGAAGGCGCCCATCATTGCCCCCATGCCGGCAAGCTCCGCCGGCATGAGCTGGGCGGTGACGGATGATACCCTCATCGCGGTCACGCCGCTGAGCAGCGCAATGACAAGGACGATTACAACCGGAATTTTAAGATCAGGTTTCTCCCCGGTAAACATTCCGTCAAAAAAT
>DSBQ01000006.1 GCA_011045995.1 Methanoculleus sp. | reverse complement strand
TACGAGCATTTCTTCTCGTCAATGTTTACGGGTTCGGCGTAGTCGACTGCTCCACGAATAACTGCACCAACCAGACCAAGGCTGATTGCTTCCTCCGGACAGGCTTCATAACAGATACCACATCCGGTACACGTCTGTGCATTAAGAATAAGGTTGTTTACGTTCTTCAGGAGCTTCTGCTCCATAATGACGTTAACACCTTCACGCTTCTTGGAAAATTTCGGGAAGAATGTTTCCATGTTTTAACCTCACTCCATTCCTTCTGCCAGGGATTTGGAAATTGAGTCCCACGGTCCTGCCAGCCGTATCACATTGAATGGACATGCCTCAACACATACGCCGCAACCGGCGCAGAGTTCTTGATCAACATCGAGAATAATGGCCTTGCCATTTTTCACTTTGTAGATTTTCTCGTTGGTAACTGGGTCCACAGTAAAGAGCTCCAGTGCATCAACGGGGCATGCGACCACGCACGCGTTACAACCGGTACACCGTTCCATGTTGATATGCAATGCAAATGCCATGGTTTCACGCACCAGTATCATCGATTAAATCGATTACAGGAAAAGTTGTTGAAAAGAATAGATAAATGTATTGAAGTATGGTGCACGGAAAAAAAGAGCAAATCTTTGTTTTTATCGATAATAAATAATTTACCTAGATTTAAAATTAAAATGAAATTGTTAATAATAGTGCTTTATTTCCACTGATAATAATCATGCGGCCATTCGATAATTGCAACATAATAATCCCCGGAACAACCGGACACAGGCCCGGAAGCATATACGCAAAACACCTGATAACCACCACTGACCGACCATTACTCATGCGCCCTTTTGCATGCCCCAAGGCTACGTATTGAGAAAACCAAAATAACGGGCGCTCACTGATTTTCCATATCAGTAAACCTAATTTCAATCGACGACTACCATAATAGCATGGATACACAACTCATCGAAGAGGCATTCAGGGAATTCGGGATCACCAATGAAATCAGGTGCGAGCAGGCATTCGAGATCTGTGACAAGTACAATATTAAAAAACTCGACATTGCCCGGTACTGCAACACTCATGATCCAAAGATCAAAATCAGGGGCTGCCAGCTCGGTTGTTTCAGATGAGCCTCTTTCTGGATCTCGTCGCTGTCAGTGAAGCAGTACGGGTGCTTCATGCATGTGCCCCGGAACTTCCCACCGAATTAGTACCCCTGCCCGGGGCACTGAACCGGATACTCGCAGCACCCGTCGCCGCCCGCGAGGACATCCCCGGTTTTTCCCGATCGGTCGTTGACGGCTATGCGGTATATGCCGCCGACACCACGGGAGCAGGCGAAGCAATCCCGGCGATGCTTGCCATCACCGGCAGAATCGCCATGGGAGAGGGAGACATCCCCTCCCTCTCACGGGGGGAGTGCATGTATGTACCCACGGGAGGCATCCTGCCGGCAGGCGCAGACGCGGTGGCGATGATCGAATATTCTGAGGAGATGGGCAGGGACGTCCTTGTCCGCAGGGCGGTGGCACCGGGGGAGAATGTCACCCTCAGAGGCGATGACTTTCGTAGAGGAGATCCGGTCTTCGAACCCGGCAGACATCTTTCCCCCCGCGACCTGGGGGTGCTTGGAGGACTCGGGTACGGAACGGTTCCGGTAATCAGGCGCCCGAAGATAGGCATCATCTCAACCGGAAATGAACTAGTCCCTGTCGACCGGGTCCCCGGTCCGGGCGAAATCCGGGATGTGAACACCTACCTCTGCTACGGGTATGCATGTGAGCGTGGCGGCGACCCGGAGCTATTCGGGATCGTGCCCGATGAACGGGAGGCACTCGAAGACGTGATCCGCAGGGCCGTCCGCTCCTGTGATCTAATACTTGTCTCGGGAGGCAGTTCAAAAGGGGAACGTGATATGTGTGCAGCAATTATCGAAGAGATGGGGACGGTGCACATTCACGGCATCGCCCTTGCACCCGGGAAACCGACGATCATCGGGACCATTGGAGCGACGCCGGTGATAGGTCTCCCCGGACACCCCGCATCATCGTACGTGGTGCTGATAGCCCTGGTGGACGAACTTATCGGGGCAATGACGCGGTCCGGAATCCACCGCAGAATCCGCACAGCGACCCTGAAAACGAACATTTCATCTGCACGCGGACGGGAGGACTATGTGCGGGTCCGCCTTGAAGGCGATGATGCCGTCCCTCTCTTCGGCAAGTCGGGCCTTACAAATACGCTCATTTATAGTACCGGCCTTGTGCGGGTACCGGAATCCAGGGAAGGACTGGAGAAAGGAGAAGAGGTAGAGGTGATCCTATGGTAAAACGGTATTTTTCCCTGGTGTCCCTCGATGAAGCACAACAAACCATCAGAGAGACATTCTCATTTGTCCCGCGGACCACCGCGGTCCCGCTTGCAGAGGCGACAGGCAGGATTTCGGCCGAACCAGCCTTCGCGAGGTCCTCGGTCCCCCCCGTTCACCTCGCGGCGATGGACGGCATTGCGGTCAGGAGCGCTGACACCGCCGGAGCCCATGAACAGCGCCCGGTGATCCTCCCCGACGCTGTGCGCATCAATACGGGCAATGTGGTGCCCGAAGGGTATGATGCGGTCATCATGATCGAGGATGTGGAGACGACTGAGGACGGTTCGTTTGTCATCCGCCGGGCAACTGCCCCATGGCAGCATATCCGCCCCGTCGGTGAGGACATCGCAGAATCCGAGATGATCATCCCCTCGAACCACCGCATCCGGGCACACGAGATCGGTGCTCTCGCCTCCTATGGGATAACGGAGGTCAAGGTAAAAGAACTCCGTGTCGGCCTCATCCCAACCGGCAGCGAACTGATCCCCGCAGGGGTCCGCCCCCTCCCCGGGCAGGTGGTCGAGAGCAACATGCAGATGGCGGCGGCCTACCTGAGCGAACTGGGGGCGGCCCCCCGGAAGTACGACATCGTACCCGATGACAGAGAGGCCATCAGGGAGGCAATCAGAAGAGGAGTTCGTGAAAATGACATGCTCGTCATCTCCGCCGGTTCGTCCAAGGGAACACGGGACTACACGGCGGAGATCGTCGGTGAACTGGGAAAACTGCTGATACATGGCGTTGCCATCAAACCCGCAAAACCCGTCATTGTAGGAATCATTGATGGGAAACCGGTCATAGGGATGCCCGGCTATCCACTTGCAGCTTCTACGATTCTTCGGGAGGTCATCCGGCCTATGATGGAACTCTACGGCCTGCAGCCCGGCGTGCCGGAACAGCTCCGGGTGCATCTTGCGACAACCCTTGATTCTGCAGCAGGGACCGATGAATTTGTCCTTCTCACCGTGGGAAATGTCAGGGGGCGGTGGGTAGCCGTTCCGCAGTCCCGCGGTGCGGGGGTACAGATGAGCGCGGTCCGTGCAAACGCCTACTTCCGGATTCCCGCATCACGGGAAGGGATTATGGCAGGCGAAGAGGTCACTGCCCTGCTCAGCGTCCCTCGCAGGGCAGCGGAAGAATCCCTGCTGGTAACCGGCAGTCATGACCCGGCTTTGGACTTTCTTGCCGACTATATGACCGGTGACGGCGTTCTGATGCACTCCACCCATGTCGGCAGCATGGGTGGCATTCTTGCACTTAAACAGGGGGCCTGCCATGCCGCACCGATGCATCTGCTTGGCGATGACGGGGAGTATAATCTCTCGTATCTCCGGCGCTACCTGCCGGATGAACAACTCTCACTCATCTGTATCGCGGAGCGGGAGCAGGGCGTCATCTCCCGTGATGGCATCGTCTTTGACGACCTGCCCGGTGTGCGCATCATCAACCGTCAGCGGGGTTCGGGCACCCGCGTCCTCTTTGACCATCTCCTGCGGGAGCGGCAGACTGACGCCTCCTCCATCACCGGTTATGACCATGAAGCAACCACCCATCTGGCAGTCGCCCTCTCCGTCAGTGCAGGCGAATGCGATGCCGGCATCGGCGTCTATAGCGCGGCAAAGGCCCTTGGCCTTTCATTCGAACCCATCGGAACGGAACGGTATGAGATAGTCTGTCCTACAGCAGAACTCGAAGAAAATGAACGGGTTGCAACGCTCTTCAGTACCATTACATCAGACCGGTTCACCGACTGCCTGAAAAGACTCGGCGGATACCGGACGGATGAGACCGGGACCATCCGGATGGTCCCCTGAAGAACAACAACAGGGAAAATATATGCTCCCTTCAGGGAGCACCGTTCAATACAAATTATTCAGCGATGAGGGTCTTTTTCCACCAGATGACCTGGCCTTCCTCGACCTTCAGAACTTTGAGATATTTTACATCGATGTCATCAGGTACTGCAGAGACATCTGCGCCTGTCGGTACAAACAGCGTCAGCGGTTCAAGTGAAATCTTTGCTTTCTCTGCCGCTGCTTTCTTTGCTGCAAACTCCTCGACCATTTTACCCGAAACAGATGGTCCAATGACCACTTCGACCGGATACCGCTTCGTCTGACCAAAACGCTTGCGCCATACGACGTACGGGAAGGTAACGCCGCCGCAATCCGGTTGTTTCTCAATCATCCAGCCTTCTTTGGGGGAAAACTGATGCTTGAGGTCACGGGAAATGTACGAGTTCATTGAATCTGTAGAAACGCCCATAATCCAATCTCCTCTGAATTAACGTTCTATTTTGTGAAATTTAAATCTATTGCTATGATTGCCGTGGGTGCCCCTCATTAAAAACTCATTATTCAGGTCCAAATTAAAAATAAACCCAATTTATGCTTTATTTTAAATGCTTGTCGTGCGGCCGCACTTCCCGGACCGCCTCAACCGACGTCCCTTCTCCGAAGGTCCCCCGAACGAAGAATACTTCTCAAAGGTACAGTCTCCGAAGGTCCCTCGAACGAAGAATACTTCTCAAAGGTCCCTTCTCCGAAGGTCCCTCGAACGAAGAATACTTCTCAAAGGTCCCTTCTCCGAAGGTCCCTCGAACGAAGAATACTTCTCAAAGGTCCCTTCTCCGAAGGTCCCTTATTCAAAAAGAAACCTTCTAGTATCCCTACACCTCACCTAAAGAATTACTGAAACGAGGTATTATTCATGGAATTAAACGGAGTACCTATCGAAGACGAGTACGCAGAGGCATTTCCTAACTGGGCATGCCGCGTCGTAATTACTGCAATCAACGAAAAATGGGCCCTCAAGGTAGCGACCGAGGCAACTGGCTTTGCCACCTCCGCCATAGGGTGCCCCTGCGAAGCAGGCATCGAGCGCATTCTCGACCCATCGGAGACCCCTGACGGACGCCCCGGTGTTGCGGTCATGTTCTTTGCCGGCGGCAAGAAGAAGCTCAAGGAGCAGGTCGTTGAGCGTCTTGCAGAATGTGTAATGACCCTCCCCACCACAGCTGTCTTCGACGGTATGCCTGAGGCAGAGGAACGCATCGACGTAAAGCTCCATTTCTTCGGTGACAAATACGAGTACCAGACAGAAGTTGGTGGACGAAAATGCTGGGCGGTTCCCATCATGAGTGGAGAGTACATCGGCGAGGAAGAATTTGGAATCGTCAAGGGCATCGCCGGCGGCAACTTCTTCATCATGGGAGAGAGCGTCCCTGCGGCACTCATGGCCGCGGAGGCAGCGGTCGACGCCATCGCAAAAGAAGCAGGCAGCATCTGCTCCTTCCCGATCGTCGCATC
>DSBQ01000060.1 GCA_011045995.1 Methanoculleus sp. | reverse complement strand
TTATTATTCTGGTGAAAATGTGGTGTCATTAACAATTAGGAAACTTCCCCCGGGGCTTTTCAGGTGCCAGCTGGAATTTTCTGATACAAGCCTTCCTTCCGTTGCCTTTCAGATAAACGCTGTCGATTTATTGAAAATATCCCTTGGCGACCTCCCGTCGGCATTCGTGCGCAGCACCTCCGGGCATATTATCGGCAACGTTACCGCCGGTCCGGATGGCCACTCCTTCATTGTACGCTTCCCCGGCAAGGAATACAGGATACCGCGGGAGACGGTCGCCGCCTACCTCCCGGAGAAAGTACCGGTATACAAGCCGCGGGTGGCCGAAGACGAAACATCCACGAAACCCGATCACAGCAGGGTATTTCCCAGAACTCATGAGAACACCTCCGGCGATGACGATACCCGGTTCCTGAGCAAAGGGATTCACTAAACCCCCGGTTCATTCCCAATTTTGCACCTGGTCGCGTTTCTGCCTTTGTTCCACGTCTTGTCATCCTCCTCTCCTGTTCCTGCATCAGGCCACGGTCCGGTTCAGACATAACAAGAGGTTCTTACTGCTTATCCCTGGATATCCAACCACAGTTCCAGGATCAGAGTTCCTGAATCAGAACAGGGGATCCTTCCGGCTGCAACCCCTCCTCAACCTCGCTCTACGTCCTCCCCCTCTCTCGCCTTCTTCCCCTCGCTCACTTCCTCCCCCTCTCTCGCCTTCTTCCCCCTCGCTCCCTTTCCTTCCCTGTTCTCCCCGCCGGGCCAACGGTTAAATAGAAAGTGCCGCTCATCACCCACGATCACATGACCGATATCACCCTCACCCACATCCCCCCGCAGACCGTCCTCGGCCTGCGCCGCCGGGGCCGGTACCAGGAGCAGATCCCGCAGATGATCATGGAGCTCTTCTCGTACGTGGAGGAGCACGGCATCGGGGTCGCCGGGATGCCCGCCTTCCTCTGCCACGAGACCTCGCACGACGAGATGATGCGGGCGCAGGAGGAGGGGACCGCCGACATCGAGGTTGCCATCCCGGTGGCAGGCCTGCCGGCGGGGGCGGTCCCCGCCTCGAAGGAAGGGGGAGGGACCATCACCTGCTACCGACTCCCCGGCGGGCCGATGGCAACGGCGGTCCACAAGGGGCCCTACGAAACATCGGAGTCGGCCTACAACGCCCTCTTCCGGTGGATATCCGTGCACGGGAAGACCATCACCGGCCCGATCCGCGAGGTGTACCTGAACGACCCGGCCGAGGTGGGGGAGGAGGGGGCCCTGACGGAGATCTTCGTGCCGGTGGGGTGACACATCTTTTTTCCGGAGCAATTGGGCAAAATTGTGAGCGGATTATTCGCATATTGAACCTGCCGCCTTCTTCCGGCACCTTCCCCTACACCAGACTGGCGATGGCATCACCCTGCATCGATTCCTCCCATCACCCGTGCGTGCGTATATGTTTCTGTCCGCAGCAGGTATCGCCGGCAACAACAGGGCATCCATCAGATACCGCAGAACGTCAGGAGGAAGGAAAAGAAAATGCGATCGTCCTCATCCGTGCCAGTGCGGCAGATTTTATATTCTATGGCTGAATAATTTACGTAGGACCCGGGAGAAAATATGACAAAAATGCGTCTGACCGTTTCAATATGGGAAGAAGACGGGGTATATGTATCCCGCTGTCAGGACCTGGAGGTAGCCAGTTGCGGGGATTCACCGCAGGAAGCGCTTGATAATATCCAGGAGGCAATCGAATTATACCTGGAAAATGCACGTGTTCTGGGTATACTTAAGGACCTTGAACCATCCCTCACATCCCGTCATAAATTTACCTCGGTGATCGAGGTCGAGGGATGAAAAAACTCCCTCTTCTTTCATCGGATATCATTCTACGCAAACTCATAAAAGCCGGATTTGTGATTGCACCCCGGCAGGGCAAGGGAAGTCATACGGCGCTCTATAAAATGGACGATGCCGGTAAGAAACTCCTCGTAATTATTCCCCAGAGAGATCCGGTGCCCCGTGGAACACTCATCTCTATTCTGAAACAGGCACATCTCACAAAGGAAGAATTTCTCGGCCTGAATTAAGCAAAACCACGTACAAGATCTCTTCGCGTGGATCCAAGAGCACGGCAAGTTTATGACCGGCCCGATTCGCGAGGTCTACCTGAACGATCCGGCCGGGGTGGGGGAGGAGGAGATCCTGACGGAGATCTGCGTGCCGGTGGGGTGAGAATGAACCATTTTTTTTCAAAAAAGAGTGATGGGAGTTAGTGTTACCGGCGAATTCGCATCCGTGTTGCGATGACTGCGCTTCCAAGAATGATTCCGCAGATTACCAGGAAAGCACCCGGAAATTCCGGAACGGGTGGGACTTCGGAATCGGATACGGTGATCGTCACCGTGGTGTAATAGCTAAAGATGTAAGGTTCCCCTTCATCGTTGGCCACATACAGGAATTCGTCTGTGCCGATGAACCCGGGTTCGGGCGCATAGGTAAATGATCCATCTGCATTGAGATGCAGGTCCCCATGCACGGGGGATTCGATAAGGACTGCCTCCATCCAATGCTCCGTATGCCAGTTGTGATCATTTTCAAGAACGCCGGGGGCTGGGACGTCAAGCCTGGTACCGGTACTAGTGCTGTAGACATCTTCGTTGGTATCTGGTGCAAAACATGCCGGACCCACGTGTATTGACACGGTTCTCGGCGGGTAATATTCGTATCCATAGTAAAGCCGGTAGCAGAATTCGTCCTCCCCGAGGAAATATTCCTCCGGAAAGTACCAAAGCCATTCTGAATGCTCATCAAATTCTTTAAAATAGCCATGTGTTGGTCCACTAACGATTTCAACAGATAAGGGGAGGCCATCAGGGGGGGGATCATGAGGAGAAAAATAATCATACAAAACATTGTACCAGGGGTCGCACATCTCCCATTGATATTCCCAATCAGAACCCCAACCATAACCCCTATTGTGTACCTGATCATCCTGCACCGCCACCGGCGCATCAACTTCGGCACTCACCACCTGAATGCCGCCAACTACTGCCAATAGCAGTATGATTACGGCAATTTTCTTCATTCGAACCTCCTTTTCCCGTCTTTCAAGGTTTCACCGGTATCTGGGAATGGCAGGCATACCCATCCATTCCCTGCCGGACGGTGCCATGCCCGTTGTCACGGATCGTTGTATCCGGTTCCGGGTGCGGCGAAGCTTATCCGAACGCCTTCGATTTCGGACGCAATGGGGGACTATCCCGAATGCGAAATCGATCAGGGAGACGATGGGGTGAAGGGTGCCGGAGCATCGCTGAAATCAGTCGTTGTTCCTGGAACTATCCGGCATATTCCGTCCGTTCCTGCTACCAGGGCTGCGGGTCAATGGACGGTTCTCCAGAATAAATGTTTCGCCGGTGAAGATCCCGGGAACGGCGTTGCCGGACATGCGAGGGCGGTTCCCCATCCCTTGCCACGGTCAAAACCCTTCTTACCCTTCGCGACCAATATCCGGGTACTTCCGGTGAACTACCATGGACCCAACCAGCATACCCCCGGCCACCACATCCGCACCTGCCATCGACCCATCAGCCATCGCCGACGCCCTCGTCGCGGTCCGCACCACCCGCCCCCTCGTCCATCACATCACCAACGCCGTCACGATCAACGACTGCGCAAACATCACGCTCTGCACGGGCGGAGCGCCGGTGATGGCGTCGGCACCCGAGGAGGCGGCCGAGATGGCGGGCATAGCAAGTGTGCTCGTCCTCAACATAGGGACGCTCACCACCGGCCAGATAGCATCGATGCTCATCGCCGGCAGGGCGGCGAACGCACGCGGCATCCCCGTCATCCTCGACCCGGTCGGGGCCGGGGCGACCGCGATGCGCACGGAGGCCGCCGAACGCCTCCTCGCCGAGCTCGATATCGCCGTCCTGAAGGGCAACGCAGGCGAGATCGGCGTCCTCGCCCGGACCGGCGGGGAGGTCCGCGGCGTGGACTCCGCCGGGTGCGAGGGTGACCCGGCCTCGGTCGCCGCCGCCTGCGCGAGACGCTTTGGCACCGTCGTCGTGATGACGGGCCCCGTCGATTACATCTCTAACGGCGAACGCACGCTTGCCGCGGCAAACGGCCACCCCCTGATGGACCGCCTCTCGGGGACCGGGTGCATGACCGCATCGGTCGTGGGCGCCTTTGCGGCCGTCGGGGATGACCTCCTCCCCGCCTGCGCCGCCGCCTGCGCCGCCTTCGGCCGGGCCGGGGAGCGGGCGGCCGCCCTCGCCCGCGGGCCGTACTCGTTTCGGACGGCGCTCTTCGACGAGATGGCAACCCTCACCGGAGAGGACCTTGCAGAACACGCGAATGTGAGGGATGCGGATGCCGCCTGAGCACACAACCCTCCCCGGCCTCTACGTGGTGACCGACCCCGCCATCGGGAAGGGCCGCTCCCATGCGGCGCAGGCATCCTTTGCCGCTGCGGGCGGTGCGGGCATCATCCAGCTCAGGGACAAGCACCTTGACCGCAGGGCGCTCCTGGCAGAAGCCGTCGCCGTCCGCGAGGCCCTCGCCGGATATGAGACGATCTTCGTGGTGAACGACTCCCTTGAGGTGGCGCTTGAATCCGGGGCAGGCGGCGTCCACCTCGGGCAGGGCGACGGCTCCGTTCCTGCCGCACGGGCCGCCGCCTGCGCCGCCGGACGAACGGACTTTCTCATCGGCGTCTCGGTCGGCTCCGTCGACGAGGCCTGCCGGGCGGTCGCCGAGGGGGCGGACTACGTCGCATTAAGCCCCGTCTTTGCCACGGGTTCGAAGGCGGACGCCGGCGCGGGCTACGGCCTCGCCCTCCTTTCGGCGATCCGCACGGCGGTCCCCGTCCCGCTCGTCGCCATCGGCGGCATCACCATCGCAAATGTGCAGGACGTGATCCGGGCGGGCGCCGACACGGCGGCGGTGATCTCCGCGGTCATCGCACAGGACGATGTGACGGCCGCCGCCCGGGCGATGGCGGACGCCATCGAAGCGGCACGGCTGCTCCGGTGAGCGGGGGGCACGGGAAGTGAGCCCCCTCCGCTGCCGGGATGATCCAAACTAGCTTAATCAGTCATGAGTAAAAAGTTCAGGGAGAAGGGAAGTCCGTGATGAAGGGGATGCTTCTTATGACACTGGGTGTGCTGCTGGTGCTCGCCGTCGTCGCCTGCGGGTGCACCGATAGTGCAACGGGCCCTGAGCTGACCGCACCCTTCGATGAGGGGTACCGCGCAAACGAGAAGACCGTCCTCGCCGTGGAAAACCCCTGCGGGCCGGTCACCATCACCCGCGGCGATGTGAAAGAGGTCGTCCTCCATGCGGTCAAAAGGACCCGGGCCGGGGAGGAGGAGCTGGAGAAGGTGGAGATCACCGGGACCAAAGGAAGTCTCCTGAAGATCCGGGCCAGATGGACCACTGTCCTCCCCCCGCGGGTCACGGTCGATATGGCGATCACCGTCCCCCCGTACGTCACCGTCGATGCCGTGACCGTCTCGAACGGCGATGTCAGGATTGACGGGGTTGCAGGGGACGTTGCCGTCTCCTGCTTCAACTGCGACGTCCTCATCACCAATATGAGCGGCTCCGTGACCGCGGCCGTCGAGAACGGCAACATCACCGTCCGGGACACGACGGGCACGGGCGACCTCACGGTAAGGAACGGATGGATTGACGCGGAGGTGCGCAGTGTCCGGGGGAATGTCGCCATCGAAGCAAAGAACGGGAATATCACCCTCGCCCTCGGCCCCGCCCTGAACGCCGCGCTTGCCGTGACCACCAAAAACGGCGCCGTCTCGGTGGAGGGCCTCCCGCTGGAGGTGACGGCGGCGACCATGACGGCCGTCGACGGCGTGCTGGGTGCGGGCGGGCCGGTGATTGCCGTCGACGCCACGAGCGGCGACGTACATATCACGAGCCTCTGAGAGTCTTTTTTTTACGCCGGCGGGCAACCGGCGCAGCGGACGGTGCCGGGG
>DSBQ01000059.1 GCA_011045995.1 Methanoculleus sp. | reverse complement strand
GGATTTATTGTAAATGAGTGATGATCGTCCTTTTCCGTGGTTTTTATTTGTGCAGCCTTAACTGGTGTTCTTCCCCACTTCCCGGGCAATCGAGCAGAAGTACATGCGGTCGTCATACTGCACAAAGGTGCGGGAAACCTCCACATCGATGATCGTCCCGTCCTTCCTGCGGTGCACGGAGAGGCTGCGTTCCTTTCTTCCCGGCACCGCCGCCGTCCACATGCGTTCCCACTCCTCCTGGCTGATGGATGGGTTGACGTCGAAGACGGTGATGGCGCCGATCTCGTCGGGTCTGAATCCGAGGAGCTCTTCTGCCGTCCGGTTTGCCTTGTAGACCCGCCCGGCTGCATCGAAGAGGAGGATGGAGTCGGAGGCATGGTCGAAGGCGAACTGGGTGAAGAGGATTTCACGTTCGAGGGCTTCTTTTTCGGCAATAACTTCGAGGAGTGAGCGGTTTGCCGTCTGCATCTCCCGTATCCTTTCCGCGATGAGCGCCTCCAGGTTCTGGTGGTACTGCCTGAGCTGTTCGGTGCAGTTTCGAAGTTGCGTGATGTCGCGCCCGGTGGCATGGAATCCGGTGACCCGTGCTGCCTCGCCGAAGAGCGCCCGGAAGGTCCATTCCTCCCAGGCAAGGGTTCCGTCGGGCCGTACAGTGCGCACCTCGACCGTCCGTGACGGCTGCTCGGGGGAGAGCGAGGAGAGGATGTCTTTGACGCGTTCCCTCCCTTCCGCTGAGACCATCGGCAGGAACCTGAGGCCACGCAGCTCGTCCCCGCTGCGACCAGTCCGGCGGCAGAATGCCGGATTTGCAAATGTTATGGTAATGTCGGGCTTCAGGTGCACGATCGACTCGGTCTGGTCGCGGGCAAGCGCTGCATAGCGTTCGTGCCAGTCGCCGGCATGCTCCTTTGCCTCCCGGTACTCTGTCTCGTCTGCAAAGGTGACGGCACACCCCTCTTTTCCGTTCTCGAGGACCACCGGGACAAAGCGGAGATGAAGCACCCGTTTCTCGCCCCGTACCCTCGCCTGCATCCGGAGATCCCCCGGGTTGCCATGGACTGCCTGCCGGACCCCTTCGAGGACGCGGTCATCCCTGAAGAGCGAGTGCGGCAGCTCCCCGAGGTGGATGGCATACAGGGCGTCCATGCCGCAGCCGAAGAGTTCGAGGGCGAGGCGGTTGGCCTGTGTCACCTCCATGCGGCGGCTGAGAATCACTGCCGGCTCGTCGAAGAAGGCGAGGAGGGCACCGACGGGCATTCGCCGTGCGGGGTAGTAGTTCTTGGCAGGGCCTGTCTGTTTGCTGTCGACATCGCCCCTGAGCATGAGGATGTCGAGGTGCCGGGCAGCGGTATTGCGGTGGATGTGCAGGGTGTCTGCTATCTCGGTGATGCTCATACCTTTGGGGTTCTGTGCAATAATTTCGCGGATTTTTCCCATCTCGGTAAATTTCCCTGTCATCGTCTGGTCCCCTGATCGTTCAGCTGCATGCAATATGCACTGCACATAGGTGATGCATTCAAAGCATTAATACCTGTTATTCGGTAATTAAGATCTGTAGTGCACTGCATAGTGCCTACGGGTACCTCTTTTCTGCACCGAATCACGGACGCAGGCCGGGGAACCCCTGAATATTTACATGATTAATCATGTAGGAGGATGCAATGACAGGAACATTCGATGTCCCACTGGAAAAAAAATCGTACCGGCCGGACCCGTCCTATCGCGACCAGTCCTGGCTGGGGGCCTACGACGAGGCATACCGGCGGTTTCTCGACAACCCCGAGAAGTTCTGGGCAGATATCGCAGGCGAACTGGACTGGTACCGGCCCTGGGATGCGGTCCGGGAATGGAACCTCCCGTATGCCCGCTGGTTTACGAACGCGAAGCTGAACATCACCGCAAACTGTCTCGACCGGCATGCGGCATCCGAGCGCCGGAACAAGGTCGCGCTCATCTGGCGGGGTGAGGACGAGGAGGTCGAGCGGGTGCTCACCTACCGGCAGCTCCACCGCAAGGTGATGCGGTTTGCAAATGCCCTCAAAGGCCTGGGGGTGAAGAAGGGGGACACGGTATGCCTGTATATGCCGCTCGTCCCGGAGCACATCATCGCCCTTCTTGCCTGCGCACGCATCGGGGCGGTGCACAGCATCGTCTACGGCGGGTTCGGGACTGCGGCGCTCAATGCCCGCATCCGTGATGCAGGGGCAAAGATCGTGATCACCGCCGACGTCGGATACCGCCGCGGCAAACATGTTGCCCTCAAGACCATCGTGGATGAGGCGGTGGTCAACGCGCCGACGGTGGAGAAGATCGTCGTCCTGCGGCGGGGGTCCCCTTCGGTCGAGCTCTTCTCCGAGATGGAGGTGGACTTCGAGGAAGTCATGGAGGCGGCCGACCCGTACTGTGAACCCGAGGTGATGGATGCGGAGGACCCGCTCTTCATTCTCTATACGAGCGGGACGACCGGGCCTCCCAAGGGGATCGTGCACACCTGTGCCGGCTACATGGTCGGGACCTACTACACGACGAAGTACATCTTCGACATGAAGGACAACGACGTTCACTGGTGCACGGCCGACCCCGGCTGGATTACCGGGCACAGCTACATCGTCTACGGGCCGCTTGCGGCGGGTGCCACGGTGCTCATCACCGAGGTGGTCCCGGATTACCCGGACCCGGGGATCTTCTGGCGGATCGTGGAGGACTTCGGGGTGACGATCTTCTACACCGCACCGACGGCGATACGGATGTTCATGAAGTTCGGCGATGAGTATCCGCTGAAGTCCAACCTTGATTCCCTCCGCCTCATCGGGTCGGTGGGGGAACCGCTCAACCCCGAGGCCTTCGAGTGGTATTATCATGTCATTGGGAAAGCCCGCTGCCCGGTGCTCGACACCTGGTGGCAGACCGAGACGGGGATGCACATGATCACCACCACGGTGGGCGAGAAGATGAAGCCCGGCTTTGCCGGACGGCCCATCCCGGGCGTCGTTGCGGATGTGGTGGACAGCGAAGGGGCCTCCGTCCCTCCCGGCACCGGCGGTCTTCTGGTGATCAAGGAGCCGTGGCCCGCGATGATGCGGGCGGTTCACAACAACGACGAGCGCTACCGGAAGTACTGGTCGACGATCGACTCGTTCTACACGGCGGGGGATCTCGCGGTCAAAGACGAGGAGGGATATATCATGGTCCTCGGCCGGTCGGATGACATCATCATCGTCGCCGGCCACAACCTCGGGACGGCCGAGGTGGAGAGCGCCCTCGTCGCGCACGAGGCGGTCGCCGAGTCGGCGGTCATCGGCAAACCCGACGTGATGAAGGGGCAGGCGATCAAGGCGTTCGTTATCCTCCGGGACGGGTACTCTCCGAGCGAGAAGCTGAAGAGCGAACTGATTTACCATGTGCGCATGAGCATCGGCCCGATTGCGATGCCCTCGGAGATCGACTTTGTGGAGTCGTTGCCGAAGACCCGCAGCGGCAAGATCATGCGCCGCGTCCTGAAGGCGCAGGAGCTCGGGATCGACCCGGGCGACATATCGACGCTGGAGGAGTGAAGGGATGGACGGCCTGAAGCTCTTCGGGATGGAGGCGGAGAAGGGGCGGTGGCTGCTCGTCCTCTCGGGGATGCTCATCAACCTCTGTCTGGGAAGCATCTACTCCTGGAGCGTCTTCGTTTTGCCCCTGACTGAGTACTTTACCGGCGTTCTGGGCCAGACGGTGACGGCAGGCGAGGTGCTGATGCCGTTCTCCGTCTTTCTGGCGTTTTTTGCTATCACCATGCCCGTTGCCGGGCGGTTCATCGAGGGCTGGGGGCCGCGCAATGTCACCATCATCGGGGGTGTTCTGACCGGGCTTGGCTGGATGCTCGCCTCGGTGACGACCTCGGTGCAGATGCTCTACCTCGTCTACGGGGTCATCGGCGGCATCGGTGTCGGCATCGCCTACGGCGTGCCGGTGGCGGTCTCGACGCGGTGGTTTCCCGATCGAAGGGGGCTTGCGGTCGGCCTGACGGTGCTGGGCTTCGGGTTTTCGGCCTTTGTGACCGCGAATATCGCGGGGCTTCTCATCACGGCGGTCGGCGTGATGGGGACCTTCAGGGTGTTCGGCGCCGCCTTCGTCCTGCTCACCGTCCTCTTCGCCCTGCCGCTCTCGTTTCCGCCTGCCGGGTGGCAGCCGAAGGGGATGGCGGCGGCCGGCGGTGCGGGCGGGCCGTCGTGCGAGTGCAACCGGAGTGAGATGATCCGCTCGCCGGTCTTCTACGGGCTGTGGGTGTGCTACTTCATCGGGTGCCTCGCAGGGCTGATGGCGATCTCCATTGCAAAGCCCGTCGGGACCGAGGTGGTGGGCATCGCACCTGCTCTTGCGACGGCGCTCGTCGGATTGTTTGCGGTGTTCAACGGCGGCGGCCGGCCGGTCTTCGGTGCGCTGACGGACCGCCTCACTCCGGGAACAACGGCGATGCTCTCGTTTGCCCTTATCGGGGCGGCGTCGTTTGCGATGTGGCTGGCGCCTTCGCAGCTCACCTACATCCTTGCATTTGTCGTCCTCTGGGGGTGTCTCGGCGGGTGGCTCGCGATTGCGCCGACGGCGACCGCACGGTTCTTCGGAACCTGCGACTATCCCCGCTGCTACGGGCTGGTCTTTCTTGCGTATGGTGCGGGTGCCATCGTGGGTCCGCAGCTCGCGGGGTACATCCGGACGACGACGGGGGATTACCTCGGCGTCTTCCCGTGGGTGCTGGGGCTTGCGGTCGTGGGGTTTGTGGTGGCGTGGCGGATGATGAAGTCCGAATACCCCTGATCGGCTTCATGCCGGAAAGAGCCTGCCGGGGGGTTGGGCCCTCCCTCCTCGGCACCAGAACCTTTATGGAGGAGAGGCAGACCTCGGACATATTGGGGGCCGTAGGCGAAAGGCAATGTGCGGCACCTCTGGTGCGGGCAGGCATAGAGATGGGGCCTGTCGATGTGCGCGTTTTTATGGTGAGAAATTTATGATAGAATAGGCACTCGTTCTTTTTTTGGAATGGGCATTAATGGTGTCATCATCTCCTGATTGAAAATGGGTGGAGAAAATGCATGCACACCCTATGTTTGACGGTGTGCAGCTGAACATTGGGACGCTGATTGCAGAATAATAAAAAATGCGGCGGGTCGGTCTGATATTCGGAATTTCTCCGTTATCTTTGGATATTTTTTCAAATGATATTCGAAATGGCGAGTGAACTATTATATTAGATTCTCTATTTGATCCACAGGTTATAAATAGGTTCATGCACTATGCACGCGTTGCCCAAGCGAAGGGAGATGGGGTGTTTGATCAGAATTCCGGTGGGCCAATGTTCAGGGGTACCGGGCATCCGGTTTCCGGATGCCGTGTGTTGTGCGACACCACTACCACCCGAACAGAACCCACATATGACCGGTTGGAGGGATGTACCTTAACCTTTTTGGCATAGTTTCCTCCGGGAATGTACCGGGCATCTGAGGGAGACCGATATCGTATCGGCCCTCGTCCGCGTTTCGCTTCGCTCTCCTTTTCTTAACGTCTCCCTTACAGCGATTTCATAACCGGAGGAGGCCCTTCGCCCGGCAATCCGTGGGTTTTGACAGCTATACGCGGATTGCTGATGATGCATTTTCAGGGGTCACACGACTGATCAAATCAGGAATTGCCAGTATGAAATTGAAAAAAATTATGGAGTAAAAAATGAAACAAAAAAATGTATCGCGAAGAAAACATGCTCTACCGGTACGGTCGGTTGGTTTCATCGTCCTCGTAGCGGCCCTCTTCCTGTCAGTAATGGCAGTGCCGGTTGCGGCGGACTATGTTATTGACCTGTCAACAGCTGGTGCACAAGACGAGTACCTCGGTGCTATCTTCATGCAAGGTGCCAGGAATGTGTCATCGGGGACAGGCACCTTTGACCCGTTCGTGACGACTAAGAGTAAAAAACCGGTCGAGAGAAACTATAACACGGACTTTACTCCCATCCAAGATGGGTATGATACCTTTGCCGGAGGAGATCGGACCCACAGTATCCAGTTAATGGAGGTCCCGATTGTCGAGTACGATGGAGAGTGGTACTATAAGTTCGATGGTGACATCAACCAGAAAAATGCTGATCCTGGAAATCTGCTCTCGATTGACGAACTGAGAGTATTCACCGCCGACAGTGGAAATCTGCACGGATAAGACTGGGATGACGAAACTTTCTACCTCGATGGCGACGGTTCAGCCGACCAGAGTTCGATTGATTTTGTGTGGAGTCTCGATTGGGGCAGTGAAGATGCCTGGATCTTACTCAACGCCGAGCTCGAACCCGGGAGCGGCTGGAGTGATCTATCCGTTCTTGTACCAATAGCAGCACTTGGATATGATCAGAAGAAATATGTCTACTTCGTCACCGAGAGTGGGAATGAGTACCCGCATAACGGCGGTTTCGAAGAATGGGCCCTTCAAGACGTAGACCGGGGCTGTCTAGAGGTTACCAAGGTCGTCGATTGGCAAGGGGTAGACCCGGATCCGGAACAGACCTTCTATGTTGATGTCATCTATCCTGATGGAGTCATCACCATTACTCTGGAATTCGATTACACCGGAGGGACACAGACTGTCGAGGGCCTGATGCCTGGCGTTTACACTGTTGTCGAACAGGACCCGGGAGCCGCATGGCTTGTGAGTGGAAGTACTTACCCGGTTGAAGTGACTACGGATTCCGCCTGTGCTGAGGTCACTGTTACGAACACGTATAACTTCGGGTGCCTGAGCGTTGAGAAGGTCGTGGACTGGAACGGTGTTCCCGAAGACACGGCGAAGATGTTCTACGTCGACGTGCTCGACGCTGACGACATGCTGGTCGGCACGCTGGAGTTCGGCT
>DSBQ01000013.1 GCA_011045995.1 Methanoculleus sp. | reverse complement strand
TCTAACCACCTTCTTCCAGCCACCTTCTTCCAGCCACCTTCTTCCAGCCACCTTCTTCCAGCCACCTTCTTCCAGCCACCTTCTTCCAGCCACCTTCTTCCAGCCACCTTCTTCCAACCCCGCACCTCATTCAGCAGAAGGATTTTTCATCTCGTCTTCCCTTCAGAGGGATCAGGTGAACCGGCAATGCCAGACCAGCACCCCCTCATGATCATCATCTCCACTGCCCCCGAACATGCGGCGTTTGATATCGGCCACGCCCTGCTCAATGAACATTTGGTAGCATGTATCAACCTGATCCCGGTCCGTTCAATGTACTGGTGGGATGAAAAATTCTGCACAGAGCGCGAGCTTCTGATGATGATGAAGACCACTCCCGAAAAATTCACGGAAGTACAGGAGCGGATATGTGCCCTGCACCCGTATGACGTCCCGGAAGTGATTGGATTTCCGGTAGCACAGGGGGCAGAACGGTATATGAGCTGGGTGCTTCAGAGCGTCTCGCCGGGGGAACCGGACGACGTCGCCTGAATGTCCACCAGTTCGAGGGTATAGAGCAGATCCTTTCCGGCATAGGGGTGGTTGGCGTCCACGACAATTTTTGTTGCCTTCACTTCCTGCACCGTCGCGTGGGTCTTCTGGCCGGAGGGGAGCGTGATGACGATGATCTCCCCGGGGACCGGATCCGCCTTCATGGAGATGGCTTTTTTCTTCAGGGAAAATACCAGCTGTTTTCTGTACTTCCCGTAGGCCTGATCGGCACTCATCTTCACCGTGGCACGATCACCCGGAACAAGACCGATGAGCGCCTCCTCGAAGAGGGGGTTGATGGCCCCGTCCCCGATGACGACCGTCTTCGGGTCTCCGGGACGGGATGATTCGAGAACGGTGCCCTCCCTGTCGGTGGTGGTAAAATGCACCCTCACCCTATCGCCGTGCCGGGCCTTCACCGCGTTCGTCATGGCAGTCCTCCGTTCTCAATTACCATTGCCGGATGCTTTCTCCAGTCCTACCAGTTCGATCTCGAAGTTCAGGTTCTCACCGGCAAGGGGGTGATTTGCATCAATGACGACCGTTGTCTCGTTTACTGATACGACAACGACAGGGAAAAAGCCACCTCCGCTGCTGAGTGTGTATTCGTCACCGGGCATGGGATCGCTCTCATTTCCGAAATCTTCACGGGGGAACGGAATGATGAGATTCTCATCAGGCCACCCATAGGCTTCCTCAGGGGTCAGGTGAATCGTCTTGGTGTCACCCTGCGCCATCCCGGCAACCGCAGCATCGAACCCGGAGATCATCTGCCCGGCGCCTACCTCAAATGAAAGGGGCTCGCCACGCGAATGGGAACTGTCAAATTCCTCTCCGGAATCCAGGTATCCACGGTAATGTACCTGAACATTATCTCCGTTCTCGACAATCGATGCCCCTTGCCCCCCATTATCCTGTGTGGTGCATCCTGCAGTGACAAGAACAAGAATGATGCAGAGCCCGACCCACCATGGGGTCATGCGTACTTTTTGGTCTTTCATAAAATCCTCCTCGTGATTGTGCATCATGAATGAATCATGAAACGTCGCCCTCAGGCGGCGTTGCATTTCAGTACCATAGGGCATGGAATTTCTTGAAGGTATGCCACGGAGGAAGACCCGGTATCGGAGGCCGTTCCTGCCATGCGGGTCATTCCGGCACAGAAGCCGGATTTAAAAGAACAGACATATCCTCTCCCGACAGCCCGACGGCCGCAAGGGCGCCGATGATCCCGTTTCCCCCCGCGAGGCGTATGGAGCATCCGGTGGCAACCGCAATCGCTTCATCGTTTCGGATGATCTCTCTGCGTGCCTTCAGGCCGAACGCGCGAAGCTGAACGGGGATGGCAAACCCGTTTTTGACCGCAAGGCCCCATTCCCTTGAAAGCGACTGCTTCCGGACAAAACGCAGGGCCCGTTCGATCACCCGGTCAACCTCTTCCGGACGGACCGCCACCTCAATAAAGCTGCAGGAATTTCCGGCGGTGCTGATCTCCCGGTTGGGCATGAGCATAGCCACCTTGTGCCCAATGGGAAAGACCCCGTTCATCTTTCCGAGGTACTGGAGAAGCCCGAGTGCAAGGGCAAAGGTCGCACCCCCTTCTGGTGAATCGGTATCGTCGACCCCGATGATCAGGTGCGTCAGTGCACGTGTCACCACCTCACCTTCAACAATACCGCCGGACCTGCGAACGCGGACATCACAGACGCCTTCCGCCATCGCCATCATATCGGTAAGAGAGTACGCAGGGCCACCGATGCTGTGGATGCGCTGGATGATAAACCCGTCTTCCAGCCGAACGCCCAAGACGCCCACCGCGGGAAGCGGATACAACCCGATCGATGCATCGGTTTCCCGCAGGCGTGCATACTCCACGAGAAGCCGCCCGTCCAGGCCGATCTTCTCTATCGCCCCGACGGCAGAACGGTGATGGAACGCACAGAATGCTGCACAACCGGTGCTCAGGCACTGGTGAAATATGGCAACCTTGTCCCCGTCGACGGTGGTGAATATCCTCCTGCAGGATGGCGACAGTTTCTCACTCACCGACTGGTATTTCGCGGGGACCCGCCCTTTCTTCTCCTCTTTGACAACGACTACCTGCTCGCCGACCAGCCGGGTGACCCAGTCCTGAACGGTACTCCGGGGGAGTTCCAGAGCTTCTGCGAGATCGTTCACCGTAAAATAGCCATGTTCGAGGGTAAGATCCCTCATGCTGTTCAGAAGTTCCCTTCTCTTCTCAAGAACGCCGGCCATGGCAATCACGAATGAACAGCAGATCGGAAATTACCGCACTTGCGGTCTCAAGGGATCCTGCTCCTTTTCCGATAAGGGTGATCTCCCCCGCCATCACGGTATCGATGGCAACCGCGTTGAGGGTCTCCCCGACCACCAGAGGATGCGATTTGGGAATAATGCGGGGTGAGACCCTGAGCACACCCTCGGCGGGGATGATCTCTCCGATAAGCCGGATGGTAAGATCCTGTTCCTCGGCAAGTGCGATGGATGCAGTGGTCACTCCGTCAATCCCGGTAATCTCAACATCATCGAGCGTCTTCTCCATTCCCCAGACCGCATTCGCAAGAATCACGAGTTTGATTGCGGCATCGATGCCTTTGATGTCATACGTCGGGTCCGCCTCCGCGTATCCCCGTTCACGCGCCTCGAGGAGCGCCTGCTGGTAGGTCAGCCCTTCTTCCGCCATCCTCGTCAGAATATAGTTGCAGGTGCCATTAAAAACACCATACAGCTTGGTGATGGGATTGCCCGCGAGGCCGGACTCGATCGTATGCATAATCGGAATTGCCCCGCAGACCGTCGCCTCATACCGTAGATAGGCGCCATGCTCCTCTGCGAGGCGGTGCAGCGACTGAAAATCGAGTGCAACGGGCCCCTTGTTGGACGTGACCACACTCTTGCCCCGGCAGAGCGCTTCCCGGATAGAGCTGAGGGCCGGTTCTCCTGTCTCGGCATTTGTCGGCGACACCTCGATGAGAATATCATAGGCATCCGAGGCCAGGATATCGACGGCACCGACACCCGGGGTGCCGCACATCCCGGTCCGTTCTTTCTGCTCAAGCATCGATGCAATATCTATTCCCGATGGTTCGATACGTCCGCTTTTCGAGTCGGCAACGGCAGTCAGGGTAAATCCGATGTCCCTCTCGAGAATTGCCCCTGCAATCCCTTTTCCCACCGAACCGAGCCCAAGCATTGCAACTCTCATCAGACATCCTCCAGCGGTTCGATTATTAAAAATTCCTTCTGTCGCGCAACATCCCTCAATATATCCAGTGCGCGATTGACATTTGCAAGGCTGTCCGATTTTATCGTCATCTTCGTCGATGAAGGCTCATTGATGGCGGGCATGATCATCGATAGGGCATGCACCTCCGCAAAACCGGTCGAATCGATCGTATCAATCGTATCGGTGATATCCGTGTGAATGAGATGACCTATCAGGATCACCGAACGCCGGACGAGCAGTCGTTCCTCTCCGATCCTGAGCACATTGACGCCAATCTGCTTAAATCTCGCCAGAAGTGGTTCCAGCGACCCTTCGGGAATTTCGCAGAGAATCTGTACATCGAGAACGTCGCTCCTGACGGCAGGATCCCGTTCATGGATAACCGAAAGTATATTGCCGCCAATTTCCGATATTGGCTGAATAACCGAGACGAGTTGTCCCGGAGAATCCTTCATCTCGAGTTTCATCGACACCTGCACATGTACCGCACTCCTGAAAGTACTTCAACCGTGAAAGAGATAAGTCTTTTACAACATTGTACAGGGGGAACCGGAAGGGCATCTCCCGTGTGCCCGTTTTTGGTGAAAAACAGATGAATCAGGACGTACGAATACGGGTAATCGGCTGCGGAAATCCCTTCATGGGAAACGACGGCGTGGGGATACGGGTCATCGAATCCCTGGCACAGGAACGGCCGGACTTAGATACCTGCGAAGGAGGGGTCGGCGGGCTGGGACTCATCCCCATGATGGAAGATCAGGATGTCGTTATTATCGTCGATGCCATGTCAGGGTACAAAACAGGAAAGGGAGAGATCCATGTATTTCCTGCACCACCTGAAAATGAGGTGTTCCCCCTCTCCCTCTCCGACATTGGCGTCCTTGATACCGTTGGAATAGCAAGAGAACTGGGTCTGTGCACGGAATTGATAATAATCGGCATCGAAGCAGGCCACATCGACCATTTTTCCGATACCATGGACCCCGAGGTTGAAAGGGCAGTCCCCGAAGCCGTAAAAAAGATTATTGAGCTGATAGACAGCCGCACCTGACTACTTCTTGGAACCTGCGGCACCGGTTACAATCGGGAGCGCCTCGGCAACGTCTTTGATCAGCTCACCCGGGATTCCCATGACCATCAGCTCATCATCGATGCCCGAAAATTTGCGTGAACCATCGCATCCCAGGGAAAAATTCACCTTTCCGGTCATATACGGGTAGGCGCATGCATCTGCACAGACGGACTGAATACCGGCCATATTGCTGTCAATCCTGCCACCGGTCTTATAGAGGATTGCCTGGGCGATCTTGAGCATGACAAAAGGCGGTGCCAGAATCACCACCACATGGGGGTCGAAGGGGGTCTTCTCCAACGGCGCATAGACCGTCGCATAGGTGCTCACCTCTTCGGAACCGGGAGGATGTACATGAGGTTCAGCGTCAATGGTGCGCATGCATGATGCCCAGGAATTGAATTTACCGAGCTTGAAGTAGAATTCCCCCGATTTCAGGGTAGGAGTAAGTTCTTTTAAGCCCAGAGCCCATGCACCTCCCATGCACGTGTGCTTCTCCGCACGGGCATACATGATCCTGCCCTCATTTTTGGCGAGGGTGACCATCTGGCAATGCCGGGCCCCTTCATCGATCTCTGCAACCCCCTCGGGGATGCCTTCGGCATTCTTTGCAAATTTTACTGCAACCGGAGAACCGGCAATACCGATGGCCTTGAACATATCAGCCACAGCGGCATAATCAACATCCGTTTTCATCTCATCAATCATAGGAAGTCTCCATGCATTCGTGCAGACATGTTTGCCTGCAGGTAAAAATTAGATTGGGAAAAAAGAAGATAAATATATCTTTCAAACCATTTTTGCCCTAAAGGCGACGCAGTTTCCGGTCAACCTTGGTGAAAAAACTCTCTCCTCCGTCCACAAACAACGCCGGTTCGGGGGATTCCTCGACCCGGACTATGGCGCCGTCCCCGAGTTCCCCCACCTGCTGCCCGTCCAGCACCAGGCTTGCCGGTTTATCGCTCTCAAACCCGATACCGAGTGACCGGTCGGCCGAGATGAGATGCGGGCGTGATGAAAGCATGTAGGGTGCCAGCGGAACGAGCAGATACCCGCGTATTCGCGGATCGATGATCGGCCCCCCGGCACTCATTGCGTAGGCGGTCGAACCGGTCGGCGTGGCAAGAATGATCCCGTCCGACCGAAAGGTCTCGGCAGCGATACCATCCACCATAACAGAAAACTTCAGCATCTTTGCCGGCCGCTCGGTGACAATGACCGCTTCATTCAGGGCATCCCCCAAATTCTTCCCGTCGACGGAAAGGCGAATGCGCATCCTCTCCTCGACGGCAAAGCCCTCCCGTGCAATCCGGCGCAGAAATGCAGGAGCTTGTGTGGCCTCGAGATCGGTGAGAAATCCCACCCTGCCGAAATTGACCCCGATCAGGGGGACCTGGGGGGTGAGATGTTGCACCGCATGCAGAACAGACCCGTCACCGCCGACGATCACCGCAAGCTCCGGCCTCTCCCGGCCGTGCGCTGTTCCCTCCGGATAAGGGCCCCCTTCATCGGCATAATCAACCCATACATCATGCCCGTCCGCCTGCAGGGTCCTGGCAAGATCATAGGCATAACGGATGGCAGCAGGTTCATCAGGGCGCGGAATGCAGTTAATTCTCATGATATCCCTCCAGCGTCCCGATGATCTCGGCATGAAGAAGCCCGTTCGTTGCAACAAGCCGGGCACCTTCCCGCACATCACCCGAATACCGTATCCCGGTATTATCCGTACCTGATATCAGTCCTCCGGCTTCCCTGCATATAAGCATGCCCGCCGCAGCATCGGTGATGCGAAGACTCCCCCTGAGATCAACAAATGCATCAATCCTTCCGGCACCGACATACGCGAGCTCAAGGGCAGACGCCCCCAGGAGACGCCATCTGCGAATTCTTTTGCCAAGGCCCAACAAGGATTCAGGCTGATATCTTCTCCCGTACAGGGAAACCGTCGCCTTATCAAGACGGCATGTTTCGGATACCCGGATTGGTCTCCCGTCCAGCCATGCCCCCCTGCCACGAAGAGCTGTAAACGTCTCATGATGGGCAAGGTCGCGAATAAATGCTTCCTCCGGATGCCCGTCGATTTCCCTCGCAATCGAAAGAGCATAGTAGGGAATCCCGCTGATGGCATTGGACGTGCCGTCGATGGGATCAACGATGACCGTCCCCTCTCCGGATGGCATGTCGCATCGCCCCGCCTCCTCGCTGATGGCACCGCTGCACAACCCATGATCCCTCAGATACCCGAAAATAATGTCTTCGGCGACTTTGTCGATGTATTTGGTCGGTGTTCCGTCGGCACCCATCCCGACAACGGCCCCTGCCCGGGGATCCCCCGCAAGACCACAGATTGCTTCTTCCACTTTGTCTGCCATTACAGCGCAGGAGTCCAAAAAATGCATGCTATCTACCCGGGGTACTATGCTCCTTAC
>DSBQ01000053.1 GCA_011045995.1 Methanoculleus sp. | reverse complement strand
CTGGTCCTGCAGGTCGTAGCCGAAGAAGCCGAGACGTGACCATCCTTCCTTGTGCATGAGCATGGAAAGGTACCATCCGTTCAGACCGGCGTTGGAGTTGCCGGTACCGATGGAACAGGTCAGGCCACAGGCTGCTGCCATGACACCGGCACGCTGGGAACCGCCGAAGTGGTCCTCCATCATGGTGGGGTACTGTTCGTACTGCTCCATGGCGTTCAGGTTGACCTCGGTTGCAAGGTCGTTGACAAGCTCCTGGGTGGGCTCGAGGATCTGGCCGGGGGACGGTGCGGTGTAGTCGAAGTTGTACTTCTCCTTCAGGTAGTCCATACCGTAGTAGGTGAACTCGTCGAGGATGTTGTCGGTGTATGCCGCGGTAGCGTACTGGGTGAACCCGACACCGCCGGACATGTAGGAACCGAGCCAGATCTGGTCGAAGAGCATCACACCGGCACCGACAACCTCAAGGGATGCACGGGCGGGGTCGTTCGGGTGTTTGCGGTCTGCCTGGATGATATCGCCGAAGAGACCGAACTTGATGCCACCCGGCTCGTTCGGGCCACGGGCACGGCGGGCGGGCAGAATGGAACCCATCTGGACGACGCCGGCGTGCTTTGCCGCGTAGGAAAGGTCGGCGACGGCCGCTTCACCGGCGCACATGCGGTATGCGGCGATGAAGGACATGCCGATCTGCATGGCGGACCAGCGGGAGGTGGTGCCACCGTCACAGGTGCGCGACACGATGGTCGGGATGTGAATTGCCTGGAACATCGACTTGCCGACTTCCTTCTTGAGCTCCTCGGCTGCATCTTCGGAAAAGAGCTTGTTGATGTCGATGAGGAACTGCTTCTCGATGTCGTCGGCCATCTCATCGTCACCGGTGAAGACCTTACAGTAACAGTCATCGACAAGGCCCGGGTGGGTCTCGACCATGTGTTCCTGGACCACGGCTGCACCGGGCATCGCGTGGTTGAGGATGTGGAGATACTCGTTGATGGTCTCGGGGGTGACTTCCTTGCCGAGACGCTTCTGGAGCGTTGCGTGTGCCATGTCCATGCCGACGATAACCGTACGGCGGATGTCGTCCCAGAACTGCTGCATTGCAGCGTTGTTGACAAAGTGAAGATCGTCACCCTCACAGTAGATGCCGGACTGGGAGACCTGGTAGGTCATGAGCTGTCTCTGGCCCATCGGGATACCGCCAAGGTGGCAGCGTTCCGGGTCGTACATTGCAATGCCACGTTCCTTCTCGATTGCCTCGGTTGCCTTCATGAACTCGCGCTTGCGCGGGGACTGGCGGACACCGTCGAAGTTGTAGAACGTGGTTTTCTCTGACTCGATATCCTGTCCACTGAACTTCTCGTTCAGCGAGTCAAGGAAAAGTTTCTGTGCTCTCTCGATTTTTGCCATTTCAAATCACTCCTCTTTCGGCATGAAGCCGTATTTTGTTCTCAGTGAGTGGATGCGCTGGATGTACTCTACATACTCCCTGTCATCGCGGTATGCCGTTCCGACGAGCGAGTGGAAGATCGTGGAGTGTGCCTTGAGCCATGCCTCGTCCATCGGCTTGCCGACAGCGACCTCGCGGTCGAGGGGGACGCCGATCTGGTCTTTCACGTACTTGACGACACCGTCGTTGGACAGAACGCAGCGCTGGAGCATGTCGAACTGCATGCCGTCTTCGGAGAGACGCAGGGAGTGGCCGTGCACGGTTGCGCCACGAAGGCTGACGAGTGCCGGGTCAAACATCTCGGTCTCGACCAGAAGTTTTGTGTACTGTTCGAGGTCACGCTCACGGCACTCGACGATCTGGCGGCCGGAGAGGGTGCCGGGGTCGATTGCACGGAAGCGGTACATCTCTGCGTAGGTACGCTGGTACGGCTGGGACGGTGCGTTGAACATCGAGTCTGCGAACTGCACGTAGCGGACGCGGTCTCCTGCCTTTGCGCCGTCTGTCGGTTTGACAAGCTTTCTCATCGGGCAGTCGGGTTCCTGCTGCTCGGCGAGGGGCGGGTGGGCGGTCGGATATGCGGAACCCGGTGCACGGTGGCCAAGCACCATGACGATATCTTCGTCGGTAACATCGCGGATCTTTTCGAGATCGTGGTTGGGGTTCATCTGGTTGCGCCTGTTTTCAGCGACAATCGATGTACCGGGGCCATACTGTGGTGTATATGCCATTGTATTTTTCACCTCTATTTTTTGGGTAAACCTGTTTCTTATGGGAATGATGTCTGCCAGGGCATGTGCGATCAGTGCAGCCCCTGTATGATGACGGGGGGTTCCTTTCGTCGTGGGTCGGTCAGTCCGATGAAGGCCTCATCCGCGTGTGGCCCGTATTTCGCGTAGTCAGTGAGCGTGGGCTGCGTCTTCATGAACTGCCCTTCCTGAAGCTGGTAGGGGAATGTCGTGAAGATCCCGTCGCACGTCGTTTTTATGTGGGCGATGACGGACGCATCAGTGACCTCTGCGGTGACCATGCCGACCTGCACCCGCAGCTTTACCTCCGTATCACCGACCGTAATTGTCGTGCGGTTGGTGTTCGGGTTGGGTTTGCCGCGTGCGGGTCCGTAGGGCACGGTTGCCGGCAGGCTCGGACCATTGATCATGAGGCGCCGGATGCCTGAAATGCCGGCGACTGCGTTTAAGAGGCGCTCGGCCGTATCGGGTCCTAATATGCGGACAGGCACGATTCTGCACTGGGGGTATCTGGCTTCTGTCATTCGAATCAACGGGGAAAAGTTCAGACTCCGTTTGCAATCTGGTGGATTGGTTTGTTGAACACGTCGATCTGACCGTAGGTCTCTCCCATGAGTTTGGAAGTGCTCTCCGGTGAGAACATCTGGGTTCCTGCGTCAAGTGCACAGGCGGCAACCACACACGGGATTGCAATACCGTTCGCGTGACGGGTCACGACGTGGTTTCCGTTGAAGATACCCGGACCGCCGCCACCGTAGATGGAGTGGCTGAAGAAGGAGAACCCGACTGCGGTTCCCATCATACGGCCGAAGTCTGCGCTGGGAAGACCGGTTTCGTGCTCGAGCAGGTCGTTGAAGTACAGGAGCGTCGAGGAGACTGCCTGTGCGAAACGGCCGGCACCACAGTTGACGATGGTTGCTGCCATCGAACCTGCTGCTGCGTAGGCGTTCCACATCATGGGGTCCTTCGTGTCGTAGTACTGGAAGTAGTCGCTCTTCCTGCCCGGCATGATGACCTTGTCCTCGATGGCACGCTCGACGAGCGACTGAACGACGGTACCGACGGTTCCCTTCTCACCGTTTGCCTTCACCAGGTCGTAGACCATGTTGTTGGCGTTGAGACCCTGGTATGCGTAGCAGAGGAGCTGGTTGCGCTCGAACGGGCCGATTGCCATACCCATCTCGAACTCACCGGCCGTCTCGAGGGTTGCTGCGAGTGCTGCACCCTGGAGTGCATTCCTGCCGGTCATCATCACATAGTGGTTGACCGGGATGTTGCGGAGTGCGTACCCGATACCTTCGTTGTTCTGCGGGATGTTGAGAATGGAGGTCACCAGTGCGCCTTCCATGTCCTGGGTGTGCGGGTATCCGCCCCAGCATGCCGCCTTGACGGAGGATGCCTTGAATGCATTGATGTCAAACTGGTCGACAATTGCATAGGTCACTGCAGATGCGACTGCCGTGATTGCTGCATCATAGGTTGCGGCGTTGTCCAGGCGCTTTCGTGGTACCTGAACGAGGAGCAGTTTTCCTTCGTTGAATTCGAGAATTTCGGTGTCGTCGCCCTCTTCGATCTGGACCATTTCCTTGATCTGTGCGATGATGGCATCCTTATTCTCCATGATCGGAAGATCGAGTTCACGACCTTTGATCTTTCCTTTGCCAAGCTTTCCGGTCTTGAGGGCAGCTTCGATGCCCGCAAGGTTGACATTAATCGTTCTCTTCGTCAGGTCGATGATCTTGCTTGTTGCAGGGTTGACCATGGGGCTAACCTTGTCAAGTGAGACATCGCTCTTCAGCAACTTGCCGTCGTCTGAGTAGAGGTCGATTGTTTCTGAATATTTTGCCATATTATTCTGTCCTTTTTTTAAGTTTGTGCAAATCGGGTTGATAGAAAGAAACCGGTACTGCTGCCAGCCTTTTTCGAAGATATCTACCGCAGATCTCCGCAGTCAGGGTCTCCGCAGTGAGACTATACGATTTTCCTAGTAAGGAATATAAATATTCTTAATTCGTGTGAATATTTTTGAAATATAATAATTATGAACAATGCTAAAAAAAATCTAAATTAGATCAAAATGCGATCAGAATTTTAATTGAACTGATATTGGGAATATTTTGATGTGGTATATCAGTAATACAATATGAACCTTTTGAAAATTTAGGTTCATACTAATTATGACTATTAATAAATTTTATATAACATATTGCTATTTGTTATTATATTTAGTAGCACTCTTTTGGGGTTTCTGCGCCTACACCTGTTAAAGCCGATAATATATAGCTCTTTTCAAAATCCGGGCGCTTTATAAGGCTTATATACCTAAATCGACACAAAATGGGCATTACATATAATAATTGCGAATGGGGCTCGTCCAATCGGTATTTAAACGGGCATTTGGGTGTACCTTAATGTCCCTTTATCCGGGCTCGGGTGGGCTGCACATCGTCCGGGTTCCGGCCGGAGACGGGACGAGGAACCGCATGCATGGAGAAGATCCTGCCCGGACGATGTGTTCCCGCACCCCATCCCACGGGAAACCGCATGCAGGGGGTAAAATCTCGTCCGGCGCCTGCCCGTGTACTGCCGCGACAACGGCAAACCGGGGGAGCGGACGGCAATGATCCCGCCGGTGCCCCGCTCGATGCAGCAAGCACCACGATGACCGTCACGGTGGAGGGCGGACCGCCGGTGGTCACGGAGTTTTCGACGCTCTATGTGCCGGCGATGGTGCCCGGGTGCGGTCTTCCTGCCCGTGCAGTACGGCCGGAGAAGGGAGGGGGGGCCTCTCCTCGTTCTTTTTCCAGATCCATTGGGACGATCCCAATCAGGTATCCGTTCTCATTTGCGCTTCTGTTATCATAGGTACGGGGTAGCTCTCGAGACGGGTTGGGAGTGGGGATGGTGCGGGCGAAACATCCATGAAGGAGGAGGGATAGTATCCCCGTACAGGAGATGAACGAAGATGACCGAAACTGTTCCCTATGAGATCACCGGCACGGCGGGAGAGATCGAGTTCCGGAAGTACCCTCCACTGGTGCTGGCAACCGTCGAGAGTCCCGGGGGTGATGTCGGGTTCAACCTGCTCTTTGGCTATATCTCGGGAAACAATACTGCCCGCGACACCATATCGATGACCTCTCCGGTCATCACCTCCGGAACGATCCCGATGACGGCGCCGGTCGTTTCCGATACGACATCGATGTCGTTCGTTATGCCGCCGGAAAAGAGCCGGGACGATATCCCGGAGCCGGTGGACGAGCGGGTTCGGATTGTTCCGGTGCCCGAACGGGAGATGGCCGTCATCCGCTTCAAGGGGCATGCACGGAAAGACGATGTGGCGGCGGTAGAGGTGCGGCTGAAAGAAGGGCTTCGAAAGGCCGGGATTGAACCGGTGGGAGAGCCGTTTCTCATGCGGTACAATCCCCCGTGGATCCCCGGGTTCCTGCGGCGAAACGAGGTGGGGGTGGAGATCAGGCGGTGAAGCTATTGAAAAAGGGGGCGGGTGGTACGTTGGATGAAAGCTGCTTCACGCCTTCCCGAACCACTGCTTTACATTCTCCCTGAACAGGTACCACAGGATGATCAGCGGTATGATGAGTCCCACAGCCGTGCCCAACAGGCCACCCATCGTGTGCCCTGCAACCCACCAGTTGTAGAGGGCGGTCAGGATGTTGATTGCCCCGAAGAGGACGGCAACGGTCCAGACCCAGCCCCAGCCTTTGAAGCATCCCCATCCGAGCAGGAGATCAATTACTCCGATAATAATGAGGGGACCCCTGCAAGAGCTCCCAGCCCGGCAACGCCGATCAGGGAACCTGCCCCGATTAGTCCAATGCCACCAATGAGCGCGAGTATCCCGACGAGGAGATACAAAACGCCAATGATGGTGACCCCAAGCGGTCTTGATAAGTTAGGCATGGCGGGTTAGTCGTCAGTCATGAATATTAATGTATCTCGTGGGATTGGATGTGGAAAGGTGATTGCGACCGATACAATGGCGATTAAGGGGGTCTCTCATCCGGAGCAGATGGCGCGGTGTTGGTCGGCGAATATGCCGTTTTGATGTGGCCGGATAATCGATCCCCCTCCTTTGGATCAATGCGGCCGAACCAAAAAAAAGTGAATGAATGAGTGAATTGTATGGCGGGTGGATGCGGGTTACGGATTGAAGGTGGCCGCCGGCACGTCCCACCCGGGGCGGGCATCTCTTTGCGATGGTGCCTCGTGCGTCACCCCGCCGCAACCTTGATGTCATAGAGCCCCTATAAAAGAGAACAATCTGAGGTGAAAAAAATGGAAAACGGACCGAGAGGCGCAATCATCCAGCGGGATCGGGAGACCTACGCGATCGTCCCCCGGACGCCGGCAGGGCTCGTGAGCCCCGAGCACCTGGAGAACATCGTCGCGGTCGTGCGCCGCTACAACATCCCGGTCATCAAGATGACCTCGGGCCAGCGGATGGTGCTGGTAGGGATTAAAAAAGAGGACGTCGATCAGATCTGGAACGAGCTCGGGATGACGGTCGGAGAGGCGACCGCCCCCTGCGTGCACTACGTGCAGGCGTGCCCCGGCACGGTCGTCTGCAAATACGGGAACCAGGATTCCCTTACGCTTGGTCTCGAACTCGAGGAGATATTCCTGGGCATGGACCTTCCGGCGAAGCTCAAAATGGGGGTGTCCGGCTGCCCGCGGTGCTGCGGGGAGAGCTACCTCCGCGACGTCGGGGTGATGGGCAACGCCAAAGGCTGGACCGTCATCTTCGGCGGCAACTCGGGCGGCCGCCCCCGTATCGGTGACGTGCTGGCAAAGGATCTTTCCACCGACGATGCAAAGGACCTCGTCCGGCGCCTGCTCGAGTACTACCGCGACAACGGCAAGCCGCGGGAGCGGACGGCCCGGTTCGTCGAGCGGGTGGGCGTCGATGCGATCAGGAAGGATGTCCTTGCGTTTGCCCCCTATATCCCGCTGGATGAGGCCCATCCGCGGTGATATTCATTATTTTCCTTTTTTCCAATGGGGGCTCAATTGTATGAATTATGGAAAGACGGAATAGATGTCTTCACGGCTTTTGACGCGACAAAAGACAACACTGCCATCCTTACGCAGGGCACAGCCGATCCTGTACCGACCGACGCGGATCCTGTACCGGGAGTGGGTACCTCTAAATTTTATATGTCCGTTCCATCAAAGATGGATTCACTATTTGGAATCTGGTGAAAAACGAGGTGTTCTATTGTCTCGCGATATTGTGCCGGAAGATGAGACAGGTCCTTTAAAAATGTTTTTTTTTTAGGCTCTGTAGAATTCCTCAACAAGAACAACAAAGAATAATTTTTCATCACCATCCTGAGGTTATAGAGAATGATTTTGATCTTGATCTCCTTGACCTGATACCAGTACTTGCGTGCTTTCAGG
>DSBQ01000035.1 GCA_011045995.1 Methanoculleus sp. | reverse complement strand
TGTTCGTCGATCCAAGTACCGGCTCTTTGGTTTTTGTAGGCATACATGATTCAAAGAGCCACCGTACCTTTGATCTTGCGGTCGATTTTTAATTCCGGCAAAAAATAGCATTTCTACAGAGCCGATATTTTATCTTCACCCTCTCTACCTGCGTCTGCTGAAGCATGACTTCGGATACATAGATGCAGTAGGGGTCCAAAGTCTCCCGCCACGCCATCGGCCGTGCATATGCGTGATAATGGTCCCATATGATCGTCCTGAAGAGATCTATGGAGATGTCGTCCTGCCCCCGCCTGTCCAGGAGGGAAAAAAAGGCTGCTTCCGGGTCCTCATCGGGACCCTTTCGGCTCTTTACTGGCATTCTTCTATCTGATGCACATTCTCACCGGTGATAATGCGACAGCGGTTCGATGGTGATCTGATCCTTCTTCAGGCTGACAATTGCCTGTGTCGCCGCACGCGCCGCCTGCATCGTCGTGATGTATGGAATGTTGTAGTCAAGGGCGGCCCGCATTATCTTCATATGATCGATCCGGGAGTACTTCCCCGAGGGTGCATTGATGATAAGGCTGAGTTCACCGCGGCGCATCAGGTCGATGACGTTCGGAGATCCTTCCTGCACCTTCCTTACCAGATTTGCGGGGATGTCAGCTTCTTCAAGCCTTTCGACGGTCCCTTCGGTTCCGTAGATGGTCAGCCCCTGTTCATGCAGCTGCCGGGCAATGGCAATTACGTCATCCTTGTGTGCATCGCCGACGGATATGAACACATCCCCTTCGAGAGGAATCTCGTTGTCAGCAGAGATGCTCGCCTTGTAAAAGGCCCGCCCAAAGTCGTAGTCAATCCCCATGACTTCGCCGGTGGACTTCATCTCGGGTCCGAGAACGATATCAACACCAGGCAGTTTGTTGAAGGGGAGAAGCACTTCTTTGACAGCAACATGCCCGATCTCCGGTTCGCTGACACCGAGATCGCGGATTTTCATTCCGAGCATTGTTTTTGCCGCGATCTTTGCAAGAGGCACCCCGGTTGCCTTTGACACAAACGGAACAGTCCTGCTTGCACGTGGATTTGCCTCCAGCACATACACTACGCCATCCTTGACAGCGTACTGGATGTTGATGAGGCCGACGACGCCTATACCCAGCGCAAGTTTCTTCGTATAATCACGAACAGTTCTGATGACTTCGGGTGTGAGCGACTGCGGGGGAATAACGCAGGCAGAATCACCCGAATGAACACCTGCTTCCTCAATGTGCTCCATGATGCCCCCGATAAAAACATCCTCCCCGTCACAGACGGCATCGACGTCTATCTCGATGGCATTCTGGAGGAACGAGTCTATGAGGACGGGATGCTCCCGGCTGACCCGCACTGCTTCCTTGATGTAGGTCTGGAGCTCCACCTCATCGTGAACGAGTTCCATTGCGCGTCCGCCCAGAACGTAGGAAGGACGCACCAGAAGCGGAAACCCGATTTTTTCGGCAATGCGCATTGCCTCTTCCTCGGAGTAGGCAGAGCTGTTTGCCGGAGACGGAATATTTAGGGCATCCAGAAGCCGGCTGAAACGGTCGCGGTCCTCTGCCAGGTCCATGGCATTCGGGGCAGTCCCGAGAATTCTTGTCGAAAGGCCGCAATCGGCAATCGCCTTTTCCAGAGGCATTGCCAGGTTAACGGAATTCTGCCCGCCAAACTGGACCATGACCCCGGCATAGGAATCGGACCGGAGAATATTGACAACATCCTCGAGCTGCATCGGTTCGAAGAACAGCCGGTCGGAAGTGTCATAGTCGGTTGAGACGGTTTCCGGGTTGTTGTTGACGATATGTACCTCCACCCCTTCCTCACGCAGTGCCTTCACCGCATGGACCGTACAGTAATCAAACTCGATTCCCTGCCCTATCCTAATCGGACCTGAACCAAGAATGAGCACCTTGTCCTTTCCATCCCGCACAACCTCGGTTTCGTCCTCCCATGTCGAGTAGAAATACGGCGTGGTGGCAGGGAATTCTGCAGCACACGTATCCACCATCTTATAGGAAGGAAGCGGTGCAAGCGTATTGATACGGTCTTCAGGGACGCCGGAGAGGGACGCAATCTCTTTCGTCGAAAACCCGTATCGTTTTGCAGCGATGATCAATTCATCCGAAACAGGGCCGTTTACGAGAGCACTCTCCATTACAACGACGTTCTTCATCTTCTCCAGGAAGAAGGGGGAAATAAAGGTGAGTGCCGAGACTTCCTCAACGGAGAATCCTTCACGGAATGCGTCAAAAATGCAGCCGAAACGCTCATCAGTGGGATTTGCCAGGAGCATGCGTATCTCCGACTTTGAGGTGTGCCGGTTGATATCGGTGTCCAGGGAACGCATCGCCTTCATGAATGCCTCTTCCAGCGTGCGCCCGATGGCCATGACCTCGCCGGTCGACTTCATCGCCGTGGTAAGCGTCCTGTCCGCATTGGGAAACTTGTCGAACGGCCAGCGGGGCACTTTGACAACGACATAATCGATGGCAGGTTCAAAAGAAGCCGGGGTGCATCCGGTGACACTGTTCATGATCTCGTCCAGCCGCATGCCGATGGCGATCTTTGCCGCCACCCGGGCAATGGGATAGCCGGTTGCCTTCGAGGCAAGGGCGGATGACCGTGAAACCCGTGGGTTCACCTCAATGACCCGGTAATCTCCATCCTTATAGGCAAGCTGGACATTGCACCCACCCTGCACATCGAGGGCACGGATAATCTTCAGCGACGCACTCCTGAGTTTCTGGAATTCATCGTCTCTCAGGGTAAGAATCGGTGCGACGACGATGCTTTCTCCGGTATGGATCCCCATCGCATCTACATTTTCCATACCACAGATGATGATGCAGGTATCTGCCGCATCGCGCATGACCTCGAACTCGATCTCCTTCCAGCCGATGACGCTCTCTTCAATCAGGACCTGATGAATCCTGGACCTCTGGAGACCCATCTCGACGATCCGCCGAAGATCTTCGGGCGTTTGTGCCACCCCGCCGCCTGCACCGCCAAGGGTATATGCGGGACGGATGATCGCGGGCAGACCGACGATATCCAGCGCTTCATCGATCTGCTCGAGATTTTTGAGAATAATGCTCCTCGGGACGGGCTCGCCAATCTCTTCCATCAGGCTGCGGAACTTTTCCCGGTCTTCCCCGCGGTAAATTGCTTCAAGCGGTGTTCCGAGAATCTCGACGCCCTCGAGCGCTCCCATCTCGGCAAGTTCGGCGGTCATGTTAAGGCCGGTCTGTCCACCCATGCCGGAGAGAATACCCTGCGGTTTTTCCTTCGCGATGATCTTTGCGATGATGTCCGGCTTTATCGGCTCGACATAGATCACATCAGCCGTCTCAGGGTCCGTCTGAATTGTTGCAGGATTGGAGTTGACAAGAACGACCTCAACGCCTTCCTCACGAAGGGCCCGGCATGCCTGTGATCCAGAAAAATCAAATTCTGCGGCCTGACCAATCTGTATCGGGCCAGAGCCTATCAGGAGCACTTTTTTAATATCTTCACGTCGTGGCATCAGGGTATCCTCCGGTAGAACGTATCAAAAATTACCCGTTCCGTATCATGCGGGCCCGCATGCGCTTCGGGATGGAACTGCACGGTATAAAGTCCCAGGTCTTTGGAGCAGAATCCTTCGACGGTCCCGTCATTCACATTGGTGTAGAAGAGGTCGCATTCTGCAGGGAGCGTCTCCCCGTCGACGGCAAATCCATGATTCTGGGTAGTGATGTAAATCCTGCCTTTTGCATCCTTTACCGGCTGGTTCGAGCCGCGGTGACCGAATTTCATCTTATAGGTCTCTGCACCGACGGCGAGAGCGGCGACCTGATTCCCCATGCAGATCCCAAAGACGGGGATGGTGCCCAGCATATCCTTTACGCACTGGATTGCTCCCGTGGCCAGCACCGGGTCGCCCGGCCCGTTGGTCACAAAGAGCGCCTCCGGTTTGACGGCCTCAATTTCATCCGCCCGTGCATTGTGCGGGAATATGTAGAGATCTGCACCCCTTTTGAGCAGACTGCGTGCAATATTCTTTTTTATGCCGAGATCTATCACTGCAATCCTCTTGCCCGTACCGGTGATGCGATACGGGGCTTTGCAGGAGACCTCGGGGATGAGATCAATCCCGGAAATCGGAGGCTGATTGCGGGCACACTCCACGGCATACTCACCGTCATTCTCCCCAACGATGAGTGCAGCCTTCAGGGTACCGTTCACGCGCGTTTGTATGGTAAGCCGCCTGGTATCAACACCTGAAATTCCCAGAAGGCCATGTTCTTCAAAATAATCCCCTACTGACGGCCGCGCCTCGGGCACTGCACAGAGTTCGCGGACTACACACCCCTTTGCGTGAATCTGCGGACTCTGGAAATTTTTCTCGTCGACCCCATAATTACCGATAAGCGGATAGGTGAACATGAGAATCTGACCCCGGTAGCTGGGGTCGCTCAAGGCCTCCATATATCCGCCCATCTGGGTCGTGAATACGAGTTCTCCGGCACAGAACCCTTCCACGCCGAATCCCTCTCCTACGATATATTCACCATTTTCCAGACCCAGGACTGCCTTCATTGAATAACCATATCCATTGTGTTCAGAATCTTATTAAAAACTCGTAATGTTGATAGTGGCAGGGATTTCGATAGTGCCGGTCCTCCACCATCTTCCCCGCAGGGATGGCCGTTTTCGACATTTCCTAATACTTCCTTGAGACAACCTTATTGCAATGACAGATCATGTCCTGATAGAGATTGTCGGTTTCAGCGATGGTCCCTGCGGTCCGTTTCCATGCGACGAAACCCGGACCTGTGGCCTGGAACGGTGCGCACCGAGTGAAAGTCTGGAAAAGGCATTTTTTGCCCTTAAAAAAGAAATCGAAAAGGAATACGGGGAACAGGTGGAGATGACGCTCACCTGGCTCGATGAGAATGTCCCGGACAGTATCATGCAGATCGTTGAGGAGCACCAGCCGCCGCTGCCGATCATCCTCATCAACGGGAGGCTTGTCCCCATCGGGCGCATCTCACTCCCCCTGATCCGCGAAGCCCTCAATGCCGAGTTGACCTGAGTCTTTTGACCGGGCAGGCCACCCATCTTTTCCTTTTGCACCATTTTTGTGTGTCCCCGAATTTGTGATGGAATCACACATGGAACACCAGGTCTATGATACGGTCATGCCCAAACCCCATCTCAGCACCTCAAGGGCTCACCTGCAGGATGAAAAGGGTGAAGTTCTCCTGCGGACCACTGAAGATTGGCAATACTCAAACTAACGATGTGACCAGCCAATGGCATCATGGCCACGAATCTCATCGTTTCCTACCCCTATGCTCTTTCCAAAGACGGCCCTCCGGTGAAGACCAATGACGGAAAAAACCATCACTTCATTCAAAATCACGCAAAAAATCAGAGATCTGGAAGAACAGATAGGCACCCTGTCGCCGATGCAGAAGATCCTGCTCGGCACAGACGGGTCGGTGACCACCCTTCTCGAGAACGCGCTGGGGTGCGAGGTTATGGTAAAGACGCTCTCACAGGAGGTGGTGCCTGCCGGTGACCGCGTGGCCGCGTCACTTGGTATCCGCCCGGGTGAGCCGGTCAACCACCGCATAGTAACGTTAAACGAGAGCGGGACGGGGAGGGCACTCCTGTATGCCGTATCGGACACCCCGCTCTCCCGTCTTGACCCTTCGTTCAGGGACGATCTTATGCGGGCCGACATTCCTATCGGGCGGATCATGCAGATGCACCATATCGAGGCCCGGCGCGAACTGGACAACGTGAAGGCATGCAGGGCTGACCGCGCGATAAGTGACATACTGGGAATTTTCAGCAAGGAACCCCTCCTCTCGCGCAGGTACCGGATCATCACGGCAGGTAAACCACTCATCGCCATACGGGAGACCTTTCCCTACTCCAACTTCACCGATGAAAAACGCGTGATCGTGGAGGCTCCGGCACGGATTCATATGGGCCTTATCGATATGAATGGAATATCAGGCAGGGTTGACGGCGGGATCGGGCTTGCGGTTGAGGACCCTTCCATCGTCGTCGAGGCGAGGCGGGGCAGCGAACTCAGGGTCAGGGCAGACGAAGATGGCGCCCCCCAGGCAGAACGGGTAAAAAATACAGCAGAAAAGATCCTTGCCATGCTCGGCGTCGGAGAGGGTGTCGAGATCACCCTGCATCACAGCTATCCGGGTCATATCGGCCTTGGTAGCGGCACCCAGCTCGATCTCGCCACCACCCGTGCCATCCTCGAACTCTTCCAGCCCCGCCACCTCTCCGTCAGGGAGATGGCGGCATGCACCGGGAGAGGAGGCACCTCGGGGATAGGGACTGCGGTATTCGAGTCAGGCGGATTCGTCATCGACGGAGGGCACAGTTTCGGCCCCCAAGGGGAGAAATCCGACTTTCGCCCATCCTCTGCTTCCGGCGGGGTGCCTCCGGCACCGGTGCTCTTCAGGCACCCGTTCCCTGAAGACTGGCAGATCCTTCTGGCAATCCCGGACGCTTCAGAGGGCGCAAACGGAAAAACCGAACGGGATATCTTCGGCCGGCACTGCCCGGTACCCATCGGCGACGTCCAGGCCCTCTGCCATGCAATCCTCATGCAGATGCTCCCGGGTGTCGTGGAAAAAGACCTTGATCTCTTTGGATGCGCAGTGAATGCGATTCAGGGATTCGGGTTCAAAAGGATTGAGCACAGCCTTCAGCCTCCGTGCATCCGCATGCTCATCGAAGCTCTCCGGAGTACGGGCGCTGTATGTGCCGGACTGAGTTCCTTCGGTCCGACGGTCTATGCGATCGGTGACACCGGCATGCAGGATGCTCGAAGGGCTGCAGAGGACATGATGGCAGAGACCGGCGGTGGGAAGGTCATTCTCACCCATGCCCAAAACCGGGGAGCAGATACCAGAATTACCTCCTGATTCATTCCGGCAGCCTATCCACTTACCCATTTTGCCCCTCCAGATGACCCTCAATAAAAAAATGATTGATAAGAAACGAGTAATGGGCACTGCAATATTTTCCAGACGGTGACGTCGCCGGAATATTCCCTGTCCGGGGTTTTCAATACCCGGGAAGGAATTGATACACATCGTGATGATGTCCGGTAAAATTATTTTTTCATGACCGCACCGCGGTCTGCCTGACCTACCATCCGTGAATAGCGGAGGAGCACCCCTTCGAGGGATGCCTGCGGCGGTTTCCATGCCGCACGCCTTCTCTCCAGCTCCTGTGCATCCACGAGAAGATCAATGGTCTTTTTGTTCAGGTCAATTGCAATTGCATCCCCTTCCTCGACCAGTGCAATTGGACCTCCGACGGCTGCTTCCGGGGCGACATGGCCTATGCAGGGGCCGCGGGTCCCCCCTGAGAACCTCCCGTCGGTAATGAGCACAACCCGCGTCATACCCCGGCCCATGATGGCGGAGGTGGGGGAGAGCATCTCCGGCATTCCCGGAGCGCCCGCCGGCCCTTCGTACCTGAGGACCATGACATCACCCTCCCTGATGCGGTCGGAGAGGATGGCTTCCATTGCACTCTTTTCGGAATTAAATACCCGGGCCGGGCCGGTGTGCTCCCACATGGCATAATTCACGGCCGCGGCCTTGATGACACTCCCCGCGGGGGCAAGGCTCCCCTTCAGGATTTTCAGGCC
>DSBQ01000020.1 GCA_011045995.1 Methanoculleus sp. | reverse complement strand
GGCTGGTTGCGGGGGTGATTGCAGGGCTGATGATGTGGCCGGTGAGGGTGATGGGGGCGGTGCCGGTGAGGCGATATATCCGGGATTGAATACGGCGGCTGATTCTCTTACTTCTCGCGGTCTTTTAATTTCTCTGGTTTCTCGGGGTTCTCTGGTTTCTGGATGTGATGGTTGTGCGTACATAGGTGAACCTCTGGATGAAGGTTGTAGGCAGGCGGTCCGGTGGTGGGCGATCGATGGCTGGTGGTCAGGGCCGGTGCATGGCCGGGATGCCTGCGGCGGTGTTCGGCTGGGTTCCGGTTGTTCGGTTGTTCGGTTGTTCGATAGGTCGGTTGCGTGTCGTTCGTGGGTACGCGATCGCGGAGGGCCGCAGTGGTGGGGCAGCGGATTTCGGACATCAGGGGTACCTAATCTCTCTTTTCAGGTTGGCCCCTGACCGATTGTATGGATGTCTGTCACCCGGTTCCGCCCGACGTGTCTCGCGTAAAAGAAATCCCGATGTTCTTTACATCAGGATGGTGTCTGGCTGTGTACTGATTCTCGCGTACGGAACCGTTGCCCCGGCCTTGCCGGGTCGCATGAGAGAAGGGTTGGGGTGGGTAAAGATAGGGATTATGCTCGGGGGGTGGAAGTGAAGGCGTTGTGGGTGAAAGTGTGTTTTTCCCGAGTTCTTTTGCAACGAATACCCTTAGGAATTTTTATGGTATAGTGAGAGATATTATTGCAAAATACGGGAGAAATAAAATTATGCAAAAACAGCTGACAGCCATTATTGAAAGGGAAGGCGATGGCTATGTTTCATTCTGCCCGGAATATGACATAGCAAGCCAGGGCACTACAGTAGAAGAAGCCCGTAAGAACCTTCATGAGGCATTGAAGCTCTTTTTTGAAACCGCATCTCCGCAGGAGATACAGTCCCGGTTCCACGGGGAGATCTACATCACACGGATGGATGTTGCTTTTGGCTAAACTCCGTGTATTATCAGGAAAGGAAGTCTGTGATATTCTCTCAAAACATGGTTTTTCAGAAGTCAGGCAGAAAGGAAGCCATATAATAATGCAGAAAAGTATTCCTGACTCTACCATTACCGTTCCCGTTCCAAATCATAATGAGATTCGTAGTGGTACACTACAGTCAATTATAAGGCAATCTGGAATTCAAAGGACTGAATTTGAGTAATTTTTTGTAGGAAATAGAATGGGTTGGCTTTGGGCTTTTTTTCGGCGTAAACTATTATCCGGTACTTGTTCCAGGTAAATGCACCTTCAAGGATCCGTATCAGGTTCCCTAAAATCCGGCATGAAATGGCATCACACCGAACCTGAGAACTTTTTGCAGCGACAAGGGTTGCACCTGCTATTCCAGGGATGACCGCTGCACTTATTATTGGATCGGACACGTAACGCCCGTAACTAAGCCGTTGGAGGGATTTGAACCCCCGACCTGCTGATTACGAATCAGCCGCTATACCTCTAAGCCACAACGGCACAACGATGCATGGCACACACAGCCGCGAACCAGAACACTGATCACTGAACACTGATCGCTGATCCATCCCTTCGCACCTGGTGCTCCATAATGTAGTTCGTGAAAAATTATAAAGGTGGTGTTTTTCCCGTCCCGGTCTTCTGAAGTTCTTGCCGGGAACGGTCCACCATTACCGGTATTCCACTGGTATCTCAGGTTCAGGAATACCCCTGGATCGTCACTTCGCTGCTGTCGTCCTTCTCGGCGGCCTCGGCCTTCAGTTCCCCGAACTTCGCCTCGAAGTCGGCGACGGACTTTGAGAGCACCTTGGAGAAGTTCTTCGCGTGCTTCGGGCTGATGGAGACGATCGCCTTCGCACGGGCCTGGTTGGTGCCGGGAATCTCATGGAGGAACATAAAGGTGAACTCGTCATCTTTATAGGCCACCTGGATGCGATTCGAATAGACCGGGTCGAGATCGCCCGGAACATTCACCGAAATTTCCCGCTTTTTCATACCATAGCATTAATCAGCCGCAACGATAATCCTTTGTCAATGAACGGTGGGGCCGCCGCGGCCCCGCCCGCAGGGCCCCTCCGGCACCTCGTCCGGCTCGCCTGCCCGGCGGCCCCGCCCGCAGGGCCCCTCCGGCACCTCGTCCGGCTCGCCTGCCCGGCGGCCCCGGTACTCTGACGACGCTCCCCATCCATCATCCCCGTCCCGGTGATCCTCCATGCCTCCCATCAGCATATCCTCCGTCATAGCCTGCCACGCCTGCCCGCTCAGGTTCTACCTCGAACAGGAGGCGGACCACATCGAACCGGCCCGCTACACCTTCGCGAAGCAGATATCCTACCACCTCGGCACCCCCCTCGACGCGGACGTCATCTGGGAGGACGTGCGTATCGTCGCCCCCGAGACCCCGGACGAGTGCGAGGCGACCGTCCGTGCATGGGTCGAACAATGCCGGCAGACGAACTGGCGCGAGGCCGCGGAGTGCGACGTCCGGGTGGCCTCCGCCCGGCTCGGCATCGCGGGCACCATCGACCGCCTCTTCGATGACGAGCCCGTAGCGGCCATCCTCCGCTCGACCGAGGCCCCGGAGGCAGGCATCTACACCGCCGACCGGCTGCGGGCCGCCTGCCTCCTCTTCTGCATCAACGAGACGATAGACCCGGCGGCGACCTCGGTCGCCATCGAATACGTCCCCTCCGGCATCAGCCGCACCTGCATCCCGCAGCCGCGGGACAGAAGAAACGCCCTTCGGGCTATCCGCCTGATCGAAAAGATCCGTGCCGGCCACGTCCCGAAAAAACCGCACGACGCCCCGTGCGAGGGATGCTACCTGGCCGACCACTGCACCGGCACGAGCGCAAAGCGCCTGACCGACCTGCTGTAAAAAAAGAACGGCCCCTCAGCGGTCAAGGAGGGTCCGCGATATGATATATTCGCCCTTTGCTTCACGGGTCGTGCCCACAATCAGCCACTTCTCGCTGCCCTGCTGCTCGACCACGCCCGAAGCCTCGATCGTCTCGCCCGCGATCGCCTGCCCGCTGTAGGTGTGGGTGAACGAGAGCACGCGGGAGATCTCCTCGTGCTCCACCATATAGATGGCCGGACTGTCGAACGAGAGCGAGGCGTCCGTCACCCTCGCCTCGATCGTCTCACTGCCGAGCACCTCGCCCTTCACCGACGGCACGCTTCCCATCCGCTCGTACGACCGCGTATAGAGGAGGTCGAAGTAGGTCCCGTCGATCTCGCCCCGGTTCCATTTCCGCTTCTCATGGCGCAGGAACGTCTCGTAGTCGATCTCCGGGACCCGTTTGTGGTAGACCTTTTTCCACATCTCCTCCGAGAGCGGCTGCACCTCACCCTCCTCGACCGCTTTTTTCAGGTTCTGCTGGGCAACGAACCAGTCCCGCCCGTAGACGACCATATCGATGTCCGAGCCCGCATTCTCCAGCCCGCAGAGGAGCGATCCCGTGCACCCGATGTTGTCGATGGGCACGCCCAGCACCGGCAGGAGCCGCATCACCCGCTCGTCCCGTGCCGCGATATGGATGATCTCGCGGTCGGGTTTGAACACCCTGGCGACATCGCCCACCGGCACCCGGTGCACCGTGTCCAGGTATTCCGGCTTGTGTTCGCGGATGTAGTCGAACGCCTCCTCGAAGTCCATCTTATGGTACCTTCTGCCGTCGGGGGCGGTCCGCTCCCCGTTCTCGTCCGGCACATACCGGAGCACGCAGCCGACGCGTTCGTTGTTGTCGTAGTTCGAAACGGCGTAGAGCCTGCCGTCGGTATCTTCAATGAAGTCTCTGAGTCGGATGGGTGTCATAAGCGTCATTCCATATCCCGTAAAAATTGTGCAATCCGTTCCAGGTCCGCGCCGGGGCGGAGGATCTGCCGGGTCGTAAGATCCACCACCGTCGAGGGCGTCCCCGGCAGGCCGCCGACGTCGATCATGAAGTCGTAGACGACCGTCACCTCCTCGCGGGTGGTCGGCGAGGGCATTCCCGCGAGGTTTGCGCTCGTCGCGGTGATCGGCGCATCAAAGGAGGTGATCAGTTCAAGCGCCACCGGGTGGTCCGGTATCCGTATGCCGATGTCCCCCGTCCCGCCGGTGAGCACCGGCGGCAGGCACCGCTTTGCCGGGACGACGACCGTCGCCGGGCCGGGCAGAAACGCCTCGATGAACGCCCAGGCCGCCTTGTCGGGCGAGGCAATCGCCGCAAGCATCTCCATGTCGCTGACCGCGACTGAGATCGGTTTTCCGACCGGACGTTTCTTCACCTCATAGACCCGGTGAATCGCCGACTCCGAGAGGGCGTCGGCCCCGAGGCCGTACACGGTCTCCGTCGGGTAGACCACCAGTCCGTCCCGGGAAAGGACGGAGACTGCCTTATCAATATCCTTGTTCATAGCCGTTTCCCCCGGACCCGGTCGATGGTAAAGACCGCTTTTGAACTTGCATGCATCACGGCAAAGACCCCGGCCTGGATCGGGTCGGTGACGACGAGGTCGGCATGGTCGGGGACGCTGCCCACCATGGAGAGCGAGATGACCGGAATGCCTGCCTCGCGGACCCGGTCGACCGCCTTGGAGATCTTGCCGCCCATGATGCTTCCTGCGAGCACCAGGACCGCGACCCTCGCCAGGTGGCTGGCCGCATCGACGGCTGTCGCGAGTTCCTGCTCACCGACGAGCGGGATGGTATCGACGGATATCCTCTCGCCGCGGATATTATGGCGGTCCGCTTCGTTCACCGCACCGAGCGCCACCTGCGCCACCTGTGCGCCGCCGCCGAAGATCAGCACGCGTTTGCCGTACACCAGCGAGAAGGGGGGGTTCGACTCAACGTCGATGACCGCCGGGATACTCCGGAGGCCGGCAAGCAGCAGTTCCTCGTCATCCGCCTTCTCGTATTCGAAGAAGAGGGATGAACGACCTTTGTTTGGCCCGCTCTGGATGATAGACTGCTGGGTGCTCACGATGTTCGCCCCGCAGTTCGCCATTACCAGTGCCACATCCCTCAGAAGGCCGTGCCGGTTCTCGGAGAGGATGCTGAGTGCATGAAGGCCGGTTGGATTGTCCATGGTAACCATCATCCGGGGATACCGGATTGTTGTGAATGGTTTTTATTCGCGGGTAATTAATGGTTGGTTATGAAAAGCGGGGTGCCGGGGGGTGACGAAAGAGTGCCGCCCGCCCTCCTGCCTGGCGGATAAGGGCAAAGGACAAGGGGCGCGCCTGGTACGGTGCGGCAGACCGGAAGCGCCCGCCGGCAATCCGCGGTAGGCCGGGCCGAACGGCGGGACTGTTTTCCGCGGTCCCTGATTGCGGGGCCCATGGGCAAAAAGGCCTGCCGGCTGCGTTAGCCGCTTTCCGTTCGTGGCGGACCGTCGGCCTGCCTCCCTTCCGGTGACCGGCATATCCGGTGATGCGCCGGTGTAACATTTGAAAAAGGTTATTTCTCATCTCTCCCAAAAGCCACACATGGATAACAAGTATCTGTCGATATTTGTGGTGGGTATCGCGGTGCTTGCAGTTGCAATTGCCGGCTGTACCACCTCCCCGCCGGCTGCCACGGAGATTCCGCTCGGGGAAGGGGCTCCGGTGTATATCGTTGGTATCGTCGTCCCGTACCCCCCCTTCTCCACCATGGATGCCGGCGCCACACCCGCAGGGTTTGATGTGGAGGCCCTCCGGTGGATTGCCGAAGACCAGGGGATGGAAGTTACGTTTTCGGCCATCGCCGGTAACGACCGCATCTCCGCCCTCGAGGCGGGAGAGATCGATATCGCCTGCTCCGGGATGACCGTCACCAAAGAGGGCAAAAAGAAGGTTGCGTTCTCAGAACCCTACCTGACGGCCAACCAGATGGTCGTCGCACGGTCCGGCTCCGGCGTGACCCTCGAGGATATCGCGGCCGGCACCGCCGTCGTGGGGACCCCAAGCGGCAGTACGGCTGCCGTCTGGATAGAGGAGAAGCTCGTTGACACCGGCATCATGCCCGTGGAGAAGATGCGGGTCTACGGCGATGCCGCGCTCGCCGTCGATGACCTCGAAGAGGGCCGCATCGATGCAGCGGTGTACGACGACCTCTTCATGCAGGAGATCATCGAAGGGCGAAACGTCGCGATCATCGGCTTCATCGAGACCAATACCCGGTATGCCTTTGCCGTAAGGCCGGAGGATGCCGACCTCCTTGCCCTTCTTAACACGGGGCTTTCACACCTTATGGCAGACCCCTCCTGGGATGAGCTGAAGGCCACCTACCATATTGCGCCCTAGGATCTCCGGGGCATATCCGTGCCGGCCCTCCGGCACCGTTTTTTTCTGCGCGACGATGGCCCGCAGGGGCCGTGTGCGATTTCGCATTTTCCCGGCAATGAGCAGAGCTTAATGGGAAGGAACCGCCTACCTTCTTTCCTTCTCACCAGGTATGATCTCCCCATCGAAGCTCCCCGTCCTCTATGCGGTGCTTGCGGCAGTGCTCTTCGGCTCCTGCGCCCCCGCGGCGAAATATCTCCTCGCCGGCCTCGGCCCCGTCATGCTCGCGGGCCTGCTCTACCTCGGCAGCGGTGCCGGGCTCGCCCTCTACCTCGGGGTCTGCCGCCTGCGCCGGCAGGACCGCAATCACATGGAGGCACCGCTGGCACGGGGCGATCTCCCCTGGCTTGCCGGGGTGGTCCTCTTCGGCGGCATCCTCGCCCCGGTGGTGCTGCTGATATCGCTCGATGTGACGCACGCGGCAACCGCGGCGCTCCTGCTGAACTTCGAGGCGGTCGCAACGACGATCCTCGCGGCGGCCTTCTTCCGGGAGTACGTTGGCAGAAACGTCTGGGTGGCGCTCGCCCTCATCACCGCGTCGTGCGCCGTCCTCTCGTACAGCCCGTCGGATGCATGGGGCCTCTCCCTCGGTGCCCTGGGGATCCTGCTCGCCTGCACCTTCTGGTCCCTTGACAACAATATCTCGCGGAATATCTCAGCAAAGGACCCGATCCCCATCGTCGCCATCAAGGGGCTTGCTGCGGGGGCCGTCATCATCGTGGCGGCTGTTGCGATGGGAGACGTGCTGCCCGGTCCCCGGTCCGCCCTGACCGTCATGGTCGTCGGGTTCTTCAGCTACGGCGGCATTACGAGCGTGCTCTTCCTGATGGCGCTCCGGGGCATCGGGACGGCCCGGACGGGTTCGATCCTTGCGGTCTCGCCCTTCTTCGGTGTCACGATCTCCTTTGCCCTCTTCAGCGAACCGCTCGCCTCCACCTTCTGGATTGCGCTGCCCATCATGGTGGCGGGGGCGTACCTGCTCATCACCGAGAAGCACTCCCATCTCCATGAGCACCCGCCGCTCGACCATGCCCACCGGCACCGCCATGACGACGGCCACCATCTCCATGGGCACACGGGGACGGAACCGCCGCTCAATGCCGGGGGGGAGCACTCGCACCGGCACCTGCACGAGGAGATGGCCCACGAGCATCCCCACCAGCCGGACCTGCATCACCGGCATGCGCACGGGAAGGCGAAATAGGGAGGCAGCAGGCACAGGCATTTGCCGGTGTTCTGCAGGGGAATTGGTGAAAAAATGGATCTCTTCTCAGAACCTGGACAACAGGTTGTTCCGGGCGCTGCTGTTTTTTTATCGCCGCCGGTTCAGGAACACACTCCAAAGGAAGGCCAGCATGCCGCCGGTCGCGATGGTTGCACCCGAAAACCCGGGGGAGGGGAGGGCGGTCGGGACGGGGGTGGCGTCCTCTGCCGGCAAGTGTGC
>DSBQ01000010.1 GCA_011045995.1 Methanoculleus sp. | reverse complement strand
GGTTGCAGCTGCGCTCGGTGGCGTGCGGTCCGTGATGGACAGGAGGCCGGGGCCCGTCGAGGTGATCGAATGGTAAAACCGCGGCCGCCGACGATGAGGACGAACTGGCGGTATATCGCTGCAAGGGTCGTCCCTTCATGGTACCTGCCCGATGCGCGGGAGGTCTATTATGCCGTCACCGATGCAGCCACCTGGCTGTGGGGAGATGCCGGCACCTCGGCAATGCAGCCCGCCGTCATAGAGGCCACGCCGGGGCGCGTCATCCTGCGATGCGCACGCGGCCATGAGGATGCCCTTGAGGCCGCCCTTGCCGCCGTCACCGCGGTGAACGGGTGCAGTCTCGCTCTCCACCCGCAGCGCACCTCCGGGACGCTCAAGGCACTCCGCAGGGGGGCTCCTGTTCCCCCTTCTGAAGAGGAAGGGGCAGCGGTGGAGCTTAACGGCGAATCATACCGGATACTGGGAAAATCGGGTCAAAAGGTTGATTTAGTAAAGGACGGTATTAAAAAACAGGTATCTCTATATGTTACTCAGGAAGACTTGGAGGAATTAGATGCAACCAATGCAGGCACAGATGGGATATGACAGGGCGATTACGGTTTTCAGCCCTGATGGCAGGCTCTACCAGGTAGAGTACGCCCGTGAGGCAGTCAAGCGGGGAACCACCGCAGTTGGGATCAAGTGTAGTGACGGCGTTGTCCTCATCGTCGACAAACGTGTCAGTTCACGTCTTCTCGAGCAGTCGTCGATCGAAAAAATTTTCATGATCGACGAGCACATCGCCGTTGCGTCGTCGGGACTTGTCGGGGATGCCCGTTCGCTCGTTGACCGGGCACGGGTGGAATCACAGATCAACCGTGTCACGTACAACGAGTCGATCGATATCGAGACGCTCTCAAAGAAGCTCTGTGATCATATGCAGACCTACACCCAGTTCGGCGGCGCCCGGCCCTATGGGACCGCCCTGCTGATAGCAGGGGTGAGCGAGGGCGTCCCGCGGCTCTTTGAGACAGACCCGTCAGGTACCCTGCTGGAGTACAAGGCCACCGGTATCGGGACCGGCCGTCCGGCCGTCATGAAGGTATTCGACGAGGAATATGACGAGGCGATGGCCATGGCCGAGGGCATTTTCCTGGGTCTCCGGGCGCTCCACGCTGCAACCGAGGGAAAATTCGATGTGGATAAGGTTGAGATCGGCATGATCCCGAATGATACCGGCATCTTCAGGAAGATGACCAAGGAAGAGGTCGACGAATACACGACCCAGTTTGAGGCCGCATCAACGGATCAGGCCGCCGAGTAGGTGGGTGCGGTGATTCCTCTTGACCAGGCAGTGGTTGCCCGGCTTGACAGCCACGGGGAACGGTTTGAGCTCCTCGTCGACCCTGATATAGCTGCCCTCATCCGTCAGGGCGAAGAGATCCCGATCGAGGACGCCGTAGCGGCGCTGTTCATCTTTGAAAATTCTTCAAAGGCGACCAAGGCGTCCGAGGAGTCCCTGAAGAAAGTCTTTGAGACGACGGAATTCGAACCCGTCGCACTGCGCATCATAAAAAAAGGCGAAATACACCTGACGGCAGAGCAGCGCAAGGCGATGATTGAGGCCCGGCGCCGCCAGGTCATCACCTTCATCGCGCGCAATGCCATCAATCCGCAGACCCGGTTTCCCCATCCGCCGCAGCGTATTGAGATGGCGATGGAGGAGGCGCGGGTCAACGTCGACCCGTTCAGGAATTTTGAAGAGCAGGTAAAAGACGTCGTCAGGGCCCTTCGCCCGATACTCCCGATCAAATTCGCAGAGATGCGGTTTGCGGTGAAGATCCCCGGCGATTACGCAGCAAAGGCATTTGGTGAGATTGCCGCCGCCACCACGATTGAACGGGACCAGTGGCAGAGCGACGGGTCCTGGATCTGTGTTGTCCGCATTCCTGCAGGGATACAGGACGAGTTTTACAGTCTCATCAACCGCGTCTCGAAAGGCGATGCGGAAGTGAAGATTTTGGATCAGGATTAATAAAGGTTAAGAGCAAATATATACAGACACATCAGGGGTATTTCCATATGGCAAAGAAAGGAAGACAGAGAGCGAAAGGCCGGATCACCGGAAGCGCCGGAAGGTTCGGCCCCCGGTACGGCCGCTTTATCAGAAAGCGTGTCAACGAAGTAGAGAAAGTATCGCGTGCAAAACACGTCTGCCCGCGCTGTGATACGCAGGCGGTCTCGCGCCAGGGGACCGGAATCTGGGAATGCCGCAAATGCGGATTTAAATTTGCAGGCGGTGCCTATGTGCCGCAGACCCCGAACCTCAAGGTTGCCCTGCGCACCATTGAGCGTTCTCTTGTAAAGGAGTCGTGAAGATCCTTGGCAGGATATAAATGTGCACGGTGCAAGCAGAAAGTCGAGATCGACGTCAATGTCCGCTGTCCCTATTGCGGGCACCGTATACTTTTTAAGGAGCGCGGAGCAGGTATCAAGCACCTGAAGGCCAGATGACGCTGGTTACCACGTCGCGGAAACCTGTTCCCGAATTGCGAACCTTTTCTAAAGACCTTGCATTTACCCTCGAGGCTTCCTACACGCCAAGGGGAAAAGCGGGGCTTGCGGTCGTTCTCGCAGAAGAGACGCCTGTTCTTGTGGTGTCCCGGGATGCCGGCGAGAACCTGATCGACATCTATGCATCAGGCGAACCGGTGGCCGCGCTCAGGTTTCGATCCTTTGAAGTGACCCGGCGTGAAGGGCCGCTGAATCGCGGGATTTCGACGGGTAACCAAACGGTTTATAATACACTGAAAAAATATCTTGATGTTACTCTTACCGGGACCGCCGGGGACGAATGTTCGTTCCAGGGGACCCAGGGGAGGCAGTATGTCCTCAGAGACGTCAGATGTGCATGAAGCAGTCTTCCGGTTCATGCCGGACGAGCCGCGACTGATATATGCGGCGGTTCTCCCGGAACTGGAGGATATCGGGCGTTCATCTGCGAGCCTCAGTCTTGATGAGGACGGCTGCCTTACCCTGAGCATCACCGGAGAAGATGTGCCTGCCCTGAGGGCGGCCCTGAATACGTATCTTCGGCTGGTTATGATTGCAGAAGAGATGCAGGAGGTAATACTACCATGAATTCCCTACCACCCAAAGTCCAGAACCAGATTGCAATGCTGCAACAGGTTCAGCAGCAGCTTTCCACGATTATGCAGCAGAAAATGCAGTATGAAATGATGGGAAAAGAAGCAAAAAAAGCCCAGGAAGAACTGAATGACATATCCGAAGATGCAAACGTCTACGTGAGCATCGGCAGCGTGATGATGCAGCAGGACCGTGACAAGGTTGTGGCCGACGTTGCGGAAAAGATCGATACCTTCGAGCTCAGGATAAAATCACTCGACCGGCAGGAAAAAGCCCTCCAGTCAAAGCTCGAGCAGCTTCAGGCACAGGTGAAGGCAGCCCTTGAGGGCGGCGTCCCTGAAGCACAGTAATCTTTTTTTTTTTTAAAAAATCGGTTACCTGGTCCGGAAGACCAGGTTGAGGGCATTGATCATGGCATCGACAGAGGCCAGCACGATATTGTCCGACGATGCGGACGCGTCGTAAATCCTGCCCTTTTCGTCTTCGACGGCAATCGTCACGTGGCCGATGGCATCACTCCCTCCCGAGATGGCGGAGACGGAGTACTCCTTCAGCTGCATGGTGCGGGGTACGATGCCGAGGAGGGCGTTCATCGCGGCGTCAACCGGTCCGTTGCCGGTGCTGCAGCAGACACGTTCTGCGCCGTCTACGTTTGCCTTGACCGTGGCCGTTGCGAGGACATGGTTGCCGGTGAGGATGGCGATATCGTCAAGGATGATGGACTTTTCAATGGCTGACTGGCCGATGGCCGTCTCAGCGATCTCATAGAGGTCATGTTCCGTGACCTTGTGGCCTTTGTTGGCGATCTCCTTGATGCGCATGACGATGTCGTCGAGTTCTCCGGGACTTGCCGTGATATGCGCCTCCGAGAGCATCTGGCTTACCGCGTGGCGCCCGACGTGTTTGCCCAGCTTCAGGCGCCGCCGGTGGCCGACCATCTCGGGCGTCATGATCCCCGGTTCAAAGGTGCTCGATTCCGAGAGCACGCCCTGGGAATGGATACCGCTTTCGTGGGCGAACGCATTGTCCCCCACCACCGGCTGTACCGGGGAGATGCTGATCCCCGAGTAGCGTGACACCATCCTCGAGGTCTCGACCAGCCGTTCGGTGACGATCCCCGTATCCATCCCGAATATTGACGCAAGGGACATCACCGTCTGGGCAAGGTCGGCATTGCCGGCCCGTTCCCCGATGCCGTTGACCGTAACCTGGACCTGGGAGGCTCCCGCCTCCGCCGAGGTGACGGTGTTTGCGACCGCCATCCCGAAGTCATTGTGGCAGTGAATGTCGATCGGGCAGGCGATATTCCCGTCAATGAACCGCACCAGGTGGTGCATGGACGTGGGTGTCGCGATGCCGACCGTATCCGGCACGTTGATGATGGTCGCCCCTGCGTCCACCGCCGCCCGGTAGACCTCTATCAGGTCACCCGGGGCGGTTCTCGTCGCATCCATGGCCGAGAACATCACCTCGCCGATATGGTCGCGGGTGTAGCCTACGATATCCGAGGTGATGGCGACGACCTCCGCATGGCTCTTTTTGATCGTATGCGTGCGCTGCACTTCAGAGGTCGGGATAAAGACGTGCACCATATCGACCCCGCAGTCGATGCAGGTGTCGACATCGGTCCTGATGGAACGGGCCAGGCCGCATATCTTCGCACCGGTCGTTTCGGACGCGATGGTGCGTACGGTCTCCTTTTCATCGATGGACGATGCGGGAAATCCGGCCTCTATCACGTGGACGCCGATATCGGCGAGCTGATGCGCAATGGCTATCTTTTGATCCAGTGTGAAGGAGACTCCCGGGGTCTGCTCACCATCCCTGAGGGTGGTGTCGAAAATAGTTATCGCTCTCGCGTCAGTACGTTGTGCGCCGAAGAAGGCGACCTGCCGCAGGTTCTGCGACGTTTCCGTGTGATCTCAGTTGCTGAGACATGCCCTCTCATATGTTTCTTCTGGGATAAAAAAGGATGGTATCCGGACGATTCCCGTATTACAGCGTAAATCATAATCTTTAATACCGGGACAGTCCAATATTGTAGAGCACCACGGTATCAGACCCGCCTTAACTCAGACTGGTAGAGTGCGCGGCTGTAGTATGGTTTGCCGAAGTAGGTAACTGCGCGGCTACCGCGATGTCCCCGGTTCGACTCCGGGAGGCGGGATCTGCTTAAAGTGTGCATACGAGCCCAGGTAGTGTAGGGGCCTATCATGCAGCCCTGTCACGGCTGCGACACGGATTCGAATTCCGTCCTGGGCGTTTCATTTTTTCAGGTTTTTTTCCGAAGCGATGAGCTTTTTTCGTTTGGTGTTGTGCAATCGTCGTGTCCTGCCCAGAGGGGATCATAAAAAAAAGAATGGATGAATTATGGCCGCTGCACAAGGCGCCAGACCGGGGTTCCTTCCGAACCGAGATCCACTTTGAGATAGGCCTCCTCGCAGCTGAGGTCCGCCGGCACCCTGAACAGCAGCAGTGCCTCAACCCGCTCTTTTCTGTCCAGGTATTGCCGGGTATAGGCATGCCCGAGCGGCTTCAGGTAGCCGGAGGGCGACTCTGCAACATATTCCTCACCCTTCCAGACGATCGCAAACTTTGAGGGGTCGGGCGTCGTGATGCGTGATGTGCCTCCGCCGCGGTACCCGTAATGGCCGACCTCGATGATGGGCAGGACGAATTTGTACCCGTAGCCGGAGAGGATCTTCTCCTCATTCCCGTCCTCGTTCTTGGCAATATAGAGGGTCGCTTCCTTTACCCCGGTAAGCTTCATGGAGATGTCGTTGATCTTTTTTGCATCCTGGTACCGGTAGTAGTCATAGATGTACATTGCGCGGGGGTAGATCTCTTCCGAAGGCATGGTGAGGTGTTCGGTGTTGATCTCCCGCAGGTTGAGTGACTTCAGGGCATTGTTGTTGTGTTCGATGCCTGCGATGAGGTATTCGTTGCCTTTTCGGATGGCGTCGGGTTCGGTGAAGGACGCCCCGTACCAGAGCAGGGCGCCTGCCATCCGGTAGGATTCGACACCCCTGATAAACTCGTCTATCTCGTCACGATGGCCGGGGGCTGCGGGGAGAGCGGATATCTCTGCTTTGATGGAACGCGCCTCCTCCATCAGCCGGATGGACGCCTGTGCCATGGCAGTGAAATCGTAGTTCAGCGCACCCGCGGAGATCTCCGAGACGATGGCCTGCAGGGCGATCGTATCGTCCTCAATCCTCTTCCTGACATCTGAGAGTGATACATACAGGCCGTATTTGTCATATTCTTCAAAGGATCTGGTATTCCCGGTTGCCGGGATGATCCGTCCGCCGGGATCTTCGTAACTGCAGCTGATGAATGCGTCATCATAGCGGAGATGGCTCCATGCATCCTGGCAGATATAGGTGCCGCTCTCCCATCCCGCCGCCTCGATCGCTAAGGCATCTTCAGCGGTGAGAAGGGCATGGAAGACGGGAACATCGGTGTCCTGCGGCACAAAGGATACCGCGACAAAGCCGGTGTCCGCTCCGGCCTCGCTGGTCATGATGGCGCGGGTGATGATCGTTGCATCGATCTCATAGCCCCACAGGGTGTTTTCAAGGACTCCCGGGGTGCCGTTGATGACCACCGTTGTCATCGCCCCGTACGGACGCCCGAGGTATTCGGGGGTGGCCAGGTCCGGGTGGGTTACGAGAGGGTAGGTGGTCATCGCATAGGAGGTCATTGCCGTTCCGGCACCCTGGAACGACGGTGATGCGGCAGTGAACGCCGAGAGGATGTTCTTCTGGTAATCAAAACTGCTCTCAGTCTCACTTGCGCTGACCGTCCCCTCAATCGGTGGGCGTGTCGGCACCTCCCGGAGTGTCTCCGAACCTGCCGGGTTGGTCAGGTTGCTGATCACAGCGGGCAGCGACGCCTGTGCAGGAGAGGAATTTGCAGCGGCAGAGGAGGTATTGTTCATGAGAAACGGCATGGTGCCGCTGTCAATGGCTATTGCTCCTGCCGTGATGAGGAGTACCATTGCGAGAGCAAGAGTGGTGTATTTCCGGGATTTTTTTGGATTGTCAGTCATCAGATCGCCTGGTGTCCTTTCTCTCTACCATCAGGGAAGAGGACGAATTGTCCATGCTATTATTTGCCGTCACAAAAGAGAAAGTTTACTATCTACTTACCAAAATCTTGTGCAGATGGGGGACGTTTTGAACATATGACCTCTTTTGATGATAGCAATGGCCTGATCCCTGCCTGTCTGGAAACAGACAGGGATGCCCGGAGTGCCGGGGTCCGGAAATTTGTGGCGGAGTATTCGGACGGCCTTGGCCGAAAGATGGGGGAGCAGCTGAGAACCGGCGACAAGGAGACGCGTGCCCGTGCCATGGAGGCCCTCGCCGCGGCGTCTCCGCAAAGCCTGCCCGTGCTGACCTCGCTGATGGAGGATGAGGACTGGATTGTGCGGTACCGGGCCGCCGAAGCACTGGGCCTTGCCGGAGAGCAGAGTGCGGTGGAGACGCTGCGGGCGCATCTGACGGACGGCAGGGACCATGTCCGGTACATGTCCGTCAAATCCCTCGGCCTTCTCCATGCCGGCGCCGCCGCAGATGGGATAGCTGGGCGGCTCCGTGAGGATGAGAATCCCTATGTGCGGCGGATGGCAGTGACAACCCTCGCCCGGATGGATGAGGAGGGGGCTGCCGAGCTGTTCAGGCGCGTTCGCAGGACGGAACAGGACCCCTCGGTCATCGCCGCTCTCGATGAGGTCATCGGCGAAGCGGGGAACCATGCATAACGGAGCGGATGAGGCGGGCAACACCCGGAGACCCGGCGTCCTCCCCCTTCTGCTTGCCGGCGTCTCTCTGGTCTTTCCGGTGTCCGTCTATTATATCGGGGGCGGTATGGGAGCGGGGGTCGCCTTTCCGCTCTTCCGGTACCAGCAGACGTATCTCGGGGCAAGTCTCATCACGCTCGCACGGGACATCGAACTCGTCACCTCCGGTGCGATCGGCGGGAGGAGCGCGCTGGTCCCGTTCTTCTGGCTCGCCGGGGTCCTGCTCTGCTGTGCGGCATGTGCGTTTGCGTACCGGCATTTCCGCCTGCATGCGCAGACAGGCAGGCGGTATTCCGGGTTCTGCCTGATGGGGGCGGCGGCAGCGTACCTCGGGGGGTGTATTGCGC
>DSBQ01000065.1 GCA_011045995.1 Methanoculleus sp. | reverse complement strand
GACGTACATCGCAAATGCGCAGAGGAGATAGTAGAAGAGCTGGTACCAGGGTGAGGCGGCGGTGTGCTCTCCCAAGGAGATCTCCGCCTCGTCATCGTCCCTGAGGCAGCCATCCGGGAGCATGGCGCAGTAGGCGTGAAACGTCTCCAGGTCGGTGATCGCCTGCTGCATCGGCGGTGCGGCAAACGAGCCGTCCCGTCCCATTGAAAGGAGGCGGTGGTATCTTCCCCAGAACCACTCCTCGGCGTAAGGCCGGAATGCTTCCCTGTACGGCAGAGGCAGCAGATCGACGTCATGCCGCGTTCTTCCCGAAATCACCTGGAGGTCGTACATCGGGTAGCGGCCCGCAAGATCGGCAAGAAAGGTGCCGAGCTCGCCTTTCGTGCGCAGGCTGGCCATCTTTGCCGCAATGCGGGGGATCTCCTCCTCAGCTGCTCCATGCCCTCTCATCTTTTGCCGTCTCCCCTCGGATGCCGGGGGCACAGGCGCATCCCACAGCCCCGGACCGTCCCTTTATCGCTTCTCACTGCTTCTCACCGCTCTTCACCGCCGGGGGATGCCGGTGCACCCCTGCCGTCCCGGTGCGTGTAGTGCTCCATTTCCCCTGCAATCTCCATGGTGCCGGTCGCATAGAAGGAGATCGCCCCGTGCCCGCCGAAGATCGTGCACGGCTCGCCGCAGTCGCGTTCATACTCCTGCGCCATCGCAAAGAGCGCCTTTCTCTCCGTGCGTGCAAGGTCCGAGTCCACATTCACCGAGGTGACCAGATAGTCGGCGTACGAGTTGTAGCGCCGCCGCTCGGGGGTGAGGCTTGAAAAGTTCATCAGGCTGTCGGCAGGGAAGAGATACCCCTTCTCCGGGCACCAGAGGATCGTCTGGCCGACCTGGTGGCCCCCGAGAGAGAGGAGGATCTCGAAGGTGAGGTCGCCGATGGTCGTCGTCCCCAGCACCGGGAAGATGGACCGCTTCACCTCGCTCTCTTTGGGCAGAAGGGAGATGTTCTCCTCTGCCGGCGGGTGCCAACGGGAGTAGAGGGCGATCATCGTCGTGTAGACCTCCTCGAGGACGAGGCTCTCGTTCACCGATCCCCAGGCGCGGTTGCCGGACCGGATGATCGCAAGGGTGGCGGGGTGCATCAGAGCGGGCACATCAAAAAAGCCGCCAGCCCCGCAGTGGTCCGCATCGCCGTGGCTGATGATGATCCGGGAGAGGCCTTCGTGGAGGTTGAGGCCGTAGGCCGGCAGCATCCGCATCACGTCCGGGTGGTAGACGGCATATCCCGTATCGAGCATCACCAGCCCGTCGAGGGTCCGGAAGAGATAGATGTTGCCGCCCCCCGGCAGCTGGAAGGCGTAGATGGTGACCTCTTCGGATGCCTCGAACTGCTGGACGTCCGCGTAGAACCCGTCGCCGCAGGTCTCGCGGATATATTCGCCCGCCTCGAGCACATTCCTGAAGACCGCCTTCGGGTCTTCGCCGAGGTTCGTCAGTTCATGGGCGGTATGGTTGATGTCTGCCATGAAGGCGAGGAGAAACTCGTCATCGTCACGGCCGATGAGGGTCCGCATCTTCTGCGCAAAGCGGAGGTAGAAGACGGTATCGTCGAGGTGTTCGCCGGTCCGGTCGTATTCTATGACCTCCATGGGGTAGCGTGCCGTCAGCATGCCGAGGAGCTCGTCTGCCGGGCCGCTCTCCTCGACGATGATGGTGACGGTGACGCGGTCAGGGTGGCTGCCGGTGTCATCGAAGGCGATCTTTCCTATCACCGCCCCTGCGCCGGCGATATAGGTGAGAAATGTGTCGAGCGCCCCCGGTTCGTGGGGCAGGAAGACATGAAACGTGAGGGTCGAGAGGGGGGTGATGGAGGTCTGCAGGTAGCCGATGGCGGCCAGCTCCTCACGGATGCGGGCGAATCCGTCTTCTGTTGCCGTCACCTCGAAAAAGACCGTATGCGGGTCGATCTTGCGGTCATAGTGGATGCGGTTGATATTGCCGTGATGGTCGGTGATGATCGAGACCCCCCGCTGCAGTGATCCGGGGCTCGTTGGTACCTGTGAAATGAATGAATACCGGTTCATGGTCTGGTCCCCTTGCCGATGGTTATATGACCGTGGGGGTGAGGAGGTAGAGCCCCCACCCGATGTGTTCGCGCCCGAAGGCGAGGTATTCCTCCTGGATGGTCCGCAGGTAGCTGAGAATGTCTGCCGTCCGGGAGTCATCGGGGTGGTCGCGGACCCAGTCAAGGCAGTTTTTCCAGATGCCCGACTCGTACCGGTCCCATTCCTCCACCGGTGCATGCCAGGCCCAGAGCAGGTCGTATCCCTCGTTTCGTGCAGCGGCGAGGATCTCGTATTCGCTCTGAATCTCCGGCCATTCACGGGCAAATTCCGGGGGAACCACCGTCGTCTTCCAGTAGCGCTCGCCGAAGAGGACCAGGCCCGTACCTCCGGTGGTCGCCGCAAGAGCCGCAAACGCTTCTGGGACACCTCCCCAGATATGGGACGCGCCCAGTGCCACCACAAGGTCCGCCGGTGTCGGCGGGCGGTATTCCCTGGCATCGGTGCAGATGATCGCAATGGCATCGCCGCACCCGGCGGCCGCGGCCATCGCCCGTGCGGTGTCGCAGGCGTCCGGTCGCGCCTCGATGCCGGTTCCGGATGCCCCGAAGACGCCGGCAAAGAGCGTCAGCGCAGTGGCATTGCCGCACCCGAAGTCGATCACCGTTGCTGTCTCGTCAAGGCCTGCTGCTTCTCCGGCGGCAACAAGGGCCGCATCGGTGACGGGGTTCATGTGCAGGAGGGGGCCCTGCGAGATTGAGACAAGGTCTGCTTCATCGTCGATAGGTCTTCATCTCCGGGTCGGTATCGTATCTCTGGATGTACCTATGGAAATGGCGCATCATAAATGACGGGCACTATGGACGTGGGGCAGCCGTCACCCGGCTACCCGCTGCGGGGTGGCGCGCAGGAGAGGGGAAAGTGTTCGCCGCCACCGGTACGCAGCCTGAACGGGCGGGAGGCATCATCTTCATAAGAATTTGCACATTTCGCTCTTTTTTTCAGAAATTATAATTATATAGCTCATGAAATCATGTTTGAACCCCGGATTATCGTCATCGGGTAATAGGTTCACAAACTCGTGACAAAAACGGAAAAAGCCTTGATTTTCGCTTTATTTTCGAAAAGATAGCCTATTATATCAATGCCATCTAAAATATTCTGATATGAAGAAAACGATCGGAAGAATTCTCGGGATCGCTGTATTTCTTGCCATTCTGTTGTGGCCGGCGGACCCGTCGTTCTTCCCGGTACAGGCGACTGCCGCGTCGACTGCACTGATGGTTATCTGGTGGATCACGGAGGCGATTCCGATTCAGGCAACGGCACTCCTGCCGCTGGTCCTCTTCCCGGCACTCGGCGTACTCTCCGCAGGTAACGCAGCGGCCCCCTATGCGGATAAGGTCATCTTCCTCTTCATGGGTGGTTTCATCATTGCCATGTCTATGCAGCGCTGGGGGCTGCATGAACGTATCGCACTGGTCATCCTGAGCAGGATGGGCTCGAGTTCACGGATGCTCGTCTTCGGTTTCATGCTGGCAACGGCTTTTCTGTCGATGTGGATCTCGAACACCGCCTGCGCGATGATGATGATCCCGATTGCAATTGCGATCATCGCGACGATCCTCCCCCGTTCGGATGTCCGGCTGGAAGAGATGGACCAGACACAGCGCGAATTTGCAGAGTGCATCGTCATCTCGATTGCGTATGCAGCATCCATCGGTGGTCTTGCAACAATCATCGGCACACCGCCGAACGGTATCTTCCTCGCACAGATGCAGACGCTCTTCCCCGGTGTGCCCCCGATTGACTTTTTCACCTGGCTGAAGATCGGCCTGCCCCTCGTCGTGGTCCTCCTCCCGATTGCCTGGCTCTGGCTCGTATACGGCCCCTACCGCCACATGCCGAAGAAGATCTCGCACGGAAAGGAGATCATCGAACAGCGGATGAAGGAGCTCGGCCCCATGGGGAAGGGGGAACAGTGGACGCTGCTCGTCTTCGCCATGACCGCGGTTGCCTGGATCATGCGCACGGAGAAAGCACTCGGGGATTTCATCATTCCCGGGATCAACACCTACCTCCCGATGGTCGATGATTCGACGATCGCGATTGCCGGCGCCCTCCTCCTCTTCCTCCTTCCGGTGGACCGGGAAAACGGCATCTACACGATGAACTGGGAATGGGCAAAGAAGATCCCGTGGGGAATACTCATCCTCTTCGGCGGTGGTATCGCGCTCTCCAAGGCGTTCATCGCATCCGGCCTTGCGCAGGTGATCATCGACAACTTCACCGTCTTCAACGCCCTGTCGGTCGTCGCGGCGGTGCTCATCGTAGGCGTCATCATCTCGCTGTTAACCGAAGTGACCTCGAATACTGCGATGGCGTCCGTCATGATCCCGATCATGGCCGTCACCTCCATCTCGATGGGGATTCACCCGTGGATTCTCATGCTGACCGCCACCTTTGCCTGTTCGCTTGCGTTCATGCTCCCGGTGGCGACCCCCCCGAATGCCGTCGCCTACGGCAGCGGGTATATCAGCATGCACGATATGATCAAAAGCGGCTGGGTCCTGAACTTCATCGCCATCGGCATCCTGACCATCATGATGTTTACGGTGTTCATGTGGGTCCTCGGCTTCGGGGTGGAGATCCCCGACTGGGCACTCACCCCCAATCTCGGGGTATAGGAACCACCGTTGTTTCCCCTTTTTTGGCAGCCATCAACACTACGACTGCATTCCTCCCATCAGACAGACCGGGATGGTGGCGGCCTGCAATGGAGGAAATCAGGGGTAGATAATCACAATCAGTTGACAAATACCCCAATAGCAGTAATTATCAATGCCTGAACGGATAGATCCTGAGGAGACTGCCATGACAATATATCTGGGGATGGATGACACCGATAACCTCGAGTCCCGTGGGACCGGACGGCTTGCACGGGCCGTTGCAACGGCCATCGATGAACACTATCCGGTCAGCAGCGTGACCCGTCACCAGCTCTACGTGCACGAGGACATCCCGTTTACGTCGCATAACAGCTGTGCCGTGCTGCACATCGAGTCGGATGCTCTCTCCGTTGTGCCCGAGGTCTTCGACATCGCAGAGGAGATGATGCTGGACGACTTTGTCGAGGGAAGCGATCCCGGTCTCTGTGCGGCCCACGCGTCGGCCATCACCCCGGCGCTGCAGGCCTACGGGTGGGACGCGAAGGTCACGGTCATCACCCAGGAGCGGGCCCGGACACTGGCAAAGAACCACGGGATTTTCCTCAAGGGCCTCGGGGGGACCGAGGACGGGGTGATAGGTTCGCTTGCGGGCATCGGGCTTGCTTCGACCGGCAATGACGGGCGCCTGCTGATGAAAGGCAGCATCCGTGATCACACCGGGCCGCAGGAGGCGCCGGCGCTTCTTGCGGCAGGCATCGATGAGATCTGGAGCACCCACGGCGAGCGGGTCACCGCAGGGACGGTCTTCACCCGGGAAGGAAAATCGGTGAAGGCGAATATGGTCGGCGGGCGCGTCGTCCTGATGGTCGAGGCCTGTGACGGCGGCTGGACGGCCCTGAAACGGGGCTGAGTGCCGTTGATGCACGGACGGTACAATGGTCTCTCCTGATAAGATCCGCTGTCCCGGGCATACAATTCTTTTTTTAAGGCGCTGCCGGAAGATCAGAGGCAGTATTATCAGATCGGGTACCCGATGAACTACCATGGGCACCGAGAAGATCATCGAGAGTGATCTTGAGGAGGGGAGCGGGGTCAGCGGGCGAAAGCCTTCGGAGAGACGGCCCGCTGGCGGCGAAGCACCGGACAGCCCTGTACATCCCGGCGACCGGATCACCGTTGAATTCCAGGAAGAACCTGAAGGGCCGCAAAGGCCGCGAACGTCTGAAAAAAAGGGAAAATCCGGGAAAAATGGATTTGGCCGGATCTCGTTTGACAAAAAGAGCGACTCCGACATCTTTTCTGATTAGCCGGGTCAGGGAGCCTTGGCAAGGACGATAATGTCGTCCGGTCGTGCCGGGACCACTTCCCGTGTCCCCTCGTAGAGCTGCAGCGTTCCGGTGACCATGAGGATGTCCCCTTTATCGAAGGTACGCCCGTCCACCGCCTGCCGCGGGATGAAGGCCGTGGTGCCGTTGATGGACAGAATCACGTGGCCGCCCTGTGCGGTGGTCCGGGCGTCATCGACGGTTCCGTTGAGGATGACGAGATCCCCCGGCACGGCATCCGCCGAATAGGGCTCTGCAAAGGGGGCGGTCCCGAGGCCGCCCAGGACGAGGTGGGCGGCGCTGAGCACGACCAGCACTCCTGCCAGGAGGGCGATGGCGGTCTTCTCCTGCGGGTGGAACATAGTAACTATTCTGGGCGTTGATGACGTAAAACCGGCGGTTTTTCCCGTATCAAAGCTGGCCCGTGGTTCCGCTGTCAATGCATGGTGCTAAACCGCAAAAAGAACCAAAAAAGAGGTAAACGGGAGGTCCTGAGCCACGGGGACCTGCGGTCCCCCGGCAGCCCCCTGCTTTTTGCGAGAGGGTCTCTGCATTCGTTTCAGTTCGGTCCGGTTCAGTTCGTTTCTATCTTGAGCATGGTTCCGGGCGGTTCCGGCCGGTTCAGGGTGGTGCCGGCCGCAGGTATGCGGCAGGAAATGCCTTTACTCTTTCATCGCCGCTGCCGCCAGGCGTAGTAGACGGCAAGGAGGGCTGCCATGCCGGCGGCTGCGAGGATGCGCAGCAGACGGTCGTTATTCGCGAACGCCGCGGCGGCCGGGGGGGTGGCGGAGCCCGCATCCTCCCAGTCCGCCTCGAAGACGGCGGTGAAGTAGGCGCCCGCCCCCGGATGGCGGATGATAACGCCCGCTTCCCGGTTGAAGGAGGGGGAGTGCTCGTTCCAGTTGACGGAGGAGACGAGCACCGTCTCGCCGTCGACGATCACGCCTTTCGTGTGGACCTTGACGATGTCGCTCTCCGCCGTGCGGGCGAGGCGTGCCCCCATCGGCAGGCCGTCCTGTGCTGCCCGGGCGTTGATGGATGCGACCATCTCGTCGTTGTCATGCTCCCCCTCGATGTTGAACCAGTAGCTGTCGAGGATGACCCGCACGCGGACCCCCCGCTCTGCCGCTCTTACCGCCGCGGCAAGGTACGGGTTCTCCTGTCCCCCGGCCCAGTCGCTGATGTAGGCCTGCTGGATATCGACCGAGACCCTCGCCTCCTCAATCATCGCGGGGATGAGGTCGGCGGTGTCCGGGGCGAGGACGGGGGTGACGGTGGCACCGGCAAAGGTCTGCGGGGAGAATGCCGCCGTGCGGGGGGTGCCGCGCGGCTCTTCCGGCTCCTCGGCACTGCCGGTATACCGGATGATGTCGCCGCCGGCCGCATCCTCCTCAAAGACCATCGTGAAGTACTCCGCAACGCCGGGGTGGGTGATCACGACCCCCCAGCCGCGGTTGCCGGCGGTGCCGGGCTCGGGAAATCCGCTCGCCCCGAAGTTCTCGGTCGTCACCAGCACCGTATCGTCATCGGCGACCACGTACTTCGCGTGGTCAAAGCGGTACCGGGCATGGGCGTCATCCGTCGTCGTCATTATCCGGACATCCGCCCCGGTGCCGGTGAGCATACGGGCGATGCCGTCCTGCCCGTCCGGGATGCCGCCGACCGGCCCGCCCTCGAGGAGGACGCGGACCGTAGCCCCGTTTGCTGCCGCATCCGCCGCATACCGGGCAATCCCTGCGTCCGTAAACTCGTAGACGTTGATGAGCAGTGAGGTGCCGGCGGAGGAGAGCGTCTCTGCCAGGACCTCGCGTGAACAGTCGGGAGAGGCAAAGGCGGTGACCGTCGCTCCGGTATAGGTCGCGGGCGAAAAGCGGGACTGCCCGATGAAGTACGGGCGCCGGTCCCAGACGCCGTCCTCGAGTACGTGGACCTGCCCCTCCCGGCAGGTGACATCGTCCGGCCATCCGACGGACTGGACCTCCACCCCGCCGACGAGGACCGTCACGGCGTCCCCGCTGTTGCCGAGGGCGAACTGCCCGGTCCGGATGAGGTCCGGGACGGCGGGGGAGGAGTCGTACCACTCATAGTCGGGGAAGACCCCGTGGACGGTCCGGTAGGCCTCGCCCCGGGAGGCGCAGGTGAGCGGCTTTGTTGCTCTAACGCCCGCGGGGAACCGGACCGACCCCTCACCGTCGGTGATGATCACCCGGTCGAGGCTCCCGCCGGTAATGACAAAGAATTCGTCCGCCTCCCCTTTGAGCCACGTATCAGGGCAAATTTCTGTTATCATCACCGTTGCCGACGCCTGCAGGCAGCAGATGAAGAGAATGGCGCAGAGTGCGATGGGGGCAGCGGACGTACGCATACTATCCGGTTGGGGGAGGATCATTAACTCTTTTGTGCATATGTATTTCCGGGGTTCCCGGAT
>DSBQ01000039.1 GCA_011045995.1 Methanoculleus sp. | reverse complement strand
GTTTGTCCAGATGCTCGTCTTCATCTCCGACCATCTCGGCCGCCCGGCGGAGATCATCCGCATCCACCCCGGCAAGGCCCACGGCGTTACCTACTCCGCGATTGCCCGGTCCATGCGGTTCATCAGTAACTACTACGCCGATGCCTGCGGCGTCCATCCCTCGGTCGTCATCGAAAATGCCGTCCCTTCGCTCCTCGAGACCGGCAGCGACATCCGCGGGTTTTGGGGGGTGATGCAGGACCAGGCCCCGGAGATCTGCGACACCTGCGGCGTCCTCCTCAACATGGGGGCGCTTGCCACCGCGGCAAAACGGCGGTCCGACCCCGTCGAGTCCCACCTCGCCCAGCTCCCGGCAAAAGCCCTCCGGGGATTTGCCATCGCCCCCTCCGCCTCCACGGCACAGGACCCCATCCCGTGGGACCTCCTCTTCGGCGGGATCGCGATCCTCCCGCAGGACGCCTGCATCTATCCCGGGGGCGCCGGAGAGGGCCGCATAGAAGACGTCCTCGCCTTCTGCCGGGACAGGCTTGCACAACGGTCCCCAAAATAATTTTTATCTGCCCTCGCCCGCGCCATCGGAAACGAGAAAATTAAAAAATCACCGGGAGCGGATGCCTCGTCTTTTGGGCATCTTTCCTCCCCGGCGAAAAAAATAGTCTGGTTCACCCGCCCGGCAGGCGGTCCTCCCCCGTCACATAAAGTCCGCGAGCCCCAGCTGGGTCTCCTTCTCTTTTCCAAAGGTGGAGAGGATGTACATGTCGAGCATCTCCACCCGTTGCCGGGTGTACTCGGAGATGTCGTACTCCTCGCAGATGTTGAGCGACATCTCCAGGTACTTCTTCACCGACCCCTCGTGGACGGTCTGGATGATGTTCCCGCCGCACTTGTTGCACTTGCCCGACATCGTCATCCGCCGGTATTTCGCATTGCACTTCGTGCACCGCATCTTCTGCTTGGAAAACGCGTTCAGGTTGCCCTGCAGGTCGCGGATGAAGTGGGTGTTGAGGACCCGCTCGGCCACATCGGACTCGTCGACCGCCCGGATGGACTTCGCGAGCGCAAGCTCCGCGTCCAGCTTCTCGAGCATCGTGGTCAGCTTCGTGTAGGTCGACTCCAAAGGCCCCGCCGAGATGTCTGAGGTGTCGTGGGTGAACATGATCCCCTCGTACTGGGCGGGCGTTCCCAGGCGGTTTTCCACGTGATCGATGAGCTTGTCAAGGTCTTTTGGGTGGGTATAGGTGAGGGTTGCGAGGTAGAACTCCAGCGGATAGAAGGAACCGGCGTCCACGTTGTGCGACTCCTTGTCGACCTCCGAGGGGTCGAGCGTGGACGTGAGCACCAGCGGTGCGTCCATCGACCCCCCACGGGTCTCCGGCAGAAACGACCGGGAGAAGTTCAACAGCCCGTCCATTAAGAGCATCACGCAGTCCTCGTCGCCGTCGCACTGCCCGGTAAAGATGCCGTTTACCGCAAGCGTATGGTCCTCGGCGACCGTCAGACAGTAGACGTACTCCCCGAGGTTCTCGACGATCTCGCGCTGGGCAATCCGGTCGTTGATCACCATCTGCCCGTCGAAGGTCGGCACGCAGTCCCCGACATTCACCTCCATCGCCATGATCTTTCTCAGGTGGGCAAGTTCGGCCACCACCATTGCGTGGTCCGGGGTGACGGTGAGGGACTTGCCCCGCGTCGTCTCGAACCGTATCAGGCTTGCGGGCGCCCGGTGCACCGAGACCGAGGTCACCCGGCGCAGGTGCACCATGCCCACCGTGTCGATCGCATGCACCCAGAACGGCGCCTTCGGGTCCGAGTAGTAGGTGCCCACCCGGTCGAGTTCGGGGCGGTCGAGGTCGAAGTTCTCGACCACGAAGTGCCCGATGGGAAGGTCTCGCCACTCCGCCCCGTCGTAGACCATAATCTGCGTGTCGGCCGCAAAGCAGTTGCGTCGTTTCGCCGCATGGAAGAAGGGATGGGCGTAGCCCACGTGCGCCTTTGAAAACCCGATCAGGCGGGCGAGCACGCCTGCAGAGGTGTGGGGGGCAAGGCCCATCAGGAGCTCGCCCACGAGGTCGGCCGGACGCTCGACAGAATAGTACGGGGGAAGGCCGTAGAGCTTCTCCAAACTCTCGTCGATGAAATGCGACACCCGGACGAGCCAGTTGCCGCAGTCCTCGGAGACGAGGATATCCTGCGCCTTCAGCTCGAGGATCTGGTCGTCGGATTCCAGCGGTGCACCATACACATCGCGGAGGTACCCGAGCTCCCTCAGGCGTTCGATCGGCGTCCCCACCTCGCGGGGGCGGAAATGCGTCAGCGGCAGGTCGATCATGTCGTACCGGATGGTGCCGTCCTTGAAGACGAAGAGGTCGTTTTTCGCCCGGAGCAGGCCCTTCTCCAGCGGTTCGACCGTCCGCTCCTTTGATATGAGGCCCTTGACCCCCTTGACGAGCCTGAGTTCCGCATCCCGCATCCCGAGGCGGGCGAGCGCCGCCGCGTACTCGTCCTGCACCTGTACCTGGATCTTCTGGAGGCAGACCCCCTCGGCACCGCAGGCGGGGCAGGTGGGGCCGGCAAGCGTTCTCCCGCACCGCGGGCAGGTGAAGACCGCCTCGGTGTGGGTCCCGCAGGCCGGACAGGCATTCTTGAAGGTCTCGGCCCCGCAGGCCGGGCAGCGCCGCCGCCCGACATCCGCGGTGATCGTGCCGCCCGCGGCGTTGCCTTTCGACTTTGCCACCTCCTGGAACGACCGCCGGGACCCGCCCTCGTCACCCACGGGGAAGAGGGCGTGGGGCGGCGGGCGCATCTCGCGGGCCTTCGATTTGCCGGGGCGGCCCATCCTCCCGCCGATGCGGATGCCGCCCTTCGAGCGCATCTTCATCCCGGACAGGTGCAGGACGAGGGCAAGGGACTCGTCCTCCATCGGTGCGCCGTCCCACCGGCCGGCAAGCGTAAGGTCTGCATTCAGGCCAAGGCACGCGAGGACGACCTGCGGGGTTTCTATGCAAACGACGCCGTCCGTGACCGTCTGCGGGACGAGGAGCACCTCCAGTATCTCCTTGCCTCGCCCGTCCTTCGGAATGAAGAGTGCGCCGTCGTCATAGCGCCCGTGCCCCGCCACGAATTCGGCAAGCTCCCGGATATCCGCCGCGGGAATGTCGTCCCACATGTACATGTACTGCGGGTGGAGGTACGCCCCCGCACGCGCCATCGCGATCGCCTCCGCCTCGTCCGCCGGCGTATGGGTGCCGCCTTCAAGCAGCCACCACTCCTCGCAGTAGGACGGGGGGATCAGCACGTGGTTGTTCTCCAGAAACTCGCCGTAGGAGACGAGCATCTCCCCCACATCGAGGATCTCGTCCACCTTCCCCATAAGGGAGAGCGCCTCCTCCGTCGTATCCACCCGGAGCACGTCGCCGCTGAAAAGTTTTACCGTCGGCCCCTCGATGGTGTCGACCGGCACCACGCCTGCGGCCTTGCCGGGCCGCTCCACCTTCATCTGGGTGCCGACGGCGAGGAAGTTGCCCAAAAGGTGCAGGGTCGCAGGGTTGAACCCTGCCGAGGCGAACCCCGTGTTGCGGGAGCGGCCGTAGCGGAGACGAAACCCGCCCTTTCTCATCGGGTACCCGAAGACCGGCCGCCCGCCGATGAGGTCGCGGATGTACTTGTCCTTCGGCTTGACGCCCGGCTTCTTCTCCTTCCCCTCGTCCTCGTCATCATCCGAGGACTTGGAGGAGACGCCCGCTATCAGGTCGTCGAGCCAGTCCCAACCCTCGATGCCCACCTTGCGCACGTTCTTCTGGATCTTCGGGGCCTTGAGGGCAAGCCCCTCGGCGACGACGAGCGCCATGCCGCCCCGGACGGTGTTCGTCTCGATCCGCTCCAGGTTCCGGTAGGCCGAGACCTCCACCTGCTCGGTCGGCTCCCCCTCGATACAGACCGGGCACTCGCGGATGATCATCCGGAGCTCGTCGTCGCTCGGGAGATACTGGAGGCTCATGATATTGTTGTATTTTTTGACCTCCTCCACGTAGCGTTCGACCTCGTCGTCGCGGGGGATGTACCGGTTCATCCCCAGCCCCTTTCTCACGTAGTCGCCCACGAGAACGGAGAGCGCCTGCGCCGTTCCGCCCGCACTCCGGATGGGCCCTGCGTAGTAGATTTTCAGGTACTCCGTGCCGTCGTCGTTTCTCCCGACGCCGACGCGCCCGATGCCCTCGGTCGGCGCCGCCACCACCCCTTCGGTGAGAAGCGCCATCGAGGTCCGGATCGCATGGTCGAGGATCTCCTCTCTCGTCTCCTCTCCGAACATCTTTGCGATAAAATCGTCACCGATGCGCAGTGCCACCTCCTCACGCGACATCTGCTCGCCCAGTTCACGAAGCCTTGCTGCAACCCCGGCATAGCCAAGGAGCGCCTCCACGCGGTCGGCAAGATCGCTTGCGACCGGGATCTCCACCTCGGTACGCGGGTCAACCCCCTTCCTGCGGGCGGCCCCGGCAACCGCGATCGCCCGCTCGAGTTCCCCTGTCAGCGAGGCAAAATAGGCCTCCATCTCCGGTGACGCCTGCATGGCTCAATAGTACCGCGTGAGGGGGCATTAATCCTTGTCAGAACCGGCACTCCAATCACATCATTAATCAATCTTCAGGGTGAGAACTTCTGTACGACGCCCGGCCAGGGCTGCCCGGCAGTGCCGGTCAGTTCTGCCGGGAACCGACCAACGAGGAATACAGCGATGTTAAATGTCCGAGCCTACTGCCTGGGAAAGGCGCATGAGGAAGTCATCAAGGCGATTCTCAGATACGGCTGCGAAGTGGTGACCGAAGATAATGAGAAGACGCTTGAGCTGCCCGAACCGTTCTCCATCCAGGTAAAAAACCCCTTTGCCGACTACATGGTAAGCCCCTGCAACATGTTCGGGGAGAAGATGATGGGGCAGTATGTCCACGACCTTCTCCACGGGACGGACAGTGAGTTTGTCTACACCTACCACGACCGGCTCTTCGACTATCCCGTCCGTGGCGGGGATGGCATCCTGAACGGCAACGGCGACGGTAAAGGTCTCGACCAGGTGGCATGGATTATTGAAAAACTCCGTACGGAACCCTCCTCCCGCCGCGCCCTTGCGATCACCTGGCACCCCGAACTCGACGAGCCCTCGGCAAACCCCCCCTGCCTCCAGCGCATGCAGTGCTTCGTCCGCGACGAAAGCCTCAACATGCACGTGGAGTTCCGGTCCAACGACATGCTCTCGGCGCTCGGGGCGAACATGTACGCCCTCGTGCACCTCCAGAAGTTTATCGCGGACGCCCTATCCCTCCCTGTCGGGTGGTACTCGCACACCTCCGTCTCGGCGCATATGTACTACGAACGCGACCACGAGGAGCTGATGAAGTATATCAGCGGCCTCGGCCTCGAAGACGTGGTACGCAAATATCCGGCGGGAGCCCTGCTGGGGCTCTGAAAAAAAGATTTTTTATTCCGTATTATTTGTTCAGGTACTCGGCAAGCGCCCCGGGGCCGATCTCGCCCATCTTGTGGAGCGTCATCACTGCGCAGCGGTTGACGACCCCCTCGGTCGTCTCGATGAGCTCCATGAGTTTCGGGATGGCAGGCTCGCCGATGCGCCCGATGGCAAGCGACGCGTAGCCTCTCAGTTCCGGGTCATCGTCGGCGAGAAGGCCTGTCAGCGGGTCTATCGCCGGTTCCCCGATGGCGCCGAGGGCCGCTGCCACGTAGCGCCGCGTCTCCCGGTCATCCTCAGCAATCAGGACCGCGATGAGATCATCCACCGCCGGTTCGCCGATCTGTGCAAGCGCCCGCGACAGATACCAGCGGGCATCGTTGTTCTGCTCCCTCAGGAGCGCCCTGATGAGCGGTTCGGTGGCCTCGCCGCCCATTGCCGCAAGGGCATCCGATGCACTGCGGCGTTCGTGGACATTGCCGTTTTGTAAGACCCGTATCAGCCGGTCCGTCTCCTCGCGTTGAGCCATGGTACTCCCAGAAGGTTGGTGGCTACCACTTCATTAGTTGTTCGTTTGTCCCGGAGATGCCCGGGCCATGCCGGAGGTGTCGGCATCCTCCAACGCAACAGGAATTGCGTTAATGCGCATTATATTTTTTTGGCACAATCAAAATTAAATATTGGTGCTTCCCATAAGGCGACTTAGGTGAAGCATGACGGAGATAGCACATCTGACGGATACACAACTCAAACAGGTGAAGGACTGCGAGCATTCCCTTGGCGTCATCATGGTGGCCTACCAGCAGGAGCGCCCGGTGGGAAAGCTCTCCACGGCAGCAATCGGAAAGATTCAGGCCCTCGAGAAGGAACTCGGCGTACTGCTCATCGCCTACGACTAACCATCCCTCTTTTTCCCCCCCTGAGAAATCATGGCATATTTATAGAAGGGATCACACAACGTGTTGGTATGGAGGATGCCGCGCCAGGGACCCCCGCCGAAGACCCCGTCGTAAAGACCGTTGAGATCCTCGTGTCCGGACGTGTTCAGCGGGTGGGGTTTCGGGCATGTGTCAGGAAACTGGCCATCTCCCTGACGGTGAACGGTTTGGTGACAAACCTCCCGGACGGAAGGGTGAGAATCGTCGCCTCCGGTGAGGAGATCATCCTGGAAAAATTCATATCCTCCCTCTACGGGTGCCCGAGGGCAGTCGTCCGCGATGTGGTGATCACCCCCTGCGAACCGGTCGGGAGCACCACCTTTACCATCGAGCGAAACGGCGTATAACTGGTCATAACTGATTATAACCGCCTTTTGCTGATTATAACCAATTATAATCGCATATTTCTGATTATAACCGCCTTTTGCCGATTATAACCAATTATAATCGCATATAACTGATTATAACCGCCTTTTGCCGATTCTAAACATTTATAACCGCATATAACTGATTATAACAGTTCATTTCAGATTATTGCCAATTATAGCCGCTTTTAACTGATTAGAACGGGCGGGTGAACGGCGGATACTTCCATCAATAGAGTATCCTGAGGTCCTGCTCTCCCCGGACGGCACGGCAGAGCGCAAGCACATTATGGTCGATGAGCTCCTGTTCGATGGACTCCTTGAGGGCTGTTCCCAGTGCGCTGATCACCTCTTCATTGAGGTGGCAGCGCCGGGTGCTCACCTCGTACCGGCCGTCGATGAGCCCGCCGCGGGCAATCGAGAAGACCGCCTCGTCGATCATCCCCGCCTTCATCGGGTCGATCATGTCCATGACCAGTGACCGCTTCCCCTCCCGGAGAAACCCGTGGTCGGGGTCGAGCCGGGCGCCGATGAGGGAGATGATGGTGTTGCCGAAGAGCATCGCGTACCCGAGCGAGAGCATCGCATTGACCGGGTCGTGGTGCGGCCGGGACGTCCGCCGGTGAAACCCGAGTTCCGGCCCGAGGCTGCGGGACATGATCTCGTAGTACATATCGCCTGCAAGGCGGTGGACCCGCCGGAGCTCGTCCATCTTTATCAGGTAGTCCATGTCTTCCAGGATCCCGATGAGGATCTCCTGTTCACCTTCGTAGAAGAGGTCCGTGCCGAGCGCCTCACCCGTACGCTCGATCATGAGCAGGCGCGACCGGAGGGTTGCAACGGCAATATCGCGGGCGAACCCGTGCGGCGGGCGTTCATACTGCATCTTTCGGACGGAAGAGCCGGGGTCCTCGCCGAAGGGGTTCAGGATGCCGACCGGGGTCCCGTCGGCGTCAAAAAATGATATGGACGACCCCTGCCGGAGGAGCCGCGTGATTGCGGCGGTGTGGATATTGTGGCCGCCCACGAGGAGAAGGTGGCGGACGCTCTCGAGGGGATACTCCCTATGCTCCCCTTTCAGGAGAATCGAGAGCGTCGTTCCCGTTGCCTTGATGTGGCCGCCGAACCCGGCGACCATATGCCATGAAACCTCCTCGTGTATACTGATCCCTCTCCTGATCAATTCTCCTTTAAGGAGTACATTAATTCATCGTTTACCGTCCGGAATGGGGAGAGCCCCGAATATTCGAACGGAACCGCCGTATAAACAAAAAATCGGGGATCCCGGATCGTTCACGCACAACGGGGAGTGGCCGGACAAGGGGGCCGGGACCATGCCCGGTCCATGGTGCAATCCCGGAGTACACAACCGGTGAAAAGAAATGCTCACCCTCCCATTCGTCCCGGTCTGTCCGGGCCGCCGGTTGTGCTATGCTAACACATAGCAATGCTTTTTCCGGTCTGGAGATCAAAGTACCTCACGATTGTCCGGAGGGCCTTTGCGGGAGCAGCAGGGCTGTTCTGCCACGCGCTGCCCGAATGGACAAAAAAGGTCGGAGAAGATATGGATACGGCATTCTGGGACAGGGAGAAGGAGACGCTGAAGGGCGATGCCCTCGGGGTGCTCCAGAGCAAACGACTGAAATGGACGGTCCGCCAGGCGGCGGAGGTGCCGTTCTACCGGGACCTCTTCAGGCAGGCGGGGATATCCCCCGGCGACATCCGGTCGGTGGAGGACATCGAAC
>DSBQ01000011.1 GCA_011045995.1 Methanoculleus sp. | reverse complement strand
GGGGTCCCGGCTGGCAGGTGCATGACCGGCGGGCATCCGTCTGGGTTATGCTACATCACGAAAAACAGGTACAGCATGGCCGCGCCTCCCTCGCCGCAGCAGACGGATTCGTCGTCCGGATCACGGATGGCGCCATTTCGCACGGGTCTTTTGGTCGTAAAGGCGGGGGGAAGCCTCATGGACTGCATACCCGGGCTCCTTCGCACCTTCACGGCGAGCGGCCGGGACCTCCTCATCGTCCCCGGCGGGGGGCCCTTTGCCGACGCCGTCCGAAAGGCAGGACTCCCGGATGAGGCGTCGCACTGGATGGCCGTCTGCGCCATGGAGCAGATGGCATGGTGCTGGGCGGATGCGGGGGCCGCCCCGGTGGGGCTGGATGACCCGGTCCGGGGCGTCTGCGTCCTCCTCCCCTACGAAGCGGTGCGCAGCAACGACCCTCTCCCCCACACCTGGGAGGTGACCTCGGACACGATTGCGGCCTGGGTGGCGGACCGGTGCGGGGCGCCGCTCCTCCTGCTCAAATCGGTGGACGGCATTTCAGCCCCTGCAGGAGGCGTGCTGGGAGAGATCTCCGCCCCGGTGGCAACCGGGATCCTGGACCCGTGCGTTCTCCCCTACCTCTTCGGCCACCGGATACCCGCCTGCATCCTCAACGGGAGACGGCCGGAACGGGTGCATGCATTCCTTGACGGGACGGCGGTTGAGGCAACGTATATCAAACCAATATTTTAAGACTTGAGAAGACGAAATTACTGGTTACTTTTAAGTTGACACTTACCTGAGGAACAATTCATGGCAATAGAAAAATGCACATCCTGCAATGTCCCCCTGGCTGAGCCCGGCTGGACTACCTTCGAATGTCCGGTATGCAGGCAGAAAATCAACCGGTGCCACAGCTGCAGGCACCAGAGTATCCCGTATGAATGCAAGAAATGCGGATTTGTGGGGCCTTAGACATGGGTGACGTTGCTGTTATCATCAAGGTCATGCCCGCGTCTCCCGACGTCGACCTCGAGGCACTCAAGGTTCTGATCAAGGAGAAGCTCCCCGGCACCATGGACATGGTGGAAGAACCCATCGGATTCGGTCTTTCAAGCCTCAAGCTTGCCATCGTCGTCCCGGACGGCGAGGGTACGACCGAGGAGGCAGAAGAGACCCTTCGCAACCTTGAAGGCGTCGAATCCGCCGAGATCATCTCCGTCACCCTGACCTGAACCGGTCGTCAGATCCATCATTTTTTTGTTCCGTTTGCCTTTCTCCTTCTGCCAGACTTCTTTGCCCGGATTCAGGAGTATTTAATACAAAACAGACGAGAGTATTGTATAACAGGAAACGCCCGGCTGGGTGAGGCCGGGCCGGTCCGTGGGGTGCGGCATTTGAAAATAACCTCGAAGGCGACCCTGATGGTAGTATGCGTTGTTGTTGCTCTTGTCATCGTTATCTTCGCAGCTTCGGAGCTCTTTGTCAAGGAGGGGTTCAATGCAGTCGAGGATACGAAGGCGATGCAGGATACTGACAAGGTTGCCTATATCCTCGCATCGGATATGAACATGCTCCACTCGATTACCCGTGAATGGGCGCACCGCACCGACCTTGTCACCTACATGGCCGGCGCCCCCGTGGATGGGCCGCCATTTATCAACGATGCTGCCTTCGGGCAGGTCGGAGTCAACTTCATTGTTCTGACCACCAGTGCGGGTTCGATCATCGAGGGGCGTTCGTTCGATACCGCCAAGCAGACCGCCGGCCCGATGTCCGTGGCCCTGCGCAGCCACCTGGACTCGGTCTACTCGTTTCCCCATTTTGCAATCACAGATGAGCAGGTGCTCGGCATCCTGATGCTCTCGGGCACCCCGTACATGGTCTCCTCTCAGCAGGTCCTCTCTGATGACGGAAAGCTATTGGGGACCATATCGATGGGACGGGTCTTTGACGGGCAGGAGGTTGCCCGTCTTGAATCGCTCTCCCTCTTTCCCATCACCATCCTTACCTACCAGGAGCTTGCAGCGATCGCGAGCCCGGAGCTTGCGACCGGATACGGGGAGATGCCGTTTTTGAACTGGCACGGCAACGAACTCCTGGGCGTCAATTCCCCGGTGGTGCTGACCGCGCCTACCAGGGAGACGATGGAGGGGTATGTCTTCGTCAACGACCTCTACGGCGACCCCGCGGTCATCCTGAAGGTGGAGATGCCGCGGGACATCTCGCTGCAGGGGGAGAAGACCACCACCTACTTCATGGGCTGGATCATTATTACCGGACTGGTATTCGGGGTCATCCTTCTGGGCCTGCTGCATATCTTCGTATTCTCCCGGCTCTCCACCTTCTCATGGCGCATGGAGGAGATCGGTGACGAACGGGATTTCTCCGCACGGGTCCCGGAGGACGGGGATGATGAGATCACCTCCCTCTCGCGTGCGTGCAACACGATGCTCAGGGAACTGGAGACCTCGCAGAACCAGCTCAAAGGTCGCCTGACCGAGACTGAGGAGCGGTACCGGCTCTTCTTCAACTCGGGAAAGGATATCGTCCTTGCAAACCGCCTCGGGAGCGAGGATGACGGGAAGGGGAAGGCGAATGCATTTCTTGGCACATTCATCGAGGTGAATGACGCTGCGATCTCCTCGCTCGGGTACAGCAGGGAAGAGTTCCTGACGATGCGCCCCTCGGAGATCATGGTGCCGACCGAGAAGAGCAGTATGGCCGAGCGGATTTCCCGGCTGCAGGCCGCAGGGGCCCTCCTCTACGTGACGGAGCTGGTCGCTGCGGACGGCACGAAGACCCCCTATGAGGTCAGTGCGCATATCTTCCAGAACGAGGGCGAACCGGCGGTCCTCTCCATCGCCCGTGACATTACCGAACGCCGCTCGATCGAACGGCTGAAGGGCGAGGCCTTCGCCCAGATCGAACAGAACATGGTCCAGTTCGCCATCCTCAACGACCACCTGAGAAACCCGCTTCAGGCGATCGTGGGCCTTGCCCTCCTCAACATCGAGGACGAGGAGGTCGTCAACAAGATCCTCTCGCAGGCAGACCTCATCGACAGCTATGTGGACCAGCTCGACCGTGGCTGGATCGAGTCCGAACAGATCCGCGACTGGCTGCGCAAATACTACGAATTCAAATAAAAGATGTAGGGGCCGGGAGGGAGGTCAGGCGGCCACTTCCGGCCCTTTTCTCCCTCGTTCTTTTCGTTAGCACCCGTCGGCTTCCAGTTTGCCGAGCACGTCCCGGGTGACCGCCCGTACCTTCTCCGCCGATCTGCTGAACTCCTCGACCTCGTTGTCGTCGATGGTAATCGTGACGGGGAAGACGCCGTCCCTGTTCAGCTTGGCCGGCACACCAATGCAGATGTCGCTGCTGCCCTTGATCTCGGAGACCACGAAGGCGGATACGGTAAGGATCCGGTTCTCGTTGCCAAGAATCGTCCGGACGATGGTGGATATGGCATCGCCCGGGCCATAGACGGTCGCGCCGATGCGGCGGATGATGTGGGAGCCGGCCGTCTTCACGTTCTTCATGATCTGCTCCTCGGGCAGGTGTTCGAAGCGGGGGAGGTTCTGGATCGAGATCCCGCCGATGGTCGTTGCGGACCAGAGGGGGACCATCGAGTCGCCGTGTTCCCCGATGATGCGGGTGTGCACTTCGCTGACATGCACCCCGAAGAAGTGGGCGATATTCCATTTCAGGCGCATGGAGTCCAAATGGGTGCCGAGGCCGAATACCTGGCAGGTCTTCATCCCCGAGTACTTGAGTGCGACCGACGTCATTACGTCCACCGGGTTTGTCACGATGAGAAAGAGGCTGGTGGGCGCATACCAGCCGACCATCGCCGCCATCCGCGCCACCAGCCGGGCGTTGGCATGGGCGAGGTCCATCCGGTCCTGTCCCTCCTTTCTCGGCGTCCCCGAGGTGAGGATGACGATGTCGGAGTGTTCGATGTCCTTCGGGGTGGTGGAAAAGGTGACCTCGAGGGTTGTTCCACGGGCGGCAAAAGAGTCATGCAGGTCACAGGCAAGGCCGTGCAGCACTTCCTCGCTTCCCTCCCTGCCGAAGAGGAGGATCTCATCTACGTAGGGAATATTTGATATCGCAAGAGCAGTGTATCTGCCGACATGGCCGGATGCGCCGATGATGGTCACTTTTGCCATGAATAATCATTCCGTTAATAATAATGGTACTATGGGGACCTTCCGGAGTTGACACCACGTGCCTGCAGTCCTCCTCCGTCCCATCCTCCACCCCGCACCCCCATGGGCGCCGGATGTCCGCGGTGAGCCTGCTCCCTTCCGGGCCTCGGCCGGTCTCCACAGCGAAAAGATGTCCGTTCCCTCCGGAACGAAGGGATCTTCTCCATCGACCTCATAGGACAAGGCTTCTCAGTCAGGAACGAAGGATTCGGGCAGGCCGCTAGAGCCGCCCCCGGTGTTCGTCCCCCGCATATCGGCGGTTTCAGGTTACAGGTGACGCCTAACCACCCGGACTAGTCCCCGTATAATGTACCTGCTAGGGGATAAAAACAATGCCGCCTATGCGCTGCCTGAGTGCCTCCTCTTCCCGTTCCATTCGTTCGTGCTCTTCCTTGCCGAAGAGGTCGAGGACGGTGAGGAGGTGGCCCGCGGGCAGATACGGGCCGAGGAGGCGGAAATCGCCCTGCCAGACCGCAAAGGTGGCAGCAGGCCCTCCCGCCCCTGCGATCTTCACCGGGTCGCTTCGTACCGGGGTCTTTCGGCATTCGTCGTAGGAAAAGAGGTATTCCACGTTCGTCAGGCCGAGCGTCGTTTTGTTCACCTCGAGGTTGACCGCGGCCCAGTAGGCCGCGCCGAACCATGCATCGTTCATGACGACCTGCGGGATGCCGTACTGGGCCGCGGCAAGGGTGAGGCGTCCGGCACCGCAGCAGGCGTCGAAGAAGACCTCCGGGCCGTGCATCAGGGTCTGCATGGAGGTGTTGATGATCTTCGGGTCAAAGGCCCGCGGGAATTCGATATGAAAGACGGACTGCTGCAGGTAGGTGACGACCGGTTTGTTCTCGGTCTCGAAGATATTGGCCCGGACGTCGCACCCGGCGAGCAGTTCGTGCGTCTGCCACGTGCCGCCGACGTCCGTGATGCCCGGCACCCCGCCGGAATCCCGCACGACGCCCCTGACCTCTGCTACCTCGTTGATGATCCGGTCCGCCGAGGCCTTCGTCACCTTCTTCGAGAGGAGGACAAGGCCGTCAGGGCCGATATGCGGCGGGGCCTTAAGGACGCATCCGGGGTGGATGAGGGGCACACCGGCGTTCATCAGGGGTTCGTCGGGGGCGAGGTCTCCCGTCTCCGCCATGATCGTCCAGATATCGGCGACGATCTCGTCGAGGGGCCGGCGCCCGCAGGTGCAGGGGGGCTGCGGCCTGAACGCGGGGGGGGCGGTCTTCGGGAGCACGGTCTCCCGACAGTCGGGGCAGGGGGAGTACCGCTCCTCAAGCCCCTCTATCAGCTCTTCTGCGGGCAGGATACACCGTCCGCCGCATACGGGACACTCCATTGGTTCCTGATAGGTGGTATGCGGATTTAATGATAGGTGCCGGGAGGTGGCATGGTTGCCGCGAACCCATCCAATATATATAATCCTTCCTAAATTATCTCCCTAGATCCTATGAATGACCGAGGGCCCCGTATCCGGAAACAGCATTATTTCGTCTTCACCTTCGGCCTGATCCTTGTCGCTGCGGCGGGCGGGGCGATGATCATTGAAGGCAGTTCGCCAGAGATTACCGTGCTCGAACTCCCCGGAGCACCGCATGACATCGTCTTCATCGCCGACCCCCATGTCAAGGAGGGGAATGTGGCCTACCTGCAGGGAGTGATTGAGCAGATAAACGGGCTGAATGCCTCGATGGTCCTCATCGGCGGGGATTTTGTGACCTCCGACGAAGGGGAGCTCGACTTCTCCACCCAGTACATCTGGGCGGAACTGGACGCCCCGGTCTATGCCGTCCTGGGCAATCACGACTATGTGGCAGGGGTGCACGGGCTCAACGGCCCTGCAAAGATGCTGGCGATGCGGGGGGCGAACCTTACGGTCGAGGGGTACGACGTCTCGATGCTCGCCGATGACCCGCTCGTCGACTTCGCGTTCGGCGATGCGGTGGCAGCCGGGCTCGCGTCCCATGGCGTGGACGTGCTGCGAAACGAGTACCGGCTCATCGATGTGAACGGCACGCCCCTCCTCCTCGTCGGCGTCGACGATGCATGGGCGGGCCTTGCCGACCCGCCGGAAGTGCCGGCAACGGACGCCTACACCATTTACATGATCCATGAACCCGGTGCACGGGCCGACTGGGATGCGGACCTCATCCTCGCGGGTCACCTGCACGGCGGCCAGTTCAGTTCCCCCGGAATAAACCTCCTCGATAATTCGGGGATCGTCGACATCTCCGGGTTCTCCGCCAAACCGGGGACGCTCACCTACATCACCCGGGGCATCGGCACCTCCAGCCTGATCGGCGTGGACATCCGCTCCAGCGCCCCGCCGGAGATCGTCGTGATCAACCCGTCCGTCCCGATTGAAGGGGCGAAGGTGATGACGGCGTGATCCCGGGAATATTTTGAAAGGCCTGCCGGGTTTTCGGCAGGCAGTCCTCCTCCTTCTTTCCCTTCTCTCCTCTCCTCTCGTCACTGGTGCTCCCTCACCCATTCCGTATCAGATCGATCGCTCGTCCGAGTTCCGCATCCACGTACTCCTCCACGTCCGCCGTCCCTCTCGCATAGTCGTCGTGCCAGCGGGGCGGGACCGGGTAGCATTCGTAGAGCTCCCCGCGGTCCGCCTCCATGAAGAGCGGGGGCCGGCCCATGAAAGCGGCGGCCGGGCACACCCGCCCCTCCGCCTCGCCCGCGAGCTCCTCGAGCCAGCGGCACCCTTCCCGCGAGCGCAGCAGGTGGTGGTCGAGGATGAGGGTGGGGACCGAAGCGGCAAGCGTGATGGCGTTGTCCCATGCAAGGGCACACTCGCCCTCCGAGAGCCGGCGGAGGTAGAGGGGCGGCCCGGCGGCGAATACGATATCCGGCTGCCAGGCGGTGATGACGTCGGCCGCTTCCCGATTCAGCATCTGAATGTCGGAGGCGTGGACGAAGGTTTCACCCCCGTCCCGGACACAGGTCATCATCACCGTCCCGGTGTGCGCCTGGCGGGTGCCGTGGAAGACCGGCCGGGAGAAGTGCAGGACGTCATCGCCGGTCTCCTCTGCCGGGGAAAACTCCCTCCCGAGATGCGCCGCCAGATCCTCCCGCCGCCTGAGCGAGAGGGCGGAGAGGCCGTCCGGCCCCTTCGCCCAGAGCCGGACCCCGCCTGCGAGGGCCGGGACGCGGGAGAGCGAAAGCTGGTAGGGGTTTGCGTCCTTCAGGGGGACATGGTCGCCGTGGTAGTGGCTGAAGACGATATCGGTTGCACGGGGGTCTCTGCGAGGATCCGCTCCCGGACGGCGGCGCCGACGGCCACCTGCCGGGGATGGGGGAGGCGGCCGTTTCGCATATAGCCGAGAGCGACGCCGGGATCGATGAGGATGCGCCTGCCCGCGGCCGAAACCACGCAGGAGAGGGAGCGGACGCCGAGTGATTCGGTCCCGATGATGGCAATCTCCATACCTGCCGATCTGGTGGGTGATGATGCATAACTTTTCTGCTGCGGTGAAGACGGCGGCTTGGGAGGTCCAGAAAAAAAAGGGTCAGTAGGGCCCGACGAACGCCGGCCCGGTGGTCACGGTCGCGATCATGAAGAAGGCGGCTGCGAGGATCACGAGGATGACGAGGACTGCGAACGGGATGACGACTGCAACTGCCGCCCGGCCGGTGGATATCTCGTGGAGTTCGCGGATGGCGAGTACCCCGAGGACGAGGGCCCATATGAGAGCGACCAAGCCCACCACCGGAATCCACCCGAAGAGGATGGCCGGTGTTGCGGCGTAGATGACTGCTTTGATGGTTGCGGAGAGGCCCCGCCGTCCGCCGACGATCACGACGAAGAGATGGAGGATGAGGCCGCCGATGACCACCATGATGAGCCCCCCGATGATGCCGAAGACGATGGATATGAGGAAAAGGACGAGCGCACTCAGGCCGGGGAAGGCAGGCGACAGAGCACCGAAGAGCGAGATGACTATCGCCTCAAAAACGGCAAAGATGGCGATGAGGACGATGAGGTATTTGAACGCGTCCTTGAGCGCCTCGTCCCGGTGGGCGATGAGGGTTTCGACGGGGGTGAAGAGGAACCCCTTGATCTTGTCGATATATGATAGTTCCATGGTTCATAGGTACACACCGATGATATTTATGGGATGCTTCCCTCGTTTCGCCGGCTTTTGCGGGTTTGGTCCGCATTTTGCCAATAGGGGAATCAGTCGTTTCTTCTTCCGGTGGGATGCCCCGGGAAAGATTGATATGCCTGCATCCCCATTCCCGTTCATTTAGCGAGGTGACGAGGCGTGAACGTTCTTATTATCTATGCACATCCCTATCCTGCCTCCTTCAACGCGGCGATGAAGGACCGGGCGGTCGATGTCCTGGCTCAGGGTGGCCACGAGGTGAAGGTTTCCGATCTCTATGCGATGAAGTTCAAGGCGACCCTTGATCTGGACGACTTTCCCGACCCCTGCAACCGGAGTTTCTTCTCGCTCCCCAACGAGATGATGGCGGGATATGCCCGGGGGAAGCTTGCCCCCGACGTCCTCGCCGAGATCGCCAAGGTGAAGTGGGCGCATCTGCTCCTCTTCCAGTTTCCCATCTGGTGGAGTTCTGCGCCCGCGATGCTCAAGGGGTGGATCGACCGGGTCTTCGTGCAGGGATTCGTGGTGGACCTCCCGAACGGGCGGGTCTATGCGGACGGCCTCCTCGCGGGCAAGAAGGCGATGATATCTGCCACGATGGGATCTGCCACGGAGCTCTACACCGAGGACGGCCCGCATGGTGATCTGAACCTGCACCTGAAGAACCTCTGGCATGGCACCTTCGAGTTCTGCGGGATGGAGGTGGTGCCCTCGTTTTACGTCTTCAATGCGGGGGAGATGGAGGAGTTCCAGGTGGAGGCGGAACTCGACCGGTGGGAGGAGTACCTCCGGTCGGTTCTCTGATTGTTCACTCACTTTTCTCTTTTCGGGCGCCGGTTCAGCAGAAGAGCTCCTGCCACGGCGCTTGTTCTGCCTGGAGGTCATCCTTCAGGAGGCCGTAGAGAAGGCGGTCGTGGTAGTTCCCGCGGATGTGCCAGAATTTGCGCTGGAGCCCCTCCCGGACGAACCCGCACCCCTCCATGATCCGCACCGAGGCGAGGTTTCCTGCCGCACAGTCGCCGTTGAGGCGGTAGGCCCCTGCGATGGCGAAGGCGAACCAGACGAGAAACCGGCACATCTCCGTGCCGTACCCCTTTCGCCACTGCGTATCGTCGATCTGGTAGCCGATGAGGTACGCCCCTTCGGAGAAGTCGTCTGCGACCAGCGCACACTGGCCGACGAAGGCCCCCTCCCGGCCGTTGGCGGCGGTACCGGCGGTACCGGCGCTGCCGCGCCCGGGTCGGGTCCTGACCGTAAAAACGTAGCTTTCGGGAGCGGCGCCCTTCGCCCGTGCCTCTGCCATGCCGTCGATGAGCGGTTCGAAGTAGGCGTAGGTCACCTCCGGCGGGTTCGGGCCGAAGAAGAGCCACTCGCAGACCGATGGTTTGGCAAGCATCGCCGCTATTGCCGGAAGGTCTGCATGGGTGCAGAAGGAGTAGATGAGGCGGGAGGACGCCCATGCGCTCTTCATTGGTGGTGTTTCGGGGCGGTGGTCATATGATAGTTGCGGTTCATGCGGGTGGGGGCTACGGTCTGGCAGAAAGGCTATATGGTTACCGAGGTATACTTTGGTATTATGACGCCCGCCGTAACGACGATCAAAGTAACCCGCGAGCTGAAGGAACGCCTCGACCGCCTCAAGGTGCACCCGAGAGAGCCGTACAATGAGGTGATCGGGCGGCTGATCGACGAGCGAAAAGGATCCGGCCGTCCTGCCGCGGAGATGCCGCGTTCCTCCTCCGCGTTTCATCCGGCCGTCTGTTATCGTCTTCCGGAGTGAGCCGGGAATATGGGAGCCATGGGGGACCTGCGGTCCCCCCGGCAGCCCCCCTGCCTTTTGTGATAGGCCTTCATCAGGGAGCTCTGTTTTATTTGGAGGTTCATTGGTAGAATCCGGGAAGATTCAGGAAATGGGCCTATCGCAATGACTGCCTCCCCCTTCAGGGGGAGGAGGAGCCCGCCTGCGGCGGGCGGGGGAGGGGGATATTGGTAAGCCATGGGGGACCTGCGGTCCCCCCGGCAGCCCCCCTGCCTTTTGTGATAGGCCTCCATCAGGGAGCTCTGTTTTATTTGGAGGTTCATTGGTAGAATCCGGAAAGATTCAGGAAAAGGGGCTATCGCAATGACTGCCTCCCCC
>DSBQ01000027.1 GCA_011045995.1 Methanoculleus sp. | reverse complement strand
CTATAGAAAGCTGCCAAAAAAGGGGGTGCTGCGATGGCTGGGTGGGGGCCCCGTCCCCTGAGGGGATCAGAAAGCTCAACGACAGCGGCCATCAGGTGACCGTGATCTCTTCGTTTCTGGTCTTTGAGTGGTCACCAAGGCGGTTGTGTACGGTCAGGGTCACGGTGTAGGTGCCCGGACTGGTAAAGATATGCACCGGGTGCTGCTCATCCGACGTCGTCCCGTCGCCGAAGTCCCAGTGCCAGGTGGACGGGTTGTTCGTCGAGAGGTCGGTGAAGGTCACTGTCAGCGGTGCCGGTCCCTCCCGGACATCGCTTTCGAAGTCCGTCGACCTCTTCAGGATGAGGAAGAGGAACGCCCCGAGGAAGATGAGCAGAAGCAGCCATACCCACCACGGGATGCCGCCGGCAAAGGTGAAGCCGCTTATCATCGGGAAGAGATCCGCGAGTTCACCGAATGGCCCGGAGGAGCCCTCGTCACCGATCTTTGGAGGGGTCTCATCAGGTCCGGGGCCCGGTTTGCCCGTTGGTTGTGGGCCGGGTCCCGGCCCCTGTGTCTCCGTCGGACCGGGGGTGGGGTCGTCATCATCATCATCGTCATCGTCGCCGCCCTTGTTGTCAAACGAGAGGGGGAACCCTCCGACAAGCCCTTCGCCGATGATGTAGTTGGTTACATTCTCCACATCAGGCGGGGCATTGTCGCCCGGAGCCCGGTCATAGACCGGGTATGCAGGGGTGATGGTATATGCCATCGTCTGCCCGGTGCGGGCATCGGCCTGAATATAGAAGACGGGGACCCTGTTCCCTTCGGTCACGATCGTTCGGGTCGTGGTCCACGAATCCCCGCTGCCTATCACCACCGTCGCATTGCCGAGCTCCGTCCGGTTCGTTCCCATCGTATCCTCGCGGAGTTCGTACCAGAGGGTAATCGCTGCGTTGATATCGCCGCCGGTGGGATTTCTCACCGCATAGCTGGCCATCCAGGCGGTCCCGTTGTAGGACTTCTCGACACTGATGACCGGTGAAACCGTCCGTTCAATAATCACGGTGTCGGTTGCGGTGAAGTTCAGATAACTCTGGTTCACATGGAAGGTGTGTGTTCCTTTGGAATCCGGGGGATTTGGAATAGTGAGCCGGACCGAAGCAGTACCATTTGCGGGGATGGAGAGAGGCGCGAGGGTATCGTTGCCTGACATCATCAGCTCAGCGCAGTTGGTCCCGTTTGTGAGGGCGATCCGCTCAGAAGGAAGGAAACGGGCAACGACCGGGGTTGGGTAGCCATAGTCGTTGTGGACGACATAGTCCCAGTTGTACTTGTCTATCCTCTCGAGCGTTACGTAGATGTCAAAGGGGGTGCCCGGGACATGGCGGGTGTCGGTACCCGTGGGGAAATGCACCGGTGTCCCGCCTATGGTCATTGCTATCTCGTCGCTGCTCTGAACAACAACCCAGTCGTTGTATATCGTCTGGTCTGCAGGGGCGACGGTATAGTAGACCGCCCGGTACTCCTCGACGGTGGTATCGGCCGCCATTGCGGGAACGATGCCAAGGAGGGCAATCAGGAGGATGCAGCTGAGTATGCGAAGGATCTTCATAACGGGTCCACCCCCAGGTTATACAGGTCACTTATCCGCCAGGCGGCAGGCGTACCAAGGCCGAATTCCATCTCAACCGTCTGCGGCACTCCCTCCTCGAGATTGGTGAAGTTCCACGTGAACTCGTTGCCGGGGGATGCATTGCGGACGTCATCTCCGGACATTGCATCGATCGTCATGCCATCGGGTTTGAGCCAGTAGAGCGATGCCATCGGGATGGTGCCCGACTCTGAAGTGATCGTCATCCGGATGGTTGTTCCCGAAAGGCTGATACTCGCAGAGACGCCCCGGAAGTCACCGGGCAGGCCGCCGTAGTAATACACCTCGCCGAACTCGGAGGTGCACCCGTCATGCAGCGTTGCCGTTCCGGTAAGAATGACTCCGGTTCCGGGTATGATACCGTCGACGTCCAGCACTGCACTGAAGGTGCCGTCGGCATCCGCCTTCGTCGTCCCGAGGTACATCCATCCCTCGCCATAGTAGGCGTCGATTTCCTTATTCTTGCCCCAGTTGTTCCCTACCTGGTTGTCCCCCGCAGTGTCGTTGCAGACGAGATAGATCTCCACCTCTGACAAGGCAAAGTCGGCATTGTCATGGCCGGGGAGCCCGACGAACCCTTCGATGGTGAGAGTGCCTGTGTTGGTGTTCCAGACCGCTGCCGTGATGACGGGGTAGTCCATTCCCCGGTTGGGCTGGTTATCCCGGAGCACGCCGTCATTCACGCTGACATTGTCGACCCCCCCGGTCACGCCGAGGTCGATGCCGATATAGGAGTTGTTGTAGATTGCATTCTTCGTAAACGTATTGAAAGTACTCTGGCGGTTCATCACGACAATGCCGGCGTGGCCGTTCTCACGTATCACCGACGAGCTGACTCTCGTGTCCGGTGCCTGCAGGATGCTGATGCCAAAGCCGGCATTCATCTCGATGAGGGAACCTGAGATCTTCGGTCCGCTCCCTCTCCCTGTGCCGGGAAGACTGATCCGGATGGCATCCGTTTCATCCGTATGGGCGATGATGCTGCGGTCGATCTGCAGGGTGGACGCACCGACCTCGATTGCCGAATGGCCTCCCTCGGGGTCCCTGGCTGTCCTATAGACGAGAATATTTTCAAACAGGCATCCCTCTGCGCCGTCGACGAGGGTTGTGCCGGTGTGCTTCGTAAATGCAATGACACTATCCCGGACAGTGTTGTTCGCGGCGTTTTTATTGAAATTTATGCCTTCATCAGCACTGTTTTTGGATGTTGCATACCCCCCTTCAGGCGGGGTTGCATTTGCCGTCATGCCGATGAGGCAGCGCTCGATGAGGATGTCCGGTGCAAGGGATTCGATGACGCTCCCGCCGGAATATCCCGCGATGTCCGAGACGTACGAACCAGCGCTCTTCAGTTCGATGAGGCCGTTGCCGGTGGGGGGGTTGAGTTCTATTTCCGGCTTGTTGACCGGGATGAAGAGGTCGTCGTCAGCGGTATCTTCGCGCCCGTCGGGGCCGGTTCCGACCGGGACGGCATCGGGTGTGGCGACGGCGACCATCCGGTGGAGATCCTTGTCATATGATACGTAGCCGGGGTTGGTATCCCGGGGGGAAAGTGAGATATTATCAAACACCGTTCCGTTCAGCCCGAACGGACCATCAAAGGAATTTATTCTGTAGGTAAGGTCTAGTTTCCACCACTGGCCGCTTGCGTCGTGCGTGTTGGGGGGGACCGCCATGACGAACCGGCTCTCCTGGAACCCGGCGATATGTTCGGCATTGGTCAGGAAGCGGTGAAGGGAGCCCTGCGCAGCCGTTGTGCCGATATCGTTGACGATGACATCGTAGGAGAACCCGAAGTCCATCGACTCGCCCGCATAGGCACCGGCATTCAGGAACGCCACATGCTCATAGACACCCATGCTCCAGTCATCGGTCACCAGGGGGTCCTGTCCGCCGAACTGCAGGACAAAGCCGTGCGTCCCGGTGGCGGGATTGAAGGATACCTGATAGGTCTGTTCCGCGAGGATATCCTGCTGTTTGGCACCGGGTACCCGTCCGCGGGTCGTGTCCAGTGAAGCCGCCTCTACGGCAATGAAGTAATTCGAGCCGTTGTCGACGGTGAAAGAATATGTCCCGTCAGTAGCGGTGGTGGTCGATTGTACCGGTATGTCCGATGCCGGGTTGAAAGCGAGATCTCCGTCATCAACAAATATCTCCACCAATGCACCCCTGATGGGGGCGTCAAGTCCCCGGTCGGGGTTGGTGACCACGAGGTCTTCGTAGACGATGCCTCTCACCGTCACCTCTCCTCCTCTGCCGCCATCGGTGGCAGAGAGGTCCGGCCCCTGTACACCACGGGGAGCAGGAGCCCCGTCACCGGCATCTTTAGCAACGGTGAAGACCAGGCCCGTCTCTGCCGCTCTGCACGAAAGACGCATGGTATAGGTTCCGGGCAGAAGGTCGACCGGAATGGCGAAGCTGCCGTCATCGGCCGGGAAGACCTCTCCGGAAATATCCCCGCAGGCGTACGAAACAGGCCCTTCTCCCCTGAGCGATTCGGAGATGGTCCCGTTGATCCATCCGTCGACGTACCATGCATTGATGGCACAGCAGCCAACGCAAAACGTCGCCGTCTCTCCGGCGGCCGAGACAGTGTACTCCCCGATAATCACATTTTCCAGGAGAGGATACTCGGCAAGGCATATGCCGTCAGCGCAGGTGAAGGAAATTTCATGGTCAAATCCTGCAGGGTCGCTCACCGTTCCCGTCGTCACATTCCCGTAATACAGGATGAGGACCGTCTCACCCGGCACCCATGACTCGTTGACATCGAGTCCGGTCGGGGCGGGCGTCTCCTCACCGGTCTCTCCCGCGGCAATGCCGGGGAGGGTGGTGATGAGCATGCACACGAGGAGCATGATCGTCACCCTGATTATTTTCGTCCGTTCTTTCATATTGTCATCAACTCTCCTTTCGCTCCGTCTCTCTTCTTACGTACCAGACGACACCGGCGATGCCCGCTGCGAGGACAAGTCCCCACAGGACAACAGACCAGGGAAGTCCGACCTCTGGGAGGGGGAGTGCTGAAAATTCGGCACTTGCAAAGGCGATCTCTCCACGTGCGAGCGATCCCGAGGCCCCGTCCTGGTAGACCAGGTGCTGGTCCGATGAGAACGTCACCGAGTACTCCTCAATGGGGAGATCTGATGCCACTGGTATCGCGATGTTCGTGAACAGGATTCCCTTCCGGGCAAGGTCCGGGGAATCAAATTCAAGGATATAGCTCAGCTCTTTGCCGGGCTGGATGGGATACCAGATTTCATACCGGATGGTGGTATACTCCTCACCCTCTGTCACGCGGGACATCAGGAGCTTTCCATCCGAGGTTATTGCCCGGAGGTTCTTCACTTCCACCGGTTGTGCGGTCGCTGTACCCGGAATGGAGAAGAAAAAAATCCGGGTGGGGGAATATGTCTGGAGCCTGAATTCTCCGATACCGGGGACCACCGGTTTGTCGATGACGTTTCTCAGCGTCACCGTTGTCTTCTGGTGCACAGTGTCCCCTACCGTTATCTCCACGTCATAGTGGGAGATCGTCTCGACGTCAATGGTCTGCGCCTGTGCAGCGCCTGTCATGAGTATGAGGCAGATGGCCCCCGCCATAAGGGCCATTCCCCATCTCGTCTTCCTGTTGTCCATAGGAAATCTTTGGTTCTGCAGGGTTATTTCTTTCTTCGGATGACGAAGCCTGCCACCATGACCGCTGCGAAGAGCAGAATGAACATGCCTTCATAGTTTGCCGACTTTGAGCCGCCAAACAGGGTGATGATGGGTGACGTGTGGTCATTGAGGGAATTGACCGGATCCACACCGACGATATAGACGTCGCTGAGGCGGAAGTTACCGCTGCCCGTCATGTTGTAGGCGATGACGAACTGCTGCCCGCCGGTGATCTGTCCCCAGTCGTCGTAGGCGCCGGTGCCGTCTGCACCGGGCTGGAGGGAACCAAGGCTCCAGATCTGGCCAAGGTCATACCCCGGCATCGGAGCGGTGACATTGCTGTACTCTCCGAACAGGGCAGAGCTGTTGACATAGGTGCTCGTACCTTCGCTCCACACACCCGTGTCATCGGCAAGCGTCATGTTGGTCGGGATCATGTCGTAGATGTAGGCATCGGGCGTCTCTGTCCCGCCGACGTTCTCGACGACGATGTAGACCCTGAACTTGGTGTCTTCACCTGCGAGGGGCACGACGTGTTTGGTCGCCTTGATCAGGTAGTCGCCGACCACCCAGATACGCTGGGAAACGATGAACTCCGACCCGTAGGTCTCATTCCATTTCGTCTCGATTGAATAGCTCCTCTCCCAGCCATGGGTGTCGTTTTTGCCCAGCGCAAAGGTGGCGTTTGCCCAGATGACCGGAATGCCTTCATAGGCGAACTCAATGGTCTGTGAACCGGCGGATGCACCGGGGTTCAGGACCGTCGTCAGATCGGCCGCCTTGTAGAGGACGGTGGTTGAGCTGTCATAGCCCGGCGTCCATCCGGCGTCCTCGACATACGTCCCGAAGGTGCCCTGCTCCGTTGCCCACAGGGCATAGTCGGTCAGCACATAGACGAGACCTGTTGCCTTATTGGTGAAGGTCGCATTGCCCTTCCAGAACCCGTCGGCATGTTCTTTCGTCACCGAAACAAGCGCCTCACCGGTTGCATAGCAGTCGTAGACCACCGAGCCGCTGATCACTCCACTGTCCTCTCCCGTCCCGGATCTTTGCGCACTGAAGGCAATCGTCGTAAACCCGAACGGTTCGTCGATGCTGCCGGTAATCTTTGCGTGGGTGGCCGCCACGTCATAGCTCGTGTTGACCGAGACGGCTGACCCCTCGGTCAGGGCGACACCCGTCACCTGCATCTGTGCCGGGGTAGTGGTGTTGCCATAGAGGGCGGGGCCGTCCAGAAGCACGGATGTTCCCTGTGATGTGAAGTTGTTGGAGATGGGTCCGAGCTCGGTCCACCCGGCTGACCCGTAGTGCGTGCTGTTTTTGCTCAGGTAGTGGTTGATCTCCATTGCGACCTCATCCCCGTCAGCAAAGAAGCCGGAGTTGGTGGTCGCGTTGAAGTACACCGTCCACGAAACTTCCCTGCCGGACACCACACGGGATGCGTCGGTGGAGGTCTCTACCAGTATGAGAGAGGTCTCAGAGAGCGGAGTGCCGTCAATGGAGAGGCTGTCGCCGTCGACCATGTATGAGAGGACAACCGTCTGGTCTGCCCGGAGCTGCGGGATCTGTATCCAGAAGTTTGCGCCGTCATCGTCCATCGCGGGGGCGGATGCAGGCTTTGCGTTATGGACAACGACGTCTGAACTCGCATTCTCGAAGTTCACCTGGAGTCCGTATGTCGGATCATAGTTTGCCAGCGTGACCGGCACCCAGATATCATAGATGTCGTCCGTGCCGTTGTTGAGAATGATGATCCCGCCCGTCACCTGTGTGGTGGCGGTGTCCCCGACTGTAAAGGTCGAGACAGATTCGTTCATGGATATTTCCAGCGGTGCTGCTGCGGCTCCCGCAGCCATGGCACCGATAACGACGAGCACCAGGAATACCTGTGCAATCGTCCCTATCGATACCTTCCGTTCATTGTAGTCTGTTCTTTTCCGTGGTGTGCCATAATCCGATTTCATATGACATTCCCCCTTTTCGTTGATATGCTGTCAGATTGCCTGCATCGCAGGCGTCATGACCGGATAATCAGTGAACTCCCCCCCGGGTGTTCGTATCCTAACAATGCATATACTCTATTTATTATTAACTCTTTGTGGAGAAAAGATTATATATTGGATCTGAATGAATCCCGCGGTGGATGAAAAATCCAGAATTATTCCCGACAATTACGGTGGAATTCCAAAAAAACGCCTGATAATTTGATATTGCAGCGGGCCCTGAAAAAAAATTGCAGCTGGATGGAAAGGATGCAAACGAGCATTCAGGGAATGCTGTGCGCGCAACAACGTGGGGTTTCCCGTCAGCTCAGGGACGCCCCTCACTTCGGGGGAAATCCATATCTGCCGATGACCGGGACAAACCTGACTCCGCCCATGCCCTCCGTCCGTCCCTTCCCATGGACGACAGTGATGAGAAAGAGTTCCTGCACGTACATGTCTCCGACCGGGACAACGATCCGTCCGCCGTCGTTCATGTACGGGTACAGGTATTCAGGAAGGGCGGGTGATGCGGCAGTGAGGATTGCCGCATCATAGGGGGCATGGTCTGCGGCAAGAGCGGTTGCATCCCCTTCGAGGACACGGACGTTCGACGTCCCGATGGCTGCAAGGTTCTCAAGGGCGATGGTGATGAGTTCGGGGATGCGCTCGATACTGACAACTTCTTGTGCGCAGAAGGCGAGCACCGCCGCCTGATATCCCGACCCGGTTCCCAGTTCAAAGACGCGGTCGTTTTTCGAAAGTGAGAGGAGTTCGCTCATGTAGGCAACGATATAGGGCTGGGAGATGGTGGCACCATAGCCGATGGGAAGGGGGCAGTCCTGGTATGCGGCATCATGAAGGTGTTCGGGAACAAAGAGGTGGCGGGGTATGGTCGCCATCGCCCTGAGGATGCACTGGTCATGAATTCCCCTGCCTATGAGCTGGTGCGTCACCATCTCTTTGCGGGCGACCTCGAGCCGTGCTTCTTTCTTATCCATCATCTCCCTTCATGACCTCCTCCCCATTTTAAGGGACATCGGGGGCAGGTTTTTGAATAACGGGCCTGTCACCCTTCGGGTGAAATGCTGTGGTCGGGCCTGGTCACTCCCATGGGGGATGGATGCAGAACCAGCCGCCTTTCAGATCATACTTCTTTGCGACAGGACAGTCCAGGCAGTTGCATCCTTTATTGTCCGGGTCCGTCCTTACCGAAATTCCCCGTGCGCAGAAGAGCATATGCGGTTCGGACTCCTTTAGCCGGTTCTCCCTGAATGTCGGGCAGTTCCCGCAGTATTGCATGCATATTTCATAATTTTCCTCGGTGTCAGGTACTCTCATCATCATCACCTGATCATCCCTGTCCTCCCTGACAGGGACGTGTTCCCCTCACGCCTCCATGGTATAAATATATTCGGTCATTCCCCGGTAGCATCCCCGGTGCACGCCTCCTGAAGGCGTCACGGCCCCTGCCAAGGACAGGAACAAGGCAAGACGCTCCTGCGCCGGTGCGCCGGGATGCTGAATTTCCACCCCGCGGGGCAGCCGATAGTGCGGGAGGTCGGGTGTCTTCCTGTGCACGCCGGTGTTTCTGAAACTGTTCTGGAGGGTACGAACGGAAGGCTTTATTGTACTCACCGATAATGCGGTACATGCGAGGAGTATGGGGCAGGGGATTGGACAGAAAGATGAGGGTGTGGGCCTCTATAGCACCGGGAGTGCCGTATATCCCATAGATAGCCCGGTAAAAAAAAGGATTCTTTCGATGCTGGAAGTGGAGGGGCCGCTCTCCTTTGATGAGATCGCCGGGAGGCTGGGAAAGGCAAAGTCGACCGTTTCCGTCCACCTGAAAGGGCTCGCCGGAGACGGTGTCATTGAGGTGCAGACCAACCCGGATGATGCACGGAGAAAGACCTTCCACCTCTCGGGACGGCATGTCGGCACTCTGTCGGCACACGGCTGTGCCCCGCCACGGACGAGTTCTTCCGCCCCTGCTGCTGAATTTGCCGATATCCCTTCTTTGTACCGGTTCATGTGCTGTCAGGTCCGCACTGCGATGATGGAGGCGGGGATCAATATTGAACCAATTCTGTATTCTGCCGGGAAAATGGTCGGAACGTCCATAGCGGGAATCTTGAGTCAGGGTGATATGAACGCCTCTTGTGGTGCTCTTGCAAATTTCTGGAGGGATTATGGGCTTGGCACCATCACGTTTGAATCATTGGTTCCTCTCGTCATCATCACCACCGACTGCTTTGAATGCGGCGACCTCCCGTATGTCGGCCGGCCTGTCTGTGCATTCGAAAAGGGCGTCTTTTCTTCGGTATTCAGTAGCTTCTACGGGCAGAATGTGACCGTTGCCGAGACGCGCTGTTGTGCGATGGGGGATGACATGTGCAGGTTTGTGATAACTCCCGGCGACCGAAAGAGCCCATAACAACTGTTTACCGGTGGTGCCCCCTTCGTGCTCTTTTTGCAGTATGCCGCTCTCCTCTCCCGCTCCCCCGGATAGCCGGGCGGGGATCAGGGGAGCAGGGGAGCAGGGGAGAGTGCACAACGTGATCTCCTCCTGTACCAATACATGACATGGGTTGGTTTCATCAGCGAACATGAACGCAGGGCAAGAAGGCGTGCGAAACATTCAGCACTGTTACCGGTGCACCGGCATTTTTTTGGAGCGACCGGCGGGGAAATAGTTCAAAAAATATGAAAAATTGGAATGTCCCTGAACCGGACTATCTTCTGGTTCTCTTCTGGCCGCCGCGTGCTGGCGCCGTCAATCCGATGGTGTTTCCGTTGGTAAGGGAAACACCGCCGATGGACTTTCCGGTCATCTCTTCGACGACCATCTTTGCCAGATCATCGGGAATCTCGACATAGGAATTGGAGTCGTAGATGCCGATGGAGCCGATGTCCTTTCCATTGATGCCTGTTTCCCCGGCGATGGCCCCCACGATATCTTTTGGACGGATACGCTTGTCCTTGCCGAAATTCAGGTAGATGCGGGTCATTCCCGGTTCGATGCCGCGGTCACGGGGTACATATTCGTCCGCCACCGGTTCCGGGTCAGCACCAGCTTCAATTTCCCGTTTGAGGAGAGCAGCGGCAATTTCAAGGGAGGTGTAGTCATCCATCATCATCCGTTCGAGGAGGGTTGCATACTTGTCGAGGCCGCCTGCCTTGATGGTCTCACGGATCTCTTCTGCAAGGGTCCTCATCCGCATCTCTTCGACGTCATCAGCCGTTGGAATAGGGATCCTTGCGATCTGGATCTTTGCGTATTTCTGGATGGTTTTGAGTTTGTAGAACTCCTTTGGCCCGACGAAGGTGATTGCCCGTCCCTCACGGCCGGCACGTGCCGTCCGCCCGATACGGTGAACGTAGTATTCCACGTCCTGCGGCACGTCATAGTTGATGACCAGTTCGACATCATCGACATCGATACCCCGTGCGGCAACATCGGTTGCGATGAGGACGTCGATGGTGCCCTTCCTGAACTTAGCCATAACCCGGTCCCTCTGGATCTGCTTCATGTCACCGTGAAGCCCCTCGGCGCAGTATCCCCTTGCCTGGAGCTGGCCGGTAAGGGTGTCGACCGCCCGCTTGGTGTTGCAGAAGATCAGTGCGAGATTCGGGTTGTAGATATCGAGCAGACGGGAGAGGATCTCAATTTTATCGCTGTTGCGAAGCTCGATATACTGCTGTTCAATCTGCGGGACCGTGAGGGTCTTGTGGGGCACCTTCACCATCTCGGGGTTGGTCTGGTACTGTTTGGAGATCTCGATGATCGGCCGGGGAAGCGTTGCCGAGAAGAGAACGGTCTGCCGATCCTTCGGGGTTTCCCTGATGATGGTCTCGATGTCATCCCGGAATCCCATGTCGAGCATCTGGTCGGCTTCGTCAAGGACGATCATCTTTATGCCATCGAGCCGGAGGGTTCCCCTGTTGATGTGGTCCAGTACACGGCCGGGTGTTCCGACAACGATGTGCGCGCCGAACTTAAGCGCCTTAAACTGTCGTTCGATTGGCTGTCCGCCGTAGACGGGGACGACGTGGATCTTTTTCTCATAGTGTGCCAGGCGACCGAACTCCTCTGCCGTCTGAATGGCCAGTTCACGTGTCGGAGAAAGAACGATAATCTGTGTTGTTCCAATGTCTACATCAACGGCCTCGATTGCAGGAATGCCGAATGCTGCGGTTTTTCCGGTCCCGGTCTGTGCCTGGCCGGTTACATCATGCCCTGAGAGTATTGTAGGTATTGCTAGTAACTGAATCGGGGTTGGCTCCTCAAACCCCATGTCTTTGATAGCCCTGAGAATGCTCGGGGATATATTAAATTCGGAGAAGGAATAGGTGTCTTCCATTCTGTACACATTGGTGCTGTGAGTTCTTTATATGTGGCATTGTGGTGACGGCCTTTCTAAGCCCTTCTATTATATGTGGTGGCGGGAGCTTACGCGGTGAAAGCTCCATCATATGGCCAAAGGAATTAAAGGAGGGTGGCTTGATTGGCTGGGAAATGCATGCCACACGGGCCTCTCAGAAAAAGGGGGCGGATCTCATCTCCATGGCTTTTACCGGACAAATGCAGGAATAAATGCCTTTTTGTGCCCCTGCGTGCAGGGTGCGGCGCCTCTCTGTGGCCGGGGAACCGCCAACCCGGTCGTAATACCTCCCCTGCGGCATTATTCTGGCAATTCACCAATTTCATGGTCATTATTGAAATGGTGGAGGACGATGTTGAAAATTTTTTCACACGCGTACCTGCGGTGATTTTCAGGGTTCTCAATAACCATGTAGCGGGGAGTTGTACGGCCGTGGAACCCTGATCCTTTCTTGACCCTGCAGGGGGTGGTTTGCCCAAAATTGACTTCAGGAAGGTTAATTTCTGCACAATGCCTGTAGTGTCGCAGCAAGACTGCTAAATAACGGATATTTATACAAATAATCGTTCAAAATCCTCCAGAATGGTCAAATTTAGCCCGATAATTGTGAAGTAATTCTGTAATTTTTTTATT
>DSBQ01000005.1 GCA_011045995.1 Methanoculleus sp. | reverse complement strand
CCGCCGTGAGAGACGCGGCCATCCGCTCGCTCCCCGCAGCGGGCGTGTCGGCTCCTCCGGCATCGCCGTTTCGGGCACACGACGGTTCAAAACAGACCCGGGTGCATCCGCCGTCGACGGCGGCACGGACCCCTTCCAGGGTGGCGGCCCATACCGAAACCGCCGGGGCCTCCCCGAAGGGCGGCGGGGGGGCGATCGTGCGGCGGCGCAGGTAGTCCTCTATCCGGCGCTCCGCCGCATCCGCCTCTTCCGGGTCCGGCAGGTATTGGGCGGCGATCGTATGCCCGAGCCCCTCAAAGAAGCTCCGCCTGAAGGCATTGATTACCCCGATTGGCGAGAAGAGCCCGCCCGGATAGTCGATGGCAAAGTCCTCTATCCGGTAGGGTACGTCCCCCGTGCGGCCGATGAGTTCGCGAAGCTTCTCCTCCGGCACGGGCTGCGTCCGTGCCGGCTCCATGGGGATTGCGGATGCGAGTTCGTAGGAGACCTCGCCACGCCGGGTGCGAACCTTCCCGGAAAGTACCGGGGTGGCTCCTGCAAATTTCAGGTGCAGGGAAAGAGGCAGCGGCGCCCGGAGCGGTTCATGCAGTATCTGCTGGTGCAGTGCGGCGATCTCTTTGCCGGAGGTCAGGTACACGGCGGCGCCCGCCTGCACCCGTTGGTGGACGGGCAGTTCCACCATGCCTCCCTTCACCTCCGGGTCTCTTCTCAGGACCACCCCGACCGCGTCCGATCGGTCGGGCATGGCGGTGATTACCATGCCGTCCCCGGCGGCGGGAGTGTGCATGCCGGTGAGCCGGACGACCGCGGTCTTTGCCGATGGTCCCATCTTTTCCACATGCCCGACCAGGAGCCCGCGATTTGCCGCAAAGTCCGTCCCCATCACCGTTCCCTTCCGGGCGTCCAGAAGGTAGCCCCCGGTAAATTCCCGGTTGAAGGCCTCGAGAAGCAGCCGCATCGCATCCTTCGACGGCGCAAATCTCCCTGCGGCGGCCGCATCGAGCGCCCGCCGGTACACCGAAACGACGGCGCTCACATATTCGGGGGACCGCATCCTCCCCTCGATTTTGAGCGCATCAACGGGTGCGGCGGCGATCTCCTCGATGCGTGGATAGGTGCAGAGATCGCGGGGCGAGAGAAGATAGGAGGGGCCTCGTCCGGCCCGTCTCATCCGCTCCGGACGGCCGAATGCGTCCTCCGACCAGAACACCAGCTCGTAGGGTTTCCTGCACGGCTGGGCACATGCCCCACGGTTGCCGCTTCGCCCCCCGATGAGCGACGAGAGCAGGCACTGGCCGGAGTAGGAGTAGCAGAGCGCCCCGTGCACGAAGACCTCAAGACCCACCCCCAGCTCACGCGCCACCTCGCCGGCGGTGGTGATCTCGGGAAGCGTCATCTCGCGGGCGAGGACCACCCGGCGGGCCCCCAGTACGTAGACGGCCCGGATGCCTTCGACCGAGTGGACGGTCATCTGGGTGGAGGCGTGGAGGGCGAGGCCGGGGACGAACCGGTGGAGCAGGGCAAAGAGCCCGATGTCCTGGATGATGATCGCGTCGACGCCGCACCGGTACAGGTGGAGGGCGTCGCCTATCGCATCCTCCATCTCCGAGTCGGCGATGAGGGTGTTGATGGTCACATAGACGCTGATGTCGCGTTCGTGGCAGTAGGAGATGATGCCCGCCATCTCCTCCCGGTCAAAATTCGGTGCGTACCTGCGTGCCCCAAAGCGTTTTCCCGAGAGATAGACCGCATCCGCTCCCGCCGCAACGGCTGCATGAAGCGCCTCCGGGGAGCCCGCCGGGGCCATCAGCTCCGGGATCCTTCGTCCTGTGCCTTCGTCCATGTATTCATCAGACTATGGTTGCCCGGATGGATAAAACCGGGGGCGAAGGCCGGGCCGCATTTTATTAGCGACCGCAACCATGGTAGTTCAACGGTGATACGCGATGAATCATGAGGATCTTCTTACGGTGGTGCACCAGAACCTCTGTGCCTGCGCACTGGACCTGAACCTGAACAAAAATATCGAGGCCCTGTTAAAACTCCCCCGGCGCGAGCTGCACGTCTCGATACCGGTGATGATGGACGACGGGCGCATCAAGACGTTCCAGGGGTTCAGGGTGCAGTACAACAGCGCCCGCGGCCCGACGAAGGGGGGCATCCGGTTTCACCCGGCGGAGATCGTGAACACCATCCGGGGCCTTGCAGCCATCATGACCTGGAAATGCGCCCTCCACGACCTCCCGCTCGGCGGCGCCAAGGGGGGTGTCATCTGCAACCCGAAGGAGATGAGCAAGAAGGAGCTGGAGAAGCTCTCGCGGGCCTACATCCGGGCGGTTGCCGATTTCATCGGGCCCGGCCGCGACATCCCCGCACCGGATGTCTACACGAACGAGCAGGTGATGGCATGGATGATGGACGAGTACTCGATCATCACCGGCCGGGCCTCGTTCGGGGTCGTGACCGGAAAACCGATCGCCCTCGGCGGGTCCGAGGGGCGGCATGACGCGACGGCGCGGGGGGGCTGGATGGCGATATGCGAGGCGGCGGCGCAGACGGGGATGGAGCTTGCCGGTGCAACGGTCGCCATACAGGGATACGGCAATGTGGGGTACAATGCAGCCCTCTGCGGCCACGAGCTCTACGGGTCGAAGGTGGTGGCCGTGAGCGATTCGAAGGGGGCGGTGTACCAGCCGGAGGGCCTGGACCCGCGGGCGGTGATGGCGCACAAGACAACGGCGGGGACGGTCGCCGGGTTTGCCGGGGCGGCGGGGATCACGAACGAGGAGCTGCTCGAACTCGACGTGGACATCCTCATCCCGGCAGCCCTGGAAAATGTCATCACCCTTGACAATGCCGACAGAATACAGGCACGCATCATCGCCGAGTTCGCGAACGGGCCGACCACAAAGGACGCCGATGCAATTCTCGGCCCCAAGGGCATCCATATCATCCCGGATTTTCTCTGCAACGGGGGCGGGGTGATCGTCTCGTATTTCGAGATGGTCCAGAACTTCAATATGGACCACTGGCCGGAGGAGGAGGTGTACCGCCGCCTCGACGCGAAGATGACGGCGGCCTATCGCCAGGTCTTCGAGGCAACAAAAAAGTATGATGTGGGCATGCGGCAGGCCGCCTACTCCGTCGCCGTCGAACGGGTGGTGACGGCGATGATGGACCGCGGATGGATCTGATTACTGCCGTGCCACACAGACCCACGCATCGTAGATGGGGTCGGCGTCATGGCCGAAGACCTCGGTGGTCCGCCCCATCTCCCCGCACCACTCCTCGATGAGCCGGATTTCAGGCTCGGTTGCGGTCGTAAGCAGCGTGCGTTCGCTCAGGTACAGGAGCTGCCAGACGATCTGCTGCCACATCCCGCGGTTGAAGGAGCTGATGTCGCCCATCATGAGCCCGACGCCCAGGTCGGCGGGCCCGATGTAGCTGGCCGCGAGGGTCGCATCGATGTGCATCACCTGGTCGGGAACGAGGCGCCCGGCGGCAAGCCCGAGGGCGATGAGGCCGGGGTCGTTGTCGTAGGCGATCGGGTAGGCCCCGCACTCCCGCAGTGCCGCGGAGACCACACCCGACCCGCAGCAGCAGTCGATGCAGGACCGCCCGTCGATGTCGTCCCAGACCTCCCGCAGGAGAGCGACGATCATCTCCTGCCGTCCCGGCCGGTTGTCCTCCGGGGCGGGGGGCACCTGGCCGCAGAGGCGCAGGCTGTAGTATTCCATGAGCGCCCGCAGGTACTCCTGCTGCGGCTCCTGGTAGATGTCGCCGCCGAGCTCTTCCATGCGGCCGAAGATCTCCGGGCGGCACGGGCGGCAGACAAAGCTTGCCGCCGTCCATTGGTCCCCCGACCGCACCGCAAAAGCGATCGGTCGTTCATCCTCGCCGATCAGCAGGCGCCCCTCCCCGGCTTCGAGCTCGAGGAGTTCAGCCGTAAAATAGTCGCTCGTCAGGTCCGCAAACGTCGGTTCGATGCACCCGATATGCCCGGTCTCAAAAATATCCTCTAGTAACATGGGTCCCTCTCGATTTTCACTCCCCCCGGCGCCTTGATCGTTCCCTCGATGAAGGCATCCTCATGCAGGGTGAGCTTTTCACACCGGACATCCCCAAGGATGTGCACCTTTTCACAGATGAGGATGGCACCCCCGGCATACACGTCGCCGTGAATGGTATTTTCCTCGCGGATCTCCACGGATTCATCGGTACGCAGGCTGCCGAAGATCGTGTTTCCCCTGGCGACCTTGACCGAGCCTGCCTTGATATTTCCGTGGAGGCGGCAGTTTTCCCCGATGGTCATCGACCGTGGCACGGAGAAGGTCTGGAGGTTCAGGACGGAGTTGGAGGGGATCATCAGGGGCACTTCGGTGATGTCCTCGTCATAGCCGAAGAGTTTCTCGAGGATTTCATCGATCTCCTCCTCCTTTTCGATGCCGAGGAGCGCCACGAGGTAGAGCACGATGTAGGTGATCACCGGCATCGGGTTTCTGATGGAGATCCAGCCCTTCGCCTCGAAGCCTTTTTCGATCAGGACATTGTCCCCGATATCGAGGTCGCCGTTGACGATGAGCCGCCCCATGATCTTCACTCCCTCGCCAAGGTAGGCATCTTCGCTGACAAAGACGTCGCCTGAGACCTCGCAGAAGTTGTCGATGCGCAGGTCGCCGTCGCAGTGGACATCACCGTTCAGCGAGGAGAATTCGCAGACGATCACATCCTTGCCGCTGAGCCCGTAATCGATCCTGCACCGGTCCCCCACGACGATGCAGCGATCGGTCATGAGCGTATGCTCCTGCAGCTCCGTATTATCGGGGATGATGCAGTTTTCAAAAAGTTCCCGGGAAGTATCCTCCATGATGACGCCTACAGAAAGATTCGTTCCCGGAACCTTAAGATTCTTGTTACTTCGCTTTACGGGACCATCAGAACCGGCAGCCGCCGCGGCCGTGCTTTTCCAAGTAGTTCTGGTGGTACTCCTCGGCTTCCCAGAAGACCTGCGCCGGTTCGATGCTCGTTACGATCGGGCCGAAAAATGCATCCTCCTCCTCGAGCCGTGCCCGGATATTCTCGGCAATTCTTCGCTGGTCTTCGTCATGGAAGAAGATCGCCGAGCGGTACTGGCTGCCGACATCCGGCCCGTGGCGGTTGACGGTCGTCGGGTCGTGAAGGGAAAAGAAGGTCTCGACGAGTTCGCCGTAGCCGATGATGGTGGGGTCGAAGACGACTTCCACCGCCTCCGCGTGCCCCGTCCGGCCGGTGCAGACGTCCCCGTAGGTCGGGTGCGCCGTCGTCCCCCCGGTATACCCGACGCGGGTCGATATGACGCCCTCCATGCCCCTGAACCTGGCCTCGACTCCCCAGAAACATCCTGCGGCGAAGGTCGCCTTTTCCCTGCGAGGGGCATCGACGCTCCAGCGGTCGTCCATGGGCGCCTATCGGCGAGGGATGCCTTAATAGTTTCCTCGGCCGTGATACGCGGGGGAAACGAGATAAAAAGAAAGGGACTGGCCTGAACGGGGGTTCAGGCAGTCCCGGAGTTCGCCTGAACCGGGCTACTCTGCGGTCTCTTCGGCCGGGACGGCCTTCTCGGCGGGTGCCGCCTCGACTGCCGGCTCCGGGACCACGGCCGGGGCGGGTGCGGGGATTCCCGTCGGACTTACTTCGCCCTTCGATTTGATCACTTCGACACGGCGGGTGGGGTAGATCTTCTTTACGATCTTGAAGGCTTCGCGGGAGATGTCGCCCAGCACCATCTCACGGACGAACTGGTCGTAGGTGAGCATCTTCGACTTTGCGACGAGATAGTCGGTGATCGTCTGGCGGATTGCCTTTGCCTGGCTGAGATCCGCACGGGAGATGGTAAAGCAGGTCGCGGTCACCCGGATCTTCCTGCCTTCCTTTGTGGTCAGGAGGACGAGCGAGTCGATGCGTGACGTGCGGCGCTTGACCATGGCACGGAGATAGTCCTTGGTGACCTCATGCCCGACAAATTCGGTGTATGCTGCATCGCCGGCGACATTGACGACCTTGAAGGCCATCTTCGTGTTCTGCTTGGAGTAGTCCTGGGTGATCTCACCGAGGGTCGTTCTCATGACACGGCCCTGTACTTTCTCGGGGTCTGCCGCGATCGTCTCGCCAAGGTATGCACGTTCAAAGTACTCGGGTGCATAGACCTTGTACCAGTTTTTGGCCTTCCAGCCTTCAACTCTTCGTCCCATCTGCTTTTTTCGTTTTGCCATAAGTATACCTCTTTTTTATAATTTTTTTCAGAGGAACCGGAACACTTCCTCCGGTTCGCCTACCAGCCGGGCAACGTTCTCCGGCCAGTCTGCCATATCAAATCCTTTCTGTCCGAGGAAGGCCGCCACCCAGCGTTCAAGGCCGATGCCTGAACACCCGGACCAGCACTCCTCGCCGCTCTGCACCTTCACGTTGAACCCCTTCGGGTACTTGTTGCCGTTGATGCTGACGTTCTGGAACTCGAGGTAGCTGCCGTTGTAGGGCAGGTACGCCTCGTAGTCGGTCGTGCCGACGCGTTCGGTCTCGGAGACGCCCACCAGGCCCTCCTGGGCCATGAACCAGGGCGTCACCTTTGCACGCCGCCACTCGAGTTCGAGGATCTCCTCGAAGACGCGGGCATATGCCTCGTGGAGTTCGTCGGCCACCGCGATGGTCTGCTCCTTTGTTCCCAGCCAGAGCACCTCGATGCGGTGGAACTCGTCCACCCGCTCGATGCCGTGGATGCCCCCGGACTCGTACCGGTGGGAGGTGCCCGACCGGTCGAAGACCCGGATGGGGAGGCAGTCCTGTGCAAGCGTCTCGCCCTTGACAAACGGCCAGAAGGGGGGGCACTGGGCATAGCACATGCCGCCTATCGGACCGTCGATTCTGTCGCGGATCATCTCGATGGGGACGTCACCGGTCACCTTGTAGTAGTCGGTGACCTCTTCCCAGTACGCGGGGTCGCGGGACTTCGGGGTGCAGACGTAGTAGATCTCGGGGTAGACGCCCTTGGCGTGGCCCGAGTTCTTCCAGACGTCCCAGGTGACGAGCTTGGGGAAGATCATCTCCTTCCACCCGAGGGGGCGGATGATCTCCTCGATGGCGATCTGTTCGAGCGCCCGTACGAGCTGGACCGCCTGGGGGGCGAAGATCCACTGGCCGCGGGATGCGCCGTGGCGGATCCACCCGCGTGCCACCATATCCTCGGTGGGGTTGCCGCTGTAGGCTCCCGTCCGCTTTTTGCTTTCGAAGAGGAGCTCCCAGTGCTCGCCTTTGCCGCCGTATGCCGCGTTCTCGGCCTTCTCCTCGATCAGGTTGATGAGGCGGTCGGGTGTTTTGTTCTCGAGGTCGGCAAGGTCCATTGCAAGCGTGAGCTCGCACCCTGCCTCGTCCACTTCAACGGATGAGATGAACGGGAGCCTCGGGATGCACGACTCTTCAACGTCATCGCCCAGACGGATGGAGAAATGACGGATGTCGATGCCGCGGACTCCCAGCCGCAGTTTGCCCATGACAGGAGCGATCTGCTTCCTGAACCTGAGCAGGGCATCGTGGGAGCGGGTGTACGGGCCACTCTCTATCCTGAGGCAGAGCCGGTTCTCCTGTACATCCCAGGACGTAATCTGACCGTACTCGCCCTCTGCGGCGTCCCGGGGGACGCCCCTGAGGAAGAGTACGGTGTTTGCCTCTGTCACTTTCTCTTCGATGACCGGTTCCGCTTCGGGGGGAATCGCTGCATTGAAGATCAGGTCGGCTTCTAATGAGAAACGTAACAACATATGTCCTCCGCTATTGCAAGATTCATCAGGTAATCGTCCACCGATGCGATCGTTGAACGAATTTTTTCACTGTCAAACGAGGTCTCGACAACCCCGTCCGCCGCCCTCGTCTGCATCCCGTGCAGGTTGTCCGCATTGAGGGCGCCTGCCACGCATTCGGGCCGGGCATGAAGGGTCCGTATGGTCCCCTGCAGGATCATGCGCAGGCCTCCTGAAATCCATTTTTGAAGCAGTCGATGTTCTCTTTGGGGATCTTCGCCCCGCCGCGGGTAGGGTGCCCGCCGCCGACACCGCCGCACTCGATGGCGAGCGCCTCCATGAGGGCCGCCATGTCGCATGCATGCTGCGGCGGGGCCCGTGCGGAGACGAGGCAGGCATCGCCGCGAAGGGCCATCACCGCAACGGGCCGGGCATTGAGCAGGTCCATTGCGAGGATATCTGCCGTGCCGCTGACAAGGCCGGGGTCGTCGATGAGATGGACCGGGCCTTCTCCGTTGAGCTGTGCGAGGGCGCCGATGACCCGGAGCCGGTGCTGCCGGGCGATCTCCCATGCCTCCTCGACCGCATCGTTCGACCGGAGGCAGAGGGATGCGCCCAGTCCGCCGCAGCCGGATTTGCCGCAGGCGTCGAGGATTGCCGCAAGGGAATGCGCATCGCGCACCATGCCACGGGTAAGGTCCCACGTGTCGCCCCAGAGCGCGGTCATCGCATGGTCGTTCTGGAACGGCCCCATGCCGATGACGATGCGGGAGAGCAGTTCGGTGTAATCGGTCTCGCCGCGGGTCGTCGTCTCTTCGACGAGCCGGGTGACGGCAGCCTCCTCGCCGGAGAATCCCTTCAGGTACGGGGTGGTCGCGCAATAGATCTGTTCATGGACATCACGGCCGAAGAGGGGAATGCCCCGTCCGGGAACGATATAGTTCTGAGCGATCCCTTCGTCGACGATCTCCAGGTTCGTGCCGGCGATGTCCTGGCGGTCCCCGATCATCCCGAGCATCGCAAGACCGACGAGGTCGCGGTTGTCTCCCATGTGCTGGGCGACGATGTAGGCCGCCCCGGACGCCGAGAGTTCCCGTTCTCCGTCGATCCCGCAGAGCCGCGGGTTGACATGGTACTGTCCTTCAAAGTGCGGGACATGATGATCGATGACCATCACATCATCGGAGAGGTCCGAAAGCCCCGAACCGATGTCGCACAACACGACTGCTGTTGTGCCCTGCAGGTCCTGCGGTGTCACCCGGGGGGAGATGCGCAACCGGACCTTCGCTCCTTTGCGCAGGAGGGCATGCGTAATGATGGAAGCCGAGGCTATGCCATCCGCATCGTGGTGGCCGTAGACCTCCACGAATTCCTGGTCCCCCAGGTGTTCGGCAAGCAGGCTTGCAGCAGCGTCGAGTGTCATGGATGTGTCTGATTACCTGGAGATCAGGAATTCAGCGGTTTCAGGTTTGTAGGTCCAGCCTTCGGGCATCTTGCCGTTGTTGACATAGTAACGGCCGAGCCTGCGCACCTTTGCCTCAGTGAGATGAAGCTGGCGCTTGTTGTGGACATCCTTCTTGTTCTCGCTCAGGTGCTTGCGCATCCCGAGTGCCTTGACGATGAGGTTCCTGAGATCTTCGGGAACTTCGGAGGCGATGCCGTTCTCCGCAAGGATCTGCTCGACCCGCTTTCCGGTCGCGAGCTTCACCGAGGGAACGCCGTGCTTGTCCCTGAGGTTGAGACCAATCTCAGCCGACGACATTCCCGTTTTGCGCAGTTCGATGATCGTCTTTACGATTTCCGTTGTGTCTGTGTTAGACCACTCCGGTGCTTCGGAGCGGAACGGACGGACGGAGCCGGACTGGCCCCGCCGTCGTGCATGCATTCGTGCCATTATTCACCACCTATGTTTTATGTGCCGGATTTTCGAACCGGATTGGCGTCGCCCCTCGGGGCGTGCGTATTCCGTGAGTACATCCGGCAGAGATACTCGGTTGAATGTGGTTGGGTTATGGTGCATTCATACCGGATTCCAGTTAGATGGGCTGAAATCCAATTGAATCAACCTGAATTCGGTTGGTAAGGTCCTGAAAATAGTCATTACTGACTTCTTCTGTAATCCCAGAGCCGCCGCAGGCGGCCATGTCGTATGGACACGTCGGACTTACCGAGCCAGCATCACATCCTATGTGAGTGCTGCATTAACGTCGGTGTTTCAGGTATTAATGGTTGTCCCGGCACCTCCTTCCTCCCGTACCTTCGCATCCAGATAAGGGCAGATATACGGACGAATATACGGACGAATATACGGAGAACTATGGCAAAGATACAGGCGGGGGGATGACGTGGGCACCCTGGAGAACGGATGGATAACGAAGATTTATGATGATTTAGTGCATATAGTCTGTCGCACGATGTGCATCATGTGCACACAACCATGTCTGTAACATCATGCGTTTCCACCCAAACTCAATTTCATTTCAATCTAGGTTCAATCACACGCAATCACAAGCAATCACAAGCAATCACAAGCAATCACACGCAATCACACGCAATCACACGCAATCACACGCAATCACACGCAATCACACGCAATTCCCGCATCCATGCGATTGTAGTCTAGCGGTAGGACAGTGGCTTCCCAAGCCTCTAACTCGGGTTCGATCCCCGGCAATCGCATACTACAATATTTTTCTGGGGATTTCATCCTGAGATAATATCATAAAAAATCGGAGATCTGTTGTTCCATCTTCACAGTATGGAGAACTCTATTATTTTCCTGCATTTGAGGAACGTGTAATCGATCCATCCCCACAGGTGTAGGGAACTCGCGGCCTTCCCAAATCGGCGTAAAGTTGGTCTGAGGTCCATCCCCACGTGTGTGGGGAACTCACCGTCTCGCCGCTTATGGCGTTTGCGAGTCGCGGTCCATCCCCACGTGTGTGGGGAACTCTGGCAAACCAAGTAGAAAACCTGCAAGTACAGAGGTCCATCCCCACGTGTGTGGGGAACTCGTGTCTGGTGTCGGATTCATACTGGATATGATAGGTCCATCCCCACGTGTGTGGGGAACTCCCCGTGTGGTGATGTATGATGGATAGATTCACAGGTCCATCCCCACGTGTGTGGGGAACTCCCCATCCGAGGCATTCATACCACGCGATTTGCAGGTCCATCCCCACGTGTGTGGGGAACTCCCCGTATGCGCGCAGATATGGACGGACGACCGAGGTCCATCCCCACGTGTGTGGGGAACTCTCGTGGCGCAACAAGTCGTTCAAGCTGGCCCAAGGTCCATCCCCACGTGTGTGGGGAACTCGCATACCCCCTTTTGTAATATTTTTCATTTTCAGGTCCATCCCCACGTGTGTGGGGAACTCAGGATACCGGTTTATCGCTGTTCTTCTCATCCCGGTCCATCCCCACGTGTGTGGGGAACTCTGCGGCAAGGAGAACGTGTTGGCGCCTTTTAGAGGTCCATCCCCACGTGTGTGGGGAACTCTATAAGTGCAACAAATGGCAAAATGAGCGCGCAGGTCCATCCCCACGTGTGTGGGGAACTCCTTTACGGAAAGGTCTATGATCCAGTTGAAGAAGGTCCATCCCCACGTGTGTGGGGAACTCGACGATGGTGCCGACACCGGGGGCATTGACATAGGTCCATCCCCACGTGTGTGGGGAACTCCCGCGCGTGCGGTGGAGCCTAAGGCGCCATTTAGGTCCATCCCCACGTGTGTGGGGAACTCGAGCGCATCGAACAGACGACGCTCGACGGGCGAGGTCCATCCCCACGTGTGTGGGGAACTCATACTACCATCATACCCGATATGCTCGCATGTAGGTCCATCCCCACGTGTGTGGGGAACTCTCCTCCTGGATATCGAGGAGCATGACGCCCCGAGGTCCATCCCCACGTGTGTGGGGAACTCATCATAATCAAGCGCCTTTATATCACTCTCCGAGGTCCATCCCCACGTGTGTGGGGAACTCTCGGTTAAAAACTCTATCAGCGACTTATAATCAGGTCCATCCCCACGTGTGTGGGGAACTCTCAAAATCCGCTTATTTGTACTTGCACCAAAAAGGTCCATCCCCACGTGTGTGGGGAACTCGATCGGAGTATCCAATGACCGCAACCGGAACCAGGTCCATCCCCACGTGTGTGGGGAACTCGATACGCACGCATCCTGGCACCGCAACCGTCCAGGTCCATCCCCACGTGTGTGGGGAACTCCTGGGCAACCGCCACGTCGGCCATCGATTCGGCGGTCCATCCCCACGTGTGTGGGGAACTCCTCAACCTGCTGGTCGGCGGCCTTGTTGCTGTGGGTCCATCCCCACGTGTGTGGGGAACTCGACCTTGATCCTGACCGGATCGCGCCAGTTGTAGGTCCATCCCCACGTGTGTGGGGAACTCAGCCGACGAGCAAACCCTCCGGCAGAGAACGCAGGTCCATCCCCACGTGTGTGGGGAACTCGCTTCAATGGCAGAGGCCACTATGAACGGGTGAGGTCCATCCCCACGTGTGTGGGGAACTCTCTTTAATTTATATACCATGAATGAATTTAAAAATTGTCAAGGGAAAACATATCGGTGATTAATACAGATTTTGT
>DSBQ01000054.1 GCA_011045995.1 Methanoculleus sp. | reverse complement strand
CCAGGGGATAGTCGGGCCGACCCATCGGGTGGACCTTCTTCAGGGACCTGCCCTCTGCGGGGACGCCGTGGGCCCAGTAGAGGATCTTGATGTGGGAGTACTCGTCGATTCCTTCGAGGAGTTCGGTGAACTCCCCCTTGAGGATCACCTCGGAGATGGTCTCCTCGCTCTCCCGGACCCGGTCCATGGTCGGGGCGAGGTCTCCCTGCATGGTAAGGCCGGCGGCACTTGCGACGAGGAAGGGCTGTTTGGTCGTGTTGCGGATCACGCCAATCGGGTGCAGAATGATATTGTCAGGTATAGTATCCATACTCAGGCTCCTTTCTCATAGATTTGGCGAAGTGGCTATTAATAGCGTTCATTTTTCACGATGGTTTTCCTGAAAGGGATCTGGTGTTCTCATTGTGCCCCTATGCATCTCCGGGAAATGACCTCCGGTCCAAAGATTTTTCATCCGTTGCGAATATTCTCATGTCGAACACTCAATGCCGGAAAAAAAGAGCACGAACGATCCCTGTGATCGCCATATCATGCAGCAGGCCATCGAAAAAGCCCTCGCCCTGGGAGCAAGCATCGCAGGCTATGTTCCGGCCCGGCTTCTCAGGGGCTGCCCGTCCGCACGGGCGGAGGGCTACCGGGGATGGGACACGTTCACCGGGACGGTCATCGTCCTCGGGCTCTACCATGACCCGGCACGGCCGGAGATGGACTGGTGGGAGGAGGGGCGAAGCACCGAGGGGGACCGGATGCTCCGGCGGATGACGACCGCCATTGCGGAGTGGCTCAGAAAGGAATACGGGAGGGACGCCCGGGACATCCCCTACCAGACAGGCGCGGGCGGCATCTTCCTGAAAGACGCGGCGGTGCTCGCGGGCCTCGGGTGCATCGGGGTAAACAATCTCGTCATCGTTCCCAAGTATGGCCCCCGGGTGAGGTTTCGGGCGTTGTGGGCCGATCTCGAGCTGAAGGATACGGCAAGCGTGTTCCTGCCCTCCCCTTGTGACGAATGTCCCCGTCCCTGCGAAACGGCATGCCCGCAGAACGCCCTCTCGGGCGGCAGGTACAGCCGTGAACGATGCCTGCGCCGCATGGACGCGGACAGGATGGAGGCGGCCGCCAAAGAACGGCATTCTGGGGCGACGTCGCCGGTGGACCATTGCCGGACCTGTGATCTCGTCTGCCCGGCCTGGACGACGCCCGAAAAAAAGAGGAATGCCCGCAGGTAATCGCCAATTCCTCAGCCGCGGGGGCACTCACTGTTGCCGTCACGTTTCACCACAGGCACTATTTATCCTCTCCTTCGCGCCCGCCGGCAGGCTCGCTGATGGGCTGCGCGCCAGGTCGCTGCACCTAATAGAGAACCTTTTCATCCTGCCGTCCGTGCCGGGTGAAGGAGCCCGGAATGACGCTCCCCGTCTTTCCCATCGGTAGCGACTATTGACCAGTAGCCCCCGGCCGCATCGGACGAACCCCTGCCTATCCGCACCGCCATCCCACGCATACTATTATCTGATCGGTGCGCCACACACATTTTCATGGAAAAAATCATCGAGGCGAACATGACCGAAACCGGTGTTCAGGTGATTTTTCTCTCGGGGCTCCAGCCGGTCTCCGAACATTTCAGCATAGGGACCCTGCTGGATATGCATATCCATCCCCCCGACCTGCTCGAATACCCAAGGCATTATGCCATCAATACATCCGAGCGCAAATTAGTGCCCCTCCCTGTTCCTCCGGATGAATAACCGGAACATCCCGCGTGAGATATTAAAGTACGTAAAAACGTTCCCTACGTTCCGGATGGGGGGTCATAGTTGGGGATCTGATCGGGACGTTTCCCTTGATGAGGCAGATCAATCCTGCCTTCGAAAATGACGGGGAATGATTCTCCCCGTCCGCCGCATGTAGGCGCGGTAATCATCCCCGAATGCCGCCTCCATCGCATCCTCCTCCTTTGCAACCCTGACCATATAGAGGGGCAGAAAGGTGGCAAGCATCGAAAACCCGGCAACCCAGTTCCATAGCAGAAAGGGCTGTGCCAGCCCCCAGAGGAAATGTGCGGCATACATCGGATGCCTGATGGACCGGTAGACGCCGTCCGTCACCAGTTTCTGTCCTTCGGTGATCTCTGTTACCGGCGAGAAGGCTCCTCCGAGATCGGCATGGGACCGCCACAGGAGAACGAAGGCCCCCGCATAGATCACCGTCCCTGCCCAGCCTGCCCACATGGGAAGGGTATAGTCGGCAACGGAGAGCCAGGAAGTCAGGATGTAGATCGCGGGAAGAACGACCATCCCCAGGAAGGGCAGATAGAGGAGGCGGGTGTCAACCCCGGGCCGTTTCCCCTTTTCCCGGATGTGCTTCCGGTATGCACGGGTATAGTGGTACCTGATGGTACTTCCCACCAGAACACCGAGGATATAGATAACGATGAACACGGCAGGTCCGGTTGGGTACCCTGGAGCGCTCGACGATAGCATGGCCTATCTCACTCTCCCTGTTCTGTGGGGGGCAGCGGGAGATAAAGATGAAGGAGAAGGAGGATCAAAAAAGGCACCCCGATAAGCTGCGCCTAGCTCTTCGTGATGATGGATGACACGGGGCAAACGAGGAGAGGGGAATCTTCGCTCCATGGGGAGGAGGTGTTCTGTGAACTAAGGGGAAATTCCGGTATCATGTGGCCATTCAGCCCCGCAAACCGCGCCCGAGGGTGTTGAGGGTGCCAGCAGATAGGCAAGAATTCGATCGATGGCCTCCCTGTTGTAGGGGAGTGCAATGTGAGAATATTCATCTGGTGAGGAGGTAAACCGCTCTGAATCCAAGGGGAGAATATCAACTCCGGCCCCTGCAAGATAGGAGTCGATATGCGGGATAACCCCGTCCCCCGCATACGTGAGTACCCATCCGCCGTCCGGTAAATGGGCCCATGTCTTTCCGTTCAGGTAGGGAAAGAGGGCGGGAGTTCCTGTTTTGTTTTCGGCAAGAATCAGCCTGTACATGATATCCTTACGGATCCCCGCCTCCCTGAGTTGTGCCATGGTTCTGCTGTCGGAGCACAGTTCCCTTGCCATGATATCCCGTGAGGGATCATAATCCCGCGGCACAAATACCCCTGCAAGCATCCGTAAAATATCGGGAGCAAAGGTCGGGTGATGAAACAGCTCCGCCATGGCCGACTCATTGTTCGGAGGCCCGAGCGCAATCAGCTGTCGGATATGTTCCCGCTGTAAAGGTTTATCCAGCACCTCGAGCAGGTATCTTACGACGGCCGTCCCGGCGGAATGGCAGACGATGTCAACCGGTCCTGAATAACCGGAGATCTCCCGCTGTTCGTGAATAAAATCCCAGAGATATCCGGCTATCTTTGCAGGGGTGGCGTTCATGCGGGCGTGAGAAAAATTCCAGTGAGGAATCGATACCTCATCGAGACGAGTGCAAAGGGCTGTCCAGACCTTTGGATGACTTTTCCATCCATGAACCAGTACGACCGGACACTCGCTTGCCGAATTCTTGATCATCTTACCTCCCGGAAAAAATCCGTTTCTCTCATAATTGTTGGGTGGCTGGCAACAAAGAAATTCCGCCGGCATTGTCATGGAACATGCAGGGGTTGAGCAATTGCATCTGCTGGCTCTGACAACGGGGTATATCCTCCGCGGCACTCCCGCTCCTGCACGAAACGCATCCCCACCTGACAATGATGGAGAGTCTCCTCCTGATAAAGACCTCATGCGGGGCAACCATCCGAATTAATTGTCTCAGGTTGCTCTCATTCGGGGTGAGGAAAGTCTCTCCCGGTTACAAGGAATGAATCTGTCAGTGAGACAGATTCTGAACTTTTTGACAATGCAAAAAATTCGTTCCTTCAAAAAAAATTCAGTGATTAAATCACTGTAGTATCACGTACACTATTGAAAATATCCAATGGGTGCGGGATCGATCTTAGTAGCGGGGGCGGTACTCGCTGCGGGGTTTCGGAGGTCGTGCCTCGTCGATCCTCAGCGTACGTCCCTCGAAATCAGTCTCATTGAGAGCTTCCATTGCCTTCTCGGCCTCTTCGGGGCTTCCCATCTCAACGAATCCGAACCCCTTGCGCTCAATGACTCTGACTTCTTTAACCTCACCATATTCGGAAAAAAGCTCTTCGAGCTGTTTGTCTGTAACTGAATAGGTAAGATTACCAACGTAAAGTTTGCTGCCTTGCATAATGGCTTCCTTCTATGGTAATTTGGTCCTGGCATATATGTATGTATGGACGGTGGAAGAATTTTTTACATTTATAATATCGATTTATTAACTAATGTCGGTTTATTTGGTACGGCGACGCCTCTGTCCAATCCCCAAAAAACGAAGCTATCCTGGTGTAGGTGCCGGGTTTTTCCATGGTGCGCGCACCATCCCCGTCGCATTCTTTCAGGAGGTTGTGCATCCCTCAGTCACGGGACATGTCCGGGATGTGCGCGGGGAACCGTGGTGGACGTATTCCCTCACGCTGCAGGGCAATCCAGGCGCGGCGGGTCACCTCGGAATGGAACTCAAACTCATTACGGTGATCATTGACATAGGCCCGTGCGCGGATCCGTTTGTAGAAGGGGAAATCCTCGAGGAGGATGGTGAAGGGACATCCGGGTGATATATAGACATATTTTGAGGTGACTGCGGCATCACGCAGGATATCCATTGCGGCAACCGCGTCACTTTCGGCGTCGATAAAGAGGTCGATAACGACCATCATCTCGGTTTTTCCCGCATTGCCACTTGCCGTCGCCTCTTTGAAGATGGTGTAGTTGGGTATTGAGACCAGTGAATCGTCCGGCGTGACAATGCGGGTTGCACGAAGGCCGATATCCTGCACTTCCCCGTAGGTCCCCAGAACGGATATTTTATCGCCTATCCGGTAGGGCCGTTCGAATGCGATGACGATCCCCCCGATGATATCGGCAAAGATGTCCTTGAGCCCGAACCCGAGTGCCGCACCAAAAAGCCCGGAGAAGGCAACCAGCTGGGAAAGCGACGGCTGGAGGACCGCGGCAATGATGAAGTATATTGCAGATGCGTATATGACGATCTTCAGGAGAGGGATGAGCATCGTTGCGGTAATTCTGTGGCTGCCGGCCATATCGCCGATTTTACGGAAGGCAAAGGAGAGGACCTTTACCAGAACATAGGCAAGGACGATGATGTAGAGTATGTCAAGGACCATTCCTGAATCGAACTCCCTGAATGGCAGTTCGGCAATTACCCCCTCTGTTTCATTCAGTGTCGTCAGGACCATTTACCACACCATCCGTATCCGTTTGAGATAGGCGATGACACAATTGAGCGTTTCGGGGTTGACCCGGTAGTACCCTTTCTCCTGTTCAACCAGGCCGTGGCTGTTGAGCCGGTAGAGGGTCTGTTCAATATCGATCTCGGGGCCTGCAATCTCTGCGAGATCGGTGAAACTGATCGACTCCATGGAAAGCACGATGTAGAGGAGAAAGGCTTCATTGATGGTGAGATCGAGGGAACACGGAGTGTCGGGAATTTTGCTCAGCCGTATTTTTGGATAGTCCAGGCTTCGTTCCCATATCCTGAGTCCAACCCCGTAGTTCCCCTTGGCGATCCGGGTGATTTTATCGAATACCACCTTCTCGATATCGGATTGAGTCTCCCCGTGATGTTCCGGGGGCCGGCGGTTCAGGTTCACCCATGGCCAGGGAACATTCAGTCGGTAGCCGAACGGGAGATTCAGGGGGACGCTCTTCGTGGTAACCAGCGGCTGCTCCTCGGGTTGTTCGGTATCGTCGATGAACTTGATGTCCCCTTCATAGTGGGACAGGACCGCCTCCATGAGCGTCTTGCTGTCCAGTTTGGGTACCTCGATGACGACGGGGAAAAATTTGTCAATGCCCTTGACCGCCCGCAGGTAGGACCAGGTGAAGCTGTTCCATGTAGTGATAAACATTTTACCGGACATGGAGATCATGTCGAGGAATGCATCGAGCATGGCAAATCCACCGATTTTTCGCAGGGCGAGGAAATGGCAGCGGTCCATCAGGACGATCTCCTTTGTCCCGTAGGTGGATGTGATGGCCTCCTTTCCCTTTATGACATTAAAGAACGGAATGTACGAGGCAACATCGGGATTTTTATCCCTGATTCTCCCCATTATCAGATGTTGTCCTGCAAACGGCTCACCGACCAGGGCGATATGGGAGAACTCCCCCTTTGCAACTGAATCGATTGCCTCCTGGATGCGGTTGATCTCTTCTTCAAAGAGAACAAACTCCTCCTTCTCATCCGGCACGGAGGCCTCATCTTCCATAGTATAACAGAATAGCTCCTCTGGCATATGCTTTTGGTCGCGGAATGCTGGTGGCGGGACATAAGGAATCGTGGGATAGCGGGAGGAAAGGAGGAATGCCGCTCTCAGCGGTACACTGATGGAGACAGGATGAGCGGGGTGATCCGGGATGGGAAGAATGGATGTCCCGGTTCCGTCCCGGATGTGCACGGTACCGGTGCCGCTGCATTTAATCTCTCCGGTGACAAGGTTGTACCGATTATGGTTCAGGCCGGAGATGTGGTGCTGGCATCCGGTCTCTTTCCCGGAGACCGGAAGGTGCGGCCTGCAGTGGTGATCTCAGGAGAGGATCCAGAGGTCATCCTCGTCTGCCCGGTATCCTCCAAACAACCATCGGGTGCGGCGTGGGTGGCGGTTGACCTGCATGACTTCGCGGAGGGAGGGCTGGATTTTTTTGCGGAGAGCTACGTCAATCTTTCGCACCGGTGCAGGATACGGCCTTCTGCCCTCGTAGGAAAACGAAAGGGGCGGCTCTCCGCTGAGACGACTCTTGCCATCTGCCGGTACGTGGAAGAGGGTGAATAGCATTACCCATGGAGCCTGCCCCCAATACCGGCCGATAGGTCTCGGGTCCATCGGGGTGGCAAAGGCTGAATGACATTGCCCATTGGGGCCTACGGCACCTGAATGTCCCCGCTCGCCGTTGGATGATAGTCTTCTCCGACTCTCTTCTGACCTCACCCGGCCCGTTCTTCTTTCGTTGCACCATGGCACTCCGATGACAGACCACAGCCAACGTCGGTGAGATACTGGCCATCCTCGAAAGGGATGCCGTATCAGGGTTTTGAGGCGATCGCCCGATGCCCTCCCGCCGTAGCCCATTGTGAGACCGGAATGCCACCTCCCTCAGCCGATTCCATTGATATTTATGGCCTAATTTCAAAGACATCATCAGGATACGTCCTTTTTCAAATTTTATCGAGGAGATGTTTCATATATGAGCACCCTGAACGATGTAGTGGATATCGCCTACCCCCGGCAGCCCCATTGCCCCACGTTCCTCCTTCTCGACACGTCCGGTTCCACGTCAGTCGGAAATAAGATCCAGGATCTGAATGTGGGAATCCGGACCTTCAGAGAGGAGATCGAACAGGACGAACCCGCCCGAAAACGGGTGGATGTTGCGGTCGTCACCGGACCAGCGCCTGTGCCCTCTTCACCGACGGCGTCGAACGTTCGCTCCCTGAAAAACAGGAGAGGAGGTGGAAAGCCCCACGGGCCCTTTTTCCCCCTGCATTCTTATATCTGGACACGCTATCAGATACTACGGGATGCGGGAATGAGATAGCATCCTTCATGAAACCGAAACGGATGCAGAATCAGTCGGATGATGATATGACCCTTGTGGTGGGGTTGCAACGAAGAGGAGCCTGATATGACCGAACGAACCGTCTACGATGCATCGGGAGCACCCGTCGTGCTGACCGGACCGGTGAAGAAAGGAGGCGAAGGTGAGATCTATCTTACGGACACGACCGATGGTCTCTGCGCAAAACTCTATTACGAACGGCGCATAACCTCTCTCCTTCAGGCAAAGATCGCCGCCATGGTGAATAATTCCCCTGCAAAGGTCATCGCGGTCACCCGAGGCGCAGGGCCGCGGGGAAGCGCTCTTGCCTGGCCCCTTTCTCTCCTGTACGACTCGCCCCTCGGGAGCAGGTCATTTGTGGGATACCTCATGCCGCTCATCGATACCCGCCTCTACATGGAGGCGCACCGCTTCTTTGATCCCGATGACCGCATACGGCTCTTCGGCGGCGGCTTTTCATGGCGGTACCTGCTTACCGCCGCCTACAATTTTGCATCGGTAATGGCGGATATCCACGCACGGGGACACTGCATCGGTGATGTGAGCAGCAGAAACCTGCTCATAGCGCGGACGGCGGCAGTCGCCATCATCGACTGCGACTCCTTTCAGGTCCTGGACACCGTCAATGACCGCATATTTTATTCCCATGTCGGGACCGGCGAATACCTGCCCCCCGAGCTCCAGGGGGTGGACTTCGGAAAAGAGGATGCCGACCGGTACGCCACCGACCTCTTTGCCCTCGGGGTGATGGTCTTCCGTCTGCTGATGGGAGGGGTTCACCCGTTCCAGGCAAGCGGGGAAGGGGTCAGTGATGCACACTCGATCGAACAGAAGATCAAAAACGGGAGATTCGCCTATGTGACATCCGACCCATCCGTCTCCCCCCCGAAGTTTGCCTATGAGTATGCCATCATTCCCTCCGCCCTGCAGGACCTTTTCTCCCGGTGCTTTGTTAAGGGTGCTGCAGAGCCTCTCGGACGGCCGCCCGCGGAGGAATGGAAACGGGTGCTTCTGGCAGAGCTGATGGAGATCCGGCACTGCAGCGCCAACCCGAACCACTGGTACGCAAAGCAGCTCTCCACCTGTCCATGGTGCCGGTACGGCGAAGAGAACGACCCGTTCCCCCGCTGGGTAAGGACTCCCGATACTGCCGGGGAACCGGAGGAATCCTCCCGGTCTCTGGAGGATAGCGGCAGTGAACCGGTCATCGGGGCCTCCGCGGCGGAACTCATCCTCCCCGACCCTCACATCACCATCCATGATGTGGCACGTGACATCGTCATCCCCTATTCACTGGTCGTAGAAAACAAGGGGGAGATGGCGCTGCACGGGACGGCCGAATCCACCGTTCCCTGGATTACGGTCATCCCGTGTGATTTTACCTTTGAGGACAGGAAGGTGCTCACCCTGGAGATCAATACCGGGGATATGGATGAAAAGGATTTCCAGAAGGCCAAAATCCAGATCTATTCGAACGGCGGCAATGCCGAGGCGATTGTGTTTGTAAGCCTTCAGCCTGAGTCGTAGGGAAGAGGGGTACCCTCATCATCCGTCCGGTCGGTATCTTCCCGCCGGGTACCTGTGACCCCGTTGGGAACCGTCAGAGAAGTGCCGTCACCAGCACGGTGAGAACGGCGACGCCGATGCCTGCGCATGAAAGGGGGAGGGTATATTGTCTGAGGACGTCAGGGACCGTATCTCCCGTCGTTCGCCGGATGAGCCAGAAGTACGGGTCGGTGAAGATACTCAGGACCATGGTGCCCGCCACGGTCATCAGGACGAAGGGGAGGATGCCGACCTCGGTGGGGATGGCGGTCCCCGCAAGGATGGAGGTCGTAACGATGGCGGTGACGACCCGTGACCCCTGGGAGGCCTGCAGGAGGGCTGCCAGCAGGAAGGGTACCAGCAGGGGGGCGAGAAGATCGCTGTTTGCAAGTACCATCTCCGTAAGGCCGCCCTCTGCGGCGATGACCGCTCCCAGCCCCCCCGCACCGCAGAGATCGAAGAGGATGATCCCCGCATTCTTTGTACCGGATGCCGCGGCCTCCTCCCGCAGGGCAGGGGTGCAGACCGCAATCGCAGCGGCAAGCCCTCCGATGAGGGCAAGGTTGATATTTGCGAAAAAAGAGAGGGCCGGAACAAGATTTCCGGTGATAAGAAGGGCGATGGGCAGGAGAACCGGCAGCCACCCGGCACGGCGGGGGACGGTCCTTTCCACGTCTCCAGGGAGCAGGGAGGCGTTTTCAGACGTACAGCCGGAAACGGTATCGAAGGGGCGGGCCTCCGGTCCGGTGGCGGAGCAGGCCTCATCGGGTTTGGCAGGCGCATCCGGTCCGCAGCACCGGATTTCCGGGGCCATCAGGGCAAAGGTCGTCACCGCGAGGATGACCAGCGAGAGCGGAAGTGCCACCAGCATGTATCCCTGCATGTCGAAGAGGGAGGCTGCGTCCAGTCCGGTCACGATGGCATAGGTCACGGGGAGCGGGTAGAGAAAGACGAATGAGACGACCGATCCGACGGCGGCGACATAGAAGATCCTGCTGCTGAGATGGTATCCGGTCCTGATGTGGCCAAGGAGGGGGGCAAGCACGATGAAGGGGGTGATGCAGCACATCATGGGGACGGAGAGGAGGTACCCCGCCACCCCTGCCGCAAGATGGGGGCGGCGGGTAACCCTCCCGATGTCGCTGATGATGCGCTCCGTTCCGCCGTTTCTGCGAATCACGGCGGCGATGACTGCTCCGCAGAAGATGGGAATCGCAAGGAGGGCAAAGATGGCTCCTGCACCCGCCGTAAAGGCAGCGACTGCCTCCGTGCCGGTCCGGGTCAGAAGGGCGAATAGGAGCGCTCCCCCGATGAGGGTAAGAAACGGCGGGTAGCGGGACCGCCAGGAGACGACAGAGAGAAACCCGAGGGTGATTGCCAGTGCAGGAAGCGCCGCCACCATCCTTCAGACTCCCTGCCCCGTATGTTCCCGCCGCTCCCGGATGCACTCATTGGCATATTCGCGGTAGCCCGGGTCGATCTCGTACCCGATAAAGTGCGTTCCGAGATCGACTGCCGCAAGGGCGGTGCTCCCGATGCCCATGAACGGGTCACAGACCACCGTACCTTCATCATAGCCATGCAGACGGATGCACATTCCGGGGAGTTTTTCAGGAAAACTGGCAGGATGGGCTCGTGAGGCCCGGATGGTCCGGTAGGGGATGAACCAGACGTTTCCCCGGTCGCGAAGGTCCCGGTCCGCCTGCTTCCAGCGCCCGATATTGCTTTTGTCCTGGTATTTGACGCCGACCGCAAGTTTGTCGACACATACTTCCCCGGTCTTCGTGAAGTGGAAGAGGTGCTCATGGCACTGGCTCAGGTATCGCCTGCTGTTGACCGGCTGGTAGTGGCCAATGGCAACATCCTTCGTGATTCCTTCATACCGGCCGACATCCCCCTTTTCGATGGCGACCGACTTGACCCAGTGGATCACGTTCTGGAGTTCGTAATGGCCGCGAAACCTTGCGATGACATCAAAGGGGATCCACGGATCGCTGGGTTTTCCCCCCACGTTTAAAAAAAATGACCCCTCATTTTTCAGGACACGGCGGGATTCGGCGGCGAGCCGCTCCATCCAGGAGAGATAGTCCTCACGGGGCATCGTATCGTTGTGCGAAGCATAGGGTTTGCCTATGTTGTAGGGCGGCGAGGTGACGATGATGTCAACGGAACCGTCGGGGAGGGCCCGGAATCCCTCGAGGCAGTCACAGAGATGAATAGAGTCCAGGAGTCCGTCAAGGTCCGGTGATGGGTGTCGAGTGGTCATTTCGCTGCATCCGTCGAAGTGCGGGGTATTCCTCCTGTAAAAATATTGTTCTCTCTCCTTATTTCAATACCCGGGGTGGCGCCGGCCCGCGGGCCGGGCAGCGCTCCTCTTCAGAATACTATTCAAGGATGGGGGGACTACCTGTAGTAGGAAGAGGGGGACACCGGCAGATGTCGAAGAACCAGTACCTGTACCGGCGGCGTGACCACTACCGGGAAGAGCTTGATGCGCTGATGGCGTATCCTGTGGAGGAGTTTGTTGAGGCCGTGTGCGACATAGGATTCGGATGCGACTGCTGCACCCGCTGCTGCACCCGGGCATTCAACGATCACGTCTTCCTCCTCGAGGAGGATGCGGCATCCGCCCTGGAGATGGACCCGGCATCGGTTCTTCCCGCACCATATTATGAAGCCTGTGACCAGAACGGCACGTTCTATGTCTCCGGGTATGCCCTCCGGGCCCGCGGGGACGGCAGCTGCATCTACCTTGGCGATGACGGGAGATGCCGGATATACGACCGGCGCTTCTCCATCTGCCGCATCTATCCCTATATGCTGCACCGGGAGACCGGGGAGGACGGCACGTACGACTGGCGCCTGATAAGCGGCCTCGATGAGCACGGGACCTATCACAACCCGATCTCCAGAGAGGAGGGCCGGCGTATTGCAAAGGAGACGATTGCCTACGAAACAGCGTATCTCGAACAGGAGATCCGGTTCTTTACCGCCCTTGCAGAGTATTTCGAAGAGAACGCCCTGCAGCATATCCGACGGACCTTTGACATGACCATGCGGGAATTTGAGAAGGGAACGGAAGTCCGGGTGCGGGTGTTCCACCAGGGGCAGTTCTTCGATCACTGTGTCTCGAACTATGATTACTGACGACCTGCAGGGGATTGGCATACGCAATAAGGAGGAAACGTAGTACTATGGGGAAAAAAGGGTTTCGTGCCGGGAAATGGGGAAAATTAGTCCTGCTGGTGCTCGCAGTGGCGGTGATTCTCACGTTCCGGTGGGATTGCATGGTGTTCATCCCTGCGTCATGGGGGGGCGGGGATGACGACGGCCTGAAGGTCGGGGCCTTTAATATCCAGGTCTTCGGGACGGCGAAGGCCGCAAACGAAGAGGTGATGGACGTGCTGGGGGAGATCATCCGTTCGTATGACATCATCGCCATACAGGAAGTGCGTGACAGTACAGGAACGGCGCTTCCCGCCCTGCTCGAAGAGGTGAACAGCGACGGGTCGTTCTATGCCTATGTTGCCGGCGAGCGTCTCGGGCGGACGGTGTCAAAGGAGCAGTACGCGTACTTCTATGATACCCGGACCTGCCTTCTCATCGGCACCCCGGAGACCTATTCCGAACCGGAGGGCGACGTCTTCCACCGTGAACCCTATGCCGCGCTCTTTGCCAGCCGCGAAGGGGGATTTTCCGCGGTCCTCATCACCATTCACACGGACCCCGATGAGGCCACAGAGGAGATCGAAGCACTGGCAGGCGT
>DSBQ01000003.1 GCA_011045995.1 Methanoculleus sp. | reverse complement strand
CGCATCAGGGTCCCGTCCGGGAAGATGCGGTGGGTGCACATCATCGGTGAAACGCTTCGGGATGACCGTGGCGGGGTGCTGCGCCTCATCGGGACCATACAGGATATCCACGAGATCCATGAGGCGCGCGACAGCCTTGTCCGCACCCAGCATGTGGTGGACAACTCCCCTGAGGCGATCCTCTTTGTACAACGCGACGGGACCATATTCTACGGCAATGAGATGGCAGCACGTTCGTATGGCCGGCGCGGGAGGATCTCCGGGCTCTCCATCTTCGATATCAATGTGGAGATGGACCCGGATATATGGGAGGAGCACTGGCGGCTCCTTCATGGGCAGGAGGTCAGCACCTTCGAGACGATCCACCGGTACCGTGACGGCATGGATCATCCGGTGGAGAACACCTGGGTGTATAGCAGGACGGGCGACCAGGAGTTCGGCTGTGTCTTCGTCCGTGATATCACTGCGCGCCGGAAGGTGGCAGAGGCTCTGCGTGAGAGCGAGAAGCGCTTCTCCCTCGCCGTAGGGGGAGCCCGGCTCGGGGTATGGGACTGGAGGGTGTCCACCGGTGCGGTCCTCTATGATCAGCAGTGTGCGGAGATCCTCGGGTACCGGCCGGAGAACATCCCCGGGACCATCGACGGGATACGCCAGCTCTTCGACCCGGCTGACCGGCATTTGATCGAGGAGATGCGCCTGAGCCTCGAAACCGCGGATGACGCCGGCACCATCGAGTACCGGATGCAGGGAAAGGATGGGAAAATGCGATGGATCCGGTCCCATGCCGTCATTCTGGAGCGCCGGCCGGACGGAAAACCGGAACGGATCATCGGCACCAACCTTGACATCACCCACACCAAGGAGGAGTCCCTGCGCCTCGAGCAGAGTGAGGCGGAGCTCCGTGAGGCCCAGACGATCGCCGGCCTCGGCTACTGGGAGTACGGGCGCCACGGGACGTCCCAGTACTGGTCCGACCGGATGTTCGAGATATTCGGCATCCCGCAGACGGAGGACCGGGTCATCTCGCAGGAGCGGTTTCTGGCAACCCTGCATCCCGCCGAGCGGGAGACGGTGGTGCGTAGGTTTTTCGATTCCATCCGGGCACGGGAGGATTACGAGCACACGTACCGGATCATCTGGCCGTCGGGGGAGATCCGGCACGTGCACGAGCGGTGCCATCATCTCTATGGCAGCGACGGGGCCTATCTCTCCTCGCTCGGCACGCTCATCGACATCACGGATCTCAAGCGGGCGGAGACGGCACTCTCGGAGAGCGAACAGAAGTTCAGGCTCCTTGCGGAGAATGCCATCGTCGGCATCTACATCTTCAACGGGGAACGGCTCATTTATACGAACGAGACGTTGGCGGCGATGCTGGGATACACGGTCGATGAGTTTCGCAAGGTATCAATCGGTGAGCTGATACTGCCCGGGGATGCCGATATGGTGGCGGGGGATGTGCGGGATATGATCGAGGGGAAGCGTGCAAACACCCATTTCGAGACGGTCGCCGTCCGCAGGGACGGCAGCACGGTCGAGGTTGAGATCTTCGGCTCGGCGGCGGGGCTCGGTGACGACCGGCCGTTGATCATCGGGACGGTCCTTGACATCTCCGAGCGCAAGGCCTCGGAGGCGATGCTGCAGGCGTCCCTTGCGGAGAAGACCACCCTGTTAAACGAGGTGCATCACCGGGTGAAAAACAACCTCGCCCTCATCACCTCGATGCTCCAGATGCAGATGCGGTCCATGGAGGACGAGGAGGCAAAGGCGGTCCTTAGGGAGACGTCGAACCGGATACTCTCCATGGCCCTCGTCCACGAGTCCATCTACCGGTCGGACACGATTGCCTCCATCAATGCAGGGGATCACTTCTCTTCCCTCGTGGCGGAGCTGATCGGCACCTTCGCCCCCTATGCGATGATTACGGCCCGCGTCACCGCCACCGAATGCCAGCTCAATTTGGAGGAGGCGATCCTCTACTCCCTGATCGTAAACGAGCTCGTGACCAATGCCATCAAGTACGCCTTTGAGGGAAGGGACCGCGGCACGATCTCCGTGCAGATGGAGTGCGGCGAGACGGGGAAGGTGCTGACCGTCACGGATGACGGCATAGGCGTCCCGGAGGACTACCGGCCGGGGGCCTCTGCCTCGCTCGGGATGAATATCGTAAGAAACGTGGTGATGCATCAGCTGGGAGGGACGATTGAGCTGGTCCGGGACGGCGGAACGGCATGGGTGATACGGGTGCCGGAACCATCGCTTCGTTCCGGTGCATGAGGTGGCCGGGCGGTGCCGTTTGGCAAAAACGGGTGCCGGAAATACGGGCATGGCCGGGATTTTCAGGGGTTCTCCGGCGGGGCGGGGTTCTTCGGTTTGACCGGAGAGCAGTGGATATGGTGGGCACGCACCATCTTTTTCTTCTCTTCCTCCCATAGTTCTCAGGTGATACCATGGTTCAACTGACAGAAGATGTGATCGAGGCGTTCAATGCACTGAGGATCGTTCCCCTTGCGACCGCTGACAAAAACGGCGTGCCCAACGTCGCACCGATGGGCGCAAAGGCGGTGGCCGACCCGGAGACGATTCTCATCATGAACAATTTCATGCAGAAGACCCTTGCCAATGTGCAGGAGAACCCGAAGGCCGCCGTCTATGTCTGGGGCGAGGGCGTCAAGGGCTGCTACCAGATCAAGGGAGATGTGGAGTACGTCGAGTCGGGCGAGCAGTTCGAGGCATTCAGGGCCGATGTGAAGGCACGCATGCCCCATGTGCCCGCACGGGGGATGCTGAAGATCACGGTCACGGACGTTTACAGCTGTGTCGCCGGCCCCGGGGCCGGAGACCGGATTCTCTAATCTTTTTTACGTTTTCTTCGCCGGGCAACGGGCATCATCGTCACTCTTTGGGGGAGAGGACAGCACGGTGGCGGGCACCCCCGCCGTCATCCACCTGAAGATGACCGAAATCCACGGGGTAGGGAACCCGTACCCGAACGAAGGCCGTGACAGGGCACATCCTCATCCTTAACATACCGGCCTGCTCTTTTTTCCGGCGATCGCATCGCCGCACCGCCGCACCACCGCTGCATACATATAGCAGAGCGGCAATCACTGCATGAACAGCCATGCCGGACGAAGACGAGTATCCTCCCGCCGGTGAGGACGAATGGTATGCCCTCATGAAATATGCCCCCGTGATGTTCCAGAGCGTCGGCCCTGATGGGCATATCACGTATGTGAACCGCGCCTGGCGGGCCACGCTCGGGTACAGCACCGACGAGGCCCGGCGTCTGACCCCGGCCGACATCATCGACCCCGCCTGCGAGGGGACATGCCGGTCGCTCTTTGGCGAGCCGGTTCCCGGCTGCGGCACGCAGGAGGTGGAGGCGGTCTTTTTGACCCGGCGGGGGAAACGCGTCCGGGTGCGGGGCAGCACTCTTTGCACCGTCCGAAACGGACGTCCCGCCGGTGCCCGGGGGCTCTTTATTCCCGTCCCGCCGGAGAGCGGAGGGCCGGAGGCAGGCGACGGGACGGCATCATGCCTGCACCACCTCGCCCATGTCCTTCCCCTGCCGGTCTATTCGAAGGACCGGGCCGGGCGGCTGACATGGGCCAATGCGGCGTTCGGGAGAATGATGGGGAAACACCCGGAAGATCTTCCCGGGAGGGATACCGCGGATGGTGTGCCTGCCTCCTTTACGTCTGTGCTAAGGGATATGGACGGCCAGCTGCTGGTAACAGGAGGCATCCAGCAGTTTGAGGGGCAGGTGATCGCCGCCGGGGGCATCGTCCGCCATGTCACCTTCACGCAGGTGGCCTGCGAGGAAGAACCGGGGAATATCACCGGCATCATGGGCGTCCTTCATGAAGGCCCTGCGGCGGGGCCGGCACCGGGTGACCCGGGCCAAAAACAGACGGGTGAATGGTGCGCCGTCCCCCGGGAACCGGTCCGCCGGAGGTGAGGCCGCAGGAGAAGAGGGGGGGTCTGGTTCTTGCCTCAGTGCTCTGCTTTCAGCAGCGGGAAGGATCCCGTGCACATCGGCGACCCCGGCATCGGTGCCCGCCTGTCCCACCGCCTGCTCCACGTTTTTCAGCTGTCGTACATATTTCATGCAGCGGGTTCCCGAGACTTCAGCGGGTCACCATTTTTCTTCGTCTCTTCCCGGTGACTTCGCGGCCGGCACGTCGTCATGCCGCTCTCCCGCTGCGTCCGGGGGGTGGGTGTGGTGGTATCTCCCTGCCCGCGAGGCGAGTGCCGCCCGCAGTGTCTGTTCATCCGTGATCGCTTCGTCGTTGATCCCTTCAAAGACGGAATCAGCCATGGGAAGGGCCCCGTTCACCATGCAGGTATCAAGATAACGTATCCATTGCAGCGCCTCAGCCGCAGAGCAGGGAATGCTGTGTTTCACTATGTTCACCCGAAGATGCCGTGCGTATATACTTCCTGCTACCGCCGAGAAGATAATTATGAGGATCACAGGGGATACGAGCCGGTGTGCCCAATCGCCGCGTCAGGACGACGCCGGCGAGGGGCGCACATCACGGTGGGCGAAGGATCATCCCGCTGCGCAGGAACAAAGCGGCGTAGCCCCCCCGGGAAAAGACCCGGTGCCGGGATTTTCCTCGTGCTCCAATTTGCGTCTGCGCCGGGCGGCGTTCGGCCGTGGTGCCCGCGGTTCACCTCTTCTTCGTCCCTGCTCCGGCCTGATTTTGATAATGCATCCTAATAATGCATACGCAGCTTCTTCGGGTACTGGAGGCCCTTCCGGATGGCGTAGACCCGGAAGAGGATGATAAAGACAATGGCGACGACCGCCCAGATGTCCGTGTAGACGGGGGCCGCTTTCAGGAGAACGGCATAGAGCATGCCGCCCACGACGGCGGGAGTGATGAACATGTCCTCGGAGGCGATCATCAGGGGCGGGGTGCCGGTGAGCAGATCCCGGATGACGCCCCCCATCGAGGCGGTGATAAATCCCATGACCACCGCGACCGTCGCCGCCTGCCCGAGGGCGAGCGTCTTGTCGATGGCGGCGATGGTAAAAAAGGCGACGCCGATCGCATCCGCGTAGAGAAACGTCCGCGAGAGCTTGGTTATCACATACTTTGCGAAGAGAAATGCGATGCACGAGGCGAGGATGGCGACCCATATCAGGAAGAACTCCACGGTCCAGAAGACCGGCACATCGAGGATGAGGTCGCGGACCGTCCCGCCGCCCACTGCCGTAACCACACCGAGGATGACGACGGTGAAGATGTTTGCGTCCTGGCGGGCACCGGCGATGACCCCGGTGATGGCATAGGCGGCAACGCCGATGATCATGGCAAGAGGGGGCGCTTCGATCATGCTGTATCTCAGGTGGGTGCGCGGGATGAAAAGGGGATCGGCGGTGGCAAAGAAAGAGGGTCAGGGAGGGTGGCGCCGTTCGACTTCCCGGCGGAGGCTGCGGTGGCGGGCGCCGGTGGCGGCAAGGATGTCGTCCCAGACCCGGGGCATCTGTTCGCCGAGGACGTCCACGCCTTCCCGGGTGATGCCCGCGGGGGTGGCGACGTCTTCTATCAGGTCCCTGCAGTCCATCTCATGGTGGTCGAGGACGAGGGCGGTGGCGATGAGGGTCTCGCGCACGAGTGCCTCCGCCGCCCGGCGGTCGATGCCCCCCCGGCGGGAGGCGGCCGCCGCCCACTCATCGGCCACGGCGGCGATGAAGGCCGGGCCGCAGCTGGTGAGATCGGTGAGGAGGCAGAGGGTCTCCTCCGTGGTTACATAGGGCCGGCTGATAGCCCCGAAGAGGGCGGTGAGCGCCGCTTTATCGGCCCCGGTCACCCGGTCCCCGAAGGCGAGGAGGGTGATGCCGCGGCCGCACCGGGAGGTGATCGTGGGAATTGCCCGGGCGACCCGGGCCGGCGTCCACGCAGAGAGGCAGGCGAGAGGGACGTCGGAGGCGACCGGGACGACGAGCTGTGCCGGCGTGCATACGGGGGCGCACTCCTCCATGATATCCCTGACCTGGAGGGGTTTTACGCAGAGAAAGAGGATGTCCGCCTCCCGTGCGGCCTCCCGGTTGTCCGCTGCCGCCCGAATGCCGGTCTCCCCTGCAAGGGCGGAAAGGGGCCCCCCGCTCCGGCTCGATGCGATGATATCCTCTGCACGGCAGGCGCCGTACTCGATGAACGTGCGGGCGAGCATGCTCCCCATGCTCCCGGTCCCGATGATGCCGATGGTTGTCATTGCCGCCTCTGGTAGTGGATATCCATTGGCATGAAGGCTGAAAAATGATACGCCCCCCCTCCCCCCGCAGGTGCGGACACCGCGTGGCCGAAAGCGAAAGGGGTGGGTGCCGGATGGGGGGCGGGGATACCGCGAGGGATACCTAAATGGTGCATCATGCCGATGCTTATGGAATATGACGGAAGGCAGGGGAGGATACCTTACGCTCGACGAATTTGACATGTTCACCCACTTCGTGGTCAGCCACCCGCTGGAACGTGAGCAGTACCGGCGGCGCTTCGAGGCGCTCATAGACACGAAGGTCCGGCCCCTCCACCACACCCTCAAAGAGGCGCTCGGGTACCGCACCTCACGCGTGGGGTACGACCGGCACGACTTCGAGTATGTCCACCTCGCCTTCTTCGACACCCCGGACGAGGAGCTTGCCACCTTCCTGAACATCTTTCTGGGCCGTCACGGCATCCAGATTCTCGCCAACACCGAGTACCCGGACGCGGTGGCCCGGTATGAGCGCAACATTGCAGGCGACCCGGCGGGGTTCGACGCCGCCATCGCGGCCCTCGGGCCGGACAGCCAGTTCACCTCCCGGCTCTATACCAAAATCCCGCTCCACCCGTACGGGTGGGACGAGTACTTCTTCCAGCTGGTGGTGAAGTATTCGCAGCAGCAGACATCGGCCGCGGCACTGACCGGGCAGATCGACCGGTTCCGGTCGGGGTTTGGAAAGGCGATACGCAAGGGGCTTTTGACGATGGAGGTGGACCCCCGCTACGGGACGGAGAGTGTCGCCTACTACAAGGAATTCTACGACGGCCCGGCGGCGCAGATGACCCCGGACCCGGACGCGTTTCTGGCATTGCGGTTCTATTATGTGATCCCCCTCGGGGAGGTCATCCGGATGGACGAGGCAACGCTTGCGGCGGAGATCGCGGCGTGCGCCGGACGCCTGCGGCCGCTGATCGCGTTTGGCAACCGGTGAGAGGGGCGGCGGTCGCCAAAAGTATTAGCAGCCGGACGTCCGAGTATCATGAAGACAGAGCGGGGCATCATTGTGGCCCGTGCGCATCGGCCTGTATGGCGGGGGGGAGATGAAGGAGATGAAAGGACGGAGGCGAACGGAGGCGAGGAGCCACCTGCGCGGGTGGGCGGGCGTCGTGCTGCTCATCGTCCTTTTCTGCATCGCCGTCGGCGTTCTTGCCGGTGCGGGGTACCTGGACCTGCCGGTCGGCGGCCCTTCCACCACGAATTCGTCGTCCTTGTCCTCCGTCACCCCGGCGCTCGCCGCAGCACCGGCAGCGCCGCCGGTGGCGGCCGCCGCTATTGAAGAGTATATCGTGCTCGCGACGAACGGGGAGCGGGCCCGCCACGGTCTCGTCCCCCTCCAGTCGGACGCGGCGCTCGCCGCGGTCGCCCGCTCGCACAGCGGGGATATGGCGGCGTACGGGTACTTCAGCCACGTCAACCTGCAGGGGGAGGACCCGACCGACCGGGCGAAGCGGCAGGGGTACCCGGTGATAAAGCACCTCGGCGGGGGGCGGATTGCGGCCGGCATCGCGGAGAACATCGGGATGATGCCGACGGGGAACGTCGCGGAGTACGGCTACGTGGAGGAGGATGCGGCGGCCATCGCGGAGGCGATGGTCGCGATGTGGATGGCAAGCGAGGGTCACCGGGAGAACATCCTTTCGCCCGGCTACGACCGCATCGGCGTCGGCGTCGCCTATGACGGGTCGTCCTATATCGCGACCCAGAACTTCTGGTAGGCGAAAAACCGGCGTTTTTAGTCTGTGGCGATGAATGACCTGATTTTGTCAATGAAATGATGAAGACCGGAGGGAGGGGACGTTTCCCCTATTCTTTTGCCGCCGCCCCGCCCGCCTCGATCACCCGGATGATCTCCTCCATCACCGCATCGACCCGTTTTCGGGTGGGGTCGTCCGGGTCGGTGCCGGGGCCGCGGATGAGGTAGGGCCGCCCCTCGTCGGCCGCCTTGCGGATTTCCGGGTCGAGGGGGATAGACCCGAGGAAGGGAACCCCAAGGTCCCGTGCGGCCCGCTCGCCGCCGCCCGAGCCGAAGAGGTCGATGGCTCCTTTGCAGTGGGGGCAGACCATCCCGCTCATGTTCTCGATGATGCCGATGACGGGCAGCCCGATCGTCTGGGCAAACCGGACCGCCTTTGAGATGTCGAGGACGGCGACGTCCTGCGGGGTCGTGACGATCACGGCACCTGCGATGTTCGGGGCGAGCTGGGCGATGGTGAGCGCCTCGTCGCCGGTGCCCGGCGGGAGGTCGACCACAAGGTAGTCGAGCTCGCCCCATTCGACATCCTCGAGAAACTGCCGGATCACCCCGGCCTTCATCGGGCCCCGCCAGATGACGGGTGAACTGGTCTCGGGGAGGAGAAAGGCCATCGAGACGACGGAGAGGTTGCCGGTCACCGTTACCGGTTTTATGTGCTTTTGGTCGTACGAGGCCATGTGGGCCCCCTCCAGCCCCAGAATCTCGGGGATGTCGGGCCCGTGGATGTCGAGGTCGAGGAGGCCGGTCGAAAAGCCGTGGTTCGCGAACGCGAATGCGAGGTTTGCCGCGACCGTCGTCTTCCCCACGCCGCCCTTGCCCGAGAGGACGAGGACGACGTGGCGGACGGGGATGTCGATTCGTTCGGGCGGGCCGTGCCGGTGGGCGGGTGCGGGCGGAGTGTCTGGCATGATGAGCCTTCCTCGGAGGGGAAGGGGATAAAAGTTTGTGCGGGGAGGGATGGTGGTCCGGCACCTATTTCCTGCCGTACCGGAGCGCACCCGCCACCGGGCAGACCTCGAGGCAGCGGCCGCAGAGGTAGCACTCACCCTTCGCATCGTCCCGTTTCGCCTCGTCCGTGGGGCAGGCCTTCTCACACTTATGGCAGTCGATGCAGGCGTCCGTCCGCCGGATCTTCATGACGCTCGTTGCGGCCGGGCCCTGCACCATCGCCCCGAATGGGCAGATGAATCGGCAGAACGGCCGGTAGATGACGAGGGAGAGAAGCACGATGCCCAGAAAGACGAAGAAGGCGGCGCTCAGTGTGAGGAGGAAGAAGTCCGCAATCCCAAAAAGGGAGAGGAGCGAGAACGAGAAGGCGAAAGCGGCGATGAGGACGGCTGCAAAGACTACGAGCCGGACGGCGGTCTGGAGGCTTTTTTGCCTGAACATGACCTTCGGGACCGGGGCAAGGTACGCCGCCTCCTGGACGGCGCCTGCCGGGCAGAGATACCCGCAGTAGAAACGCCCGAAGAGGAGCGAGAGGAGAAGCATCAGGACGATCCCCGCGACCGGGACGAGGGGCGGGACGCCGGGGGCCACGGGGTTCCCGGCGAGGAGAGTCTCGATAATGTATGGCAGGATTGGTGTGAGTATGAGAAATCCGAATGCGATGGTGACGGCCAGGAGGAGGGAGCCGATGCGCTTCGTCCACCGCCCGCTGTACAGGAGCCAGGCACCCGCGACGAAGAGGGCGAGTGCGTAGAGAAATCCGAAGACTTTGGGAATCTGTTCAACAACCATCGAATCACCGCTTTGTATACCCTGACATTGGCGTGCCGGTCAAAAAAAGAAGAGGGATGGTTTCAGGCCTCCGGGACGAGGAGGGCCATGTCCTCCTCGACGGTGGTGATGCCACGGATGCCGAAGGTCTCGACAAGCACGTTCAGGACACCGGGGGAGACGAAGGCGGGGAGGCGGGGGCCGAGCGTAATATTGGTGATCCCGAGGTGGAGGAGGGAGAGGAGGACGAGGACCGCCTTCTGTTCGTACCAGGCGATGTTGTACGAGATGGGGAGATCGTTCACCGAAACCCCGAAGGCGTCGGCGAGCGCGAGGGCGATGACGACGAGGGAGTAGCAGTCGTTGCACTGGCCGGCGTCGAGGACGCGGGGGATGCCGCCGATGTCCCCGAGGTCGAGGCTGTTGTAGCGGTACTTCGCGCACCCCGCCGTGAGGATGACGGTGTCGTGCGGGAGGGCTCCCGCGAACCGGGTGTAGTAGTCGCGCTCGCTGTGGCGGCCGTCGCAGCCGGCCATCACGACGAAGCGGCGGATGTCGCCGGCCTTCACCGCACCCACCACCGTATCGGCAAGCGAGAGGACGGCGTCATGGGCGGCGCCGGTGATGAGCTCGCGGCCGGCGGCGGTGAGGGGTGTCGGTGCCGGGCAGGTCTTCGCCATCGCGATGACCGCGGCAAAGTCCTTCGTCCCGTCGGGGCCCGCGGGGATGTGGGCGAGGCCGGAAAACCCGGTGACGCCGGTCGTAAAGACGCGGCCCGCGTAGGTCTCCTTCGGGGGGACGAGACAGTTCGTCGTGACGACGACGGGGCCGTTGAAGCGCTCGAACTCCTCCCTCTGGTGGGGCCATGAGCCGCCGTAGTTGCCCACGAGGTGGGGGTACTTCTTCAGGCCGGGGTAGGCGTGCGCCGGAAGCATCTCGCCGTGGGTGTAGACATCCACCCCCGCGTCCTTCGACTGCTCGAGGAGTTCCTCGAGGTCCTTCAGGTCATGGCCGGTGATGAGGATGCCGGGCCGGGTGCCGGGGACGGTGGAAACGGGGGTGATCGCGGGCGTCCCGTAGGCGCCGGTGTTCGCCGCGTCGAGGAGGGCGAGCATGTCGACGCCCACCTTGCCGCACTCGAGGACGAGCGCCACCATAGCGTCGACGGGGAGGTCCTCGAGGGTGGAGGCAAGCCCCCGCTGCGTGAAGGCGAGGATTTCGGGGTCGGTCGAACCGAGCACCCCGGCGTGGGTATAGTAGGCGCCGAGCCCCTTGAGGCCGTAGACGAGGAGCTCCCTGAGCGAGCGGACGTCCTCGTTCGCGGTCGAAAGGACGCCTGCCTCCGCCGCCTTTCCGACGATGGATGCCTCGCCCGCGGGGGTCCAGGTGCAGGCGTCCGGTTCGCTCTCCCCTGCGGGCGGAAGGGCGTCACGCATGGCGACCGCCGCATCGATCATCGCCCCGAGGCGGCGGGTGTCGAAGTTCACGTTGCTGAGCGTCGCAAAGAGCGCTTCTGCGATGAAGATGCCCGCGTCGCTGTTGTCTGTTCCCTTGTTCATTGCCGCGAGATTTCTGACCGCGAGGCCCTTGCAGAGGTAGATCAGTACATCCTGGTAGGCCGCTGTCGTCTCGTCCTTGCCGCAGACGCCCCGTTTGGTGCATCCGGTGTTGTTTGCTGTTTCTTCGCACTGGTAACAGAACATGGTCCGTTCTCCTTTGTATACTTTTGATACAAAATAGTAAATGTATACTATTGTATAAGTAGGGGAGAGTTTCCATGTGTATACCATGCAGGAAGGGTGCACGGTCAACCTGACGGTGAGGTATATGGCGAAGAAATGGACACTCCTCGTTCTCCTCGAGCTCTACAAGGGCGAGGACTACAGCCGGCGGTTCTCGGAGCTGAGAGACGCCCTCGGGGACATTACCCCGAAGATCCTCTCGGCCCGCCTCCGGGAGCTCGAGGACGAGGGGCTGATCACGAAGACGGTCGATGCGTCGAGTTTTCCCGTGAAGGCGGAGTACCGGCTGACGGAATCAGGCGTCGAGATCATCGACGTGATAAAAGACATCAAGCGGTGGGCGCTGAAGTGGAAAGTCGACAACATCGCCTGCGGGAAGCAGGACTGCCGGGACTGTGTGTTGTAGGCAGGGAGAACGACCGGGTATTCGTCCCCCTCCTCCCCTGAAAAGAACCCTCTTTTTTGTTTTGTCGCTGTGCGACAGTTACTGTTCGTATACACTCGTCCCGTCCGGTGGACCGGTTCGGGCCATCCCGTGCCCCAGCGCCCCCCGCTGCATATCAAGCGCCTCCCCGTGCTCCTCCGCCGTCGTCACCACGAACTCGTGGACGACCCAGTCCGGCCGGGCCGCCGCCACGATCTCCCGGCATTGGGGCGAGGTGAAGGGGCGGTGCTGGTCGGTGAGCACGGCATACTGGAAGGCAAGCGCCTCCTGGTCGTGGCGGGCCATCGCGGCAAACCCGTTCGGGACGCCCCGGCGGAGGTGTTCCTGCCGGAGGGAGTGCGAGCCGCTCCAGTGGAGGTGGACGACCTCGATCTTATCAAGGATCGCCGCCGGAAGGGCCCGGATGGTCTTGCAGACCGCGTCGATGCAGTCGTCCTCGTCGTCGGAGGTGGCCACCTTGTTCATCAGGTGGCCGGTGTCGAGCACGAAGCCGTAGCGCTCGAACGCGAGCAGGTCCATGAAGGCGAGGATCGCGTCCGGGTCGGTGTAGGTGAGGCCGGGATACCAGAGGTTCTCGAACATCAGGGGGACGGGGGGCTCCCCGCCGGGAAAGGCCCCTGCAAGTTCGTTTAAAAAGGCGGCAGCCCGCCCGAGCACCGCCCCGTCGCCCATCGCGTAGGTCCGGGTGAACATCTCCTCCGGCCGGTAGTACCCGACGTGGCAGACCGCGTACGCGGCCCCGAGATCCGCGGCCCGTTCGAGCTGGCACCGGAGGGCCGCCTGCAGCGAGGCGTGCGTGGTGTGCGGGAAGAAGGAGGGGTCGAGGGGGTCGGGGCCTGCCGCGACAGGGGTGTCGTGAGGGGTGGTTCCGGCACCGGGTTTCCTCCCTTGGTCGGGAGATGCCAGCCCTTCGCCTTCCCGTGCGGCCGCCATCATCTCCGGCCAGGCGGAGTGAAAGGGCAGGTGGACGCCCTTAACGAGGCCCGTCGGAATGTCCGCATGCGCCGGTTCGTAGCCGGTGTACATCTCGATGCCCGCACACCTGTGGGCGGCGCAGAAGGCGGCGACATCGTCCCATGTGCCGCCGAAGCGGGCCCGGTCCCAGGGGTAGACGGCGAGGTTGATGAGTTCGAGGT
>DSBQ01000033.1 GCA_011045995.1 Methanoculleus sp. | reverse complement strand
CTCTATACAGAATATTCAGGTATGTACTAGAATAGTTTTGATGATATGTACGTCGAACATCTCTATATCTCATTTCTCTCTACGTATTGAGCAGTGAATTCCGCTATGAAATGGTTCTCAACATCTCCAGCAGTGGGTGCACTCGCAGGCATTCTCCTTATCACGGCGATGGTCTGCGGCTGCATCGACGCCGGCAACGGCGGGGACGTGACCCCGACCACCGGCCCGGTTGAAAAGCTCTCCGTCACCGGCTCAACGACCGTCCTCCCGCTTGCCCAGCTGACGGCCGAAGCGTACATGGACGCCCATGGGAACGCCGACATCCAGGTCTCCGGCGGCGGCTCGTCCGTCGGCGTGAAGGCCGTGGGTGAGGGCACTCATGACATCGGCATGGCATCCCGCGGCCTCAAGGACGCGGAAGTCGTCGCCTACCCCGGCCTCGTCCAGCACGTCGTTGCAAAGGACGGCATTGCCGTCATCGTCCACAAGGACAACCCGGTCACCACGCTCACCCTCGATGAGGTACGGGCCATCTACGCGGGTGACGTCCGCACCTGGAATGAAGTCGGCGGTGCAGACATGGCGATCGTGGTCATCGGCCGTGACAGCGCCTCCGGCACCCGTGAATACTTCTACGAAGAAGTGATGGGCAAGGAAGACTTCTACGCCGGCCAGCTCGAGAAGAACTCGAACGGTGCGGTGAAGCAGACCGTGCAGCAGACCCCCGGCGCCATAGGCTATGTGGGCCTCGGCTACCTCGATGAAACCGTCGGTGCGGTTGCCCTCGGCCCCGACGGAGCTGCCGTCGCACCTTCCGTTGCAAACGTGCTTGCCGGCACCTACCCGGTCGCCCGTGACCTGAACATGTTCACGGACGGCGAACCGGCCGGCCTTGCCGCCGACTACCTCGCCTTCGTGATGAGCCCCGCGGGCCAGCAGCTCGCGGCGGACGAGGGCTTCGTCCCGGTCGCCTGAACAGACCCGGAACCATCAGCGTCCCGGACAAACGTACCACTGCAAAGGGAACCGGCCTCGCCGGCCTTTTCCCTTTTCCCCTTTCCACCCCTCCCGTATTCGCTGCCATCCCCTGAATGACGGGCGGTGCGGACAGCTGCTTCAAACCGACAACCCGGGCACTGACGTTCCTTTGTGATGAGTATGAATCCCTTGCACACCTATGCTGCGATCCGCAATGCTTCACCGGAGGGTGACCTTGCCCTGCTGACCGCAGGGCACCGGGGCGGCGCATACGAACGGGTTATCCGGAGTATCTGGTTTCTCACCGCGATATTCGGGGTCCTCTGTGTCTTCTTCATCCTCGCCTTTCTCCTGAAAGACGGCCTCCCGCTCTTCAGCAGCGTCAGCCCCGCGGAGTTTCTCTTCGGGGAGACATGGAACCCGGGCGGGGCCACTCCCTCCTACGGGACGATGCCCCTCTGGACCGGCACCATCCTCGTGACCATCGGGGCGATGGCAATCGCCACCCCGCTGGGTATCGCCAGTGCCGTCTTCATCTCTGAACTCGCGAGCCCCCGGGTCCGTTCCGTCGTCAAGCCGGTCGTCGAACTGCTGGCAGGGATCCCCTCGGTCGTCTACGGCTTCTTCGGGCTCGTCTTCCTCACGAACGCCCTGCGCCTGCAATTCGACATCCCTTCGGGCGAGACGTGGCTTGCGGGGTCCATCCTGCTTGCGGTAATGGCGCTCCCCACGATCATCACCGTCGCGGAGGATGCCATCTCCGCCGTCCCCCGTGAGTATAGGGAGGGGTCGATGGGCCTCGGCGCCAACCACTGGCAGACGATCTCGCGGGTCATCGTCCCCTCGGCCCTCTCCGGTATTACCGCCGCCCTCATCCTCGGGATGGGCCGGGCCGTCGGCGAGACGATGGCGGTCCTCATGGTGACCGGCAACGCCGCCGTCATCCCGGACCCCCTCTATGACGTCCTCTCCCCGGTGAGGACGCTCACCGGCACGCTCGGGATCGAGATGGGGGAGGTCGCCATCGGCTCGACGCATTACCATGCCCTCTTCGGCGTGGCACTGCTCCTCCTCCTGATCACGCTCGCCGTCAATCTTGCGGCGATGGGCATTATGGGCCATATCCGCCGGTCCCAGGCGGGCGGCAACGGCCCGGGAAGGCTCTCTTCTCTCATGCAGCCCCATGGCAGAAAGATCAGGACAGCGGGGCTCCTCTCCCTGCTGCTTCTTGCGGGGGCAGTCTTCGGGCCGCTCGCCGCGGTGCTCCTTGCCGTTATCGTTCCTGCCGGGTGGTACGCCGCCGCCCGCATACCGGCCGCCCATGCCCAGCGGGCCGCATTTTCGCTCATGTATGCCGCCATCGGTCTCGTCGTCCTCGCGGTGGCGGTCATCCTCGGCGATATCCTGATACACGGCCTCCCGGCGATCTCATGGGAATTTCTCACCGGTTCCCCGAGAAATCTCGGGCGCGAGGGGGGCATCTTCCCGGCCATCGTCGGCACGCTCTACCTCGTCGCGGGCGCAATTGCGGTGGCGCTGCCCGTCGGGATGGGAGCTGCCATCTACCTGACCGAGTACACCCGTGAGGGGCTGGCAACGAAGATCATAAGGAGCGGCGTCGATCTTTTGAACGGCACCCCGTCCATCGTCTTCGGCCTCTTCGGGTTCTCGTTTCTGGTCCTCTACCTCGGGTTCGGGGTCTCCCTCCTCGCAGGGCAGGTCACTCTGTCGCTCATGATCCTGCCCACGATCATCCGGACGACGGAAGAGGCGCTCAGAAGCGTCCCCGACAGCCTGCGGGAGGGAAGCCTTGCCCTCGGGGCGACCCGGTGGCAGACGATCGCACGGGTCATCCTCCCGCCCGCCGTACCCGGCATCATCACCGGCGCCATCCTCTCCATAGGGCGGGCCGCCGGCGAGACGGCGCCCATCCTCTTCACCGCCGCGATCTTCTCGAGCCGCTTCCTCCCGGACTCCGTCTTGGAGCCGGTGATGGCGCTCCCCTATCACCTCTTCATCCTCTCGACGAATGTGCCGGGCGCGCAGACGAACCAGTACGGGACGGCGCTGGTCCTCGTCACCCTCGTCGTCGGCATCTACCTCGTCGCGATCGCCATCCGAACACACTACCAGAACAAGATCACATGGTGATACCCGTGGAACAGACTGAACCAATCATTACCACCAGGGGGCTCGACCTCTTCTACGGCGAAACGCCTGCCCTGAACCAGATCGACATCGATATCCTCAGGCACCGGGTGACGGCGCTCATCGGCCCCTCGGGGTGCGGGAAGTCGACGCTGCTCCGGTGTTTCAACCGGATGAACGACCTCATTCCCTCCTGCCGGGTGACGGGCAGCGTCAGCTACCGCGGCGAGAACATCTATGCCCCCGATGTCGACGTGGTGCACCTGCGAAAACTCATCGGGATGGTCTTCCAGCGCCCGAACCCCTTCCCGAAGTCCATCTACGACAATGTGGCCTACGGCCCGAAGGTTCACGGGGTGCGCGACAAGGGGGCACTCGATACGATCGTGGAGGAGAGCCTGAAAAAGGCCGCCCTCTGGGATGAGGTCAAAGACCGCCTGCACACCCCGGCGATGGGGCTTTCCGGCGGCCAGCAGCAGCGCCTCTGCATCGCCCGGACGCTTGCGGTCGGGCCGGAGGTGATTTTGATGGACGAGCCCTGCTCGGCGCTCGACCCCATCGCGACCGCGAAGATCGAGACCCTGATAGAAGAGCTCAGGGAACAGTATACGGTAATCATCGTGACCCATTCCATGCAGCAGGCGGCGCGGGTGAGCGACTATACCGGGTTTATGTACCTGGGGGAGCTCATCGAGTTCGGCAAAACCGAGAAGATATTTGAGACTCCTGATAAGGAGCTTACGAGCAACTACATAACCGGACGGTTCGGGTGAGTAAGCGATGGGCCTGAAAAAATTTCATGAGGAACTGGAACAGATACAAGTCGACCTCGCCGCCTATGGCGAGTATGCCGTGGGCATGCTCACGGACGGCATGGGATCGCTCAGGGGCCTTGACCGGGCCCTTGCAGATGATGTGATGGACAGAAAGACGCACCTCGCCGAGCTGCATTCGGACCTTGAGGACCGGACAATCCGCCTCCTTCTGCTCTACCAGCCGGTCGCCGAGGACCTGCGGACGATCACCTGCATCAATGTGATGAACTACTCGTACTACCGGGTGGGCAGGATCGGAAAGGACATCGCAAAGGCGGTGCTTGGCATGCAGGGCGAGACGTATACCGTCCCCTTCGACAGCCTCTACGTGATGGCGGATATCGTCTATGCAATGCACCGGGAGGTTCTTGCGGCCTTCCGGACGGGGTCTGCCGTCAATCTTGAGGACCTCGGCCTGCAGGACGACCGGGTGGACGCGATGCGTGCGGGCCTCTTCCGCGAGTATCTCACCTACATGCTCGAGGACCCGAAGAACATCCGTTCGGGCATCGAGGCGATCTCCATTACCCGCCATCTTGAACGCTGCGGTGACCACGCCTGCCTGATGGCCGAAAAAATATTTTTTATGGCCGAAGGGGAACGCGTCGAGATCCGCTGAGGCCTCCCATAACCCGGCCCCGAAAGGGGCCGGGATAGCCTTATTTCTTCCCGGGGCGTCTTCGGGTCCGTGCGCATCGCCCTGCTCTCCCGCCTGCCCGCCGGACGGGCAGTGCGCCGTATGAGAAAGTATATCTGCTCTTTTTTCTCATTATTTTTCAGGATTTTGAATAAGGGGCATTGTTCAGGGATATTTCCGGATATGAGTGTGGAGAAGATCGCACGCCTCTTCGAGGCGCACCGTTCCCCGGTCATCGGGCTGTTTGAAGACGGGAGGTGCGCCTTTGCCAATCCGGCACTGCTCTCGTTTCTCGGGGAACCGCCGACTGCCTACCTGAACGCCGCCGCATTTCTTACGATGCCGGATAGCGGCCCGGATGTCGGCCCTGATATCGGCAGTCATAATGGAGGCAGCCATATTGGCAGCCATGCTCTCATCTCGTGGATGGCAGCGGAGGATGCCGGGGTCGACATCCCCTCCCGCCCCGTCCTTCTCCGGCGTGCGGACGGGGAGCAGATCCGCGCCGGTGCCCGTGGAGCCTGGGTCGCCTCCCCGGACGGCATCCGTCTCTTCATCATCACCATGGCCATGGACGCCGGTGAGGGCCCCGGTGAGGACACCGGTGATGCCGCGGGTGAGCCCGAAGATCCCCTTCTCCATGCCATCAACGAGGCCGTCATCATCGCCGATGCAGACCGCCGCATCCTGTATGCAAACGAGGCGGCGTGCCGGCGGTACGGCTACCGTGCGGAGGAGTTTTCCGGGCTCACCGTCGATGCCCTCGTCTCCCCCGCATCCGGGCGGCCTCCCTGCGAAATCCATGGCCAGCTCTTTGCCCGGAAGACCCATTTCTTTGAAAACGATCACATCACCCGCAGCGGCCGGGTGATCCCCGTGGAGGTCAGTTCGCGGGTGATCACCTACCGCGGACGCCCTGCCGTCATCTCCGTCTCCCGGGATATCTCCCGCAGAAAAGCCCTCGAGGGCCAGCTCCGCCTCTCGGAGGAGATGTACAGGGGGATATTTGCCAACTCCGGGATTGCCATTCTCATCCTTGACCGCTCGGACCATATTCTGCTCGGCAACAGCGAGGCCGAAGCGCTCCTCGCATCCGGGCCCTGCGGCCTTGCCGGCAGGCTCTGGACGGAGTTCGTCGACGACCCGTATCTGCTCCGGTTTGCCCGGGTTGACGAGGTGCCCGGCGGGTTCGAGCACTTCCGTATCCGCAGCCATGAGACAGAATGCCTCACCGGTTCGGGGGAACGGGTGCCCTGCCTCCTCTCGGTCTCATCCATACCCGGTGCCGACCGGTACATCGTCACCCTCCATGACCTGAGGGAGAACCGCGCCATGGTTGCCTCCATACAGGGGCAGCAGCAACTCCTCGACGAGATATTCCGGAGTGCCCACGACGGGTTCATCCTCCTGGACGAACAGCGGCGGGTGATGATATGGAACCGGGGTGCCGAACGGATCACCGGATATGGGAGCGGTGAGATGACGGGCACGCTGCTGGAGGAGAGCCCGCTCTTCGGGAAGAACGGCCGTCTCTCCGGGAATGCCCTCCGGGAGTGTCTTGTCGCGGGCGAAGATGCCGGGGAAAGCCGCCGGGCCCGCATCGACCTGCGCATCCTTACCCGGAGGGGGGAGGAGAAGGACGGTGAGATGGCGGTATCCTTCGTGCGACGGGAGAACGGGACGAATATCCTCTGTATCCTGCGTGATGTCTCCCGGCAGAAGGCGATGCTCGACGCCCTGGCCCGCAACGAGGAGTACCTGCGCCTCGTCATCGACAGTGCCAACCTCTGCACCTGGGACTGGCGTCCCGGGGAAGGCACGGTCGCGATGAGCAGACGCATGTTCGATATCCTTGGTCTCCCCTCCCTCTCCGAACCGGTGCCGTTCGGGATCATCGTCGGCTCTATCCATCCTGACGACCGCGCCGGGTGGGAACGGAGCATGGAGACACTCGCCGGCGGTACCCCGGTGAAGGAACCCACGGAGTTCAGGATGACCGCGGCCGACGGACACCTCGTGTGGTTCGCGGGTACCGGGTCCATCGCAGAATTCAATGACGACGGCACCGCCCGCCGCGTGGTCGGCATCCTCCGCGATGCCACCATGGAAAAACAGGCGCAGCAGGCCCTCAGGGAGGCCAACCGGAAACTTGGCATCCTCTCCGGCATTACCCGGCACGACATCCTGAACCAGATCCAGGGGCTCCTCTTTTACTCCGAGGAGATCATCCACGGGGACTACGCCCCTGCGGAGCAGAGGATGATGGCGGAGAAGATCCTTGCGGCCTCCGAGACGATCAACCGCCAGATCAACTTCACCCGGATGTACGAAAAACTCGGGGCAGAGCCCGCGGAATGGCAGGACCTGGGTGCGCTTATCAATGAGGCGAAGAAACAGGTCCCCCTGGCCATCCCCTGCATAACGGACGTTTTGCCGGTGGAGGTCTATGCGGACAACCTCTTTGTGGAGGTGATACGGGGCATCTGTGACAATATCGCTGCCCACGCCACGGGTGCGACGAAGGTCGGTGTCTCCTTCGCGGAGCGGGACGGCTCCGGCGTCCTTGTCATCGCCGACGACGGCTGCGGCATCCCTGCCGGCAAAAAAGAGAAGATATTCACCCATAATCCCGCAAAGCCCGGCCACTCCCTCTTCCTTGCCCGGGAGATCGCCGGGGTGACGGGCATTTCCATCACCGAGACCGGCACCGAAGGGTCGGGGGCGGTATTCGAGGTCGCCTTCCCGAAGAACGGCTACCGGTTTTCCTGCTGAAGGTGCCGGAGGATTCTTCCGGGCCCGTGGGTCTACCGCTCAGGGACCCGGCTTTTTTGGAGCTTTTTTGTGCCATGCGCCTCATGGGGGGACCGGATGCCGCCTCCCCCGGACGGCGATGCCGGCCCGCATCGGTTCCCTCCCCTTCAGGAGCCGGCAGGCTCACCCGGAGGAGAATCCGGCGAGGGCGGCGCTTTTGCCATGCGCCACGCCCCCGGCGGGACGGTGACGGCAAAGCACGCCCCCTCCCCCTCCGTTCCGGTCTCGTGGATGGCAATGCCGGTTATCGAGAGGATCTCCCTCGTCAGAAAGAGGCCGAACCCGGTATTTTTCCCGAACGACGGATCGAAGATCCGCTCCTTCAGGCCTTCAGGTATCCCCTCGCCATTGTCCTGTATCGTGATGAGCAGGGCGCCCTCGCCCCCCTCGACAGGTGCCGCGTGCACCGTCACCGTCGATATGTTCTCCCCGCCGTGGCGTGCGGCATTCTCAAAGAGGTTGTAGAACACCTTTCCCAGCAGGGGGTCGCCGTAGACCTCGTAGTCCGCTGCCCCCGTCTCCGCCGTTACGGTGAGATTTCTGCTGGAGAGAAGACCTGCGGCCTCCGCGACGACGGCACCGACGTTCTGCCATACGGGCGAGTCCACCCCGACGTCCTGGTAGTCGCGGGTAAAGGAGATCTGGTGTTCGATGTTGACGGCCCCGCGCTCGATCAGGCCGAGATAGTGCAAAAGCCGGCTTTCGGGCGCCGCGGGTTCCTCCATCCGGATCAGTTCGAGGATCATGGTGATGCCCTGCACCTGGTTGAGGATGTCATGGCGGGTGATGTCGGCCATCAGGTTTATCTTCCTGTTCGCCTCGGAGAGTTTGTCCCTGTACCGCCGTTTCTCCGTGATATCGTGGATAAAGACGATGAAGCCCTCCTGGTCGGCGACCCTCCCGGTCACAGGGGTACAGGAGAGCTCATAGAACCGCCCGGAGAGTGCCTTCCTGATGGCGTCGCCGGTGACCTCCGACGATCCCTCGCGCAGACCGGCGTTGTCAAACCCCTTCCAGAGAAGCCGTGCAGGAGCCCCGAGAATACGCTCCCCCGACGCATCGAAGATGGCAAGGGCCGCCTTGTTGATGTCGATCACCCTGCGGTTCTCGTCGAGGACGAGGTAGCCTTCCTGGAGGGCCTCGACCGCATGCTCGCGGGCGATCGGGAGAATGGCGAGGAATTCGTGCATCACGATGATGTAGAAGAGAATGATGCCCGAGATGAGAAAGCAGAACGGTGTCGGGTCAAAGGGAATCCTGAAGGAGCCTATCCCGGCGACACCTGCCATGTTCCCGGCAAGAGGGATGAGGTACGCGAGCATGAGAAGGACGGTCTGGCGGCGGTACCTGGGATTCGAGCGGTGGTAATGCCGGGTCATCATCAAAAGAGCGGTGATGGTAAGCATGTACGCATAGGCGATCTGGACGGTGAAGAGGGGGCCGTAGGAGAGGCTGAGATGGGGAAACGGCCCCGTCTCCACCATGGCCATGCCGGTGTAGTAGAGGTGATGGAGGCCGTTCGTAAATACCGCAATAAGAATTGCGGCGAGAACGGCGGTTATCAGGACGACGGCACGGCCGGTGAGCCATGGCTCGTTGCCGGTGTACTTGACGGCAAAGAAAAAGGCGCTCAGGATGACGAGCTGAATGCCGATGTATTGAAAAGGCACCAGGGAAAACTGGAGGGCGGCGCCTTCGATGCCCAGCTGGATGGCGTACAACAACGACCAGATGACCACTCCCGTCATCATGACGACGAAGATCCGGGCAAGGAGGGCGCGGCGGTGCCGCCAGCCTTCCCGTGCGAGGATGAGGGCGATGCCGGTATTCAGGAATAGGGCGATGATAAGCGGGACTGCAGCTTCATATGCCGGCCATGTCATTGAGCTCCCCCTGATACGAAAAAATGGTCGTCCATCACGCCAATGGGATGTACCTACATTATCTCTGGAGTTCCCGCATATAAAAACCACCGGATTGGTGACACCTGCCCGGAAAGGATGCTGCCGGACACGACGACGTTCGATCGCCGGAGATGGGGCTTATCGGCAGTATAATGTATTTCACGCAGGAAAAAACTACCATGAAAGACCGGTCCTGGATCCTTGCCTTTGCCCTCTCCCTCATCTTCGCCTCGGCGATGCTGTACGCCCTGCACTTTGAGATCTTTCATGACCTCCATCATATCGGGGTCTTCTTCCTCCACGAACTGGCATTTCTCCCTCTCGAGGTGCTGTTCGTCACCCTCATCCTTCACCGTCTGCTCGAGTATCGTGAGAAGAAGAACCGGATCGAGAAGATGAACATGGTCATCGGGACCTTCTACTCGCGGGTCGGCCGGCGGCTTATACGGTGTTTTTCCCGCGCCGACCCGAAGATCGGGACGGTACAAAACGGCCTCCTGCTCTCGGATGCCTGGACGGACGAGCGGTTCGGCGAGGCGCTCCGCGACCTCGGCCGCTATGACTGCCGGGTGGAGATAGGCAGCATCGATCTCGAAGCTCTCAGGGCATTTCTCATGGAACAGGAGGACTTTCTCCTTCGGCTCCTGGAAAACCCGGTGCTCCTCGAACATGAGGAGTTCACCGGACTTCTCCAGGCAACGTTTCACATGACCGAAGAGCTCGCGCACCGCGAGGACTTCGGCGTCTGTCCACCCCCCGACATGAGCCACCTCGAAGGGGACATCAACCGGGTCTACGGCATGCTCGTCACCGTATGGATACGCTACATGCAGCACCTGAAGAGAAACTACCCCTACCTCTTCTCCCTTGCGATGCGGACGAACCCCTTCGACGAAGCGGCGCCCGTGATGGTGATGGAATAGACCGCGGGTTTTTATCCCCGGTTCTCTCCCTTCGTCAGTCTCTGCCGGAAGGGATCCACCATAATTCTGCTTTCCGGCGAATTGGTTGAATATCTGTATTTCTGTCTATAATGGTAAAATAGCGCGAATAATTGGCGATATTCAGGCGAAATGGCATGAAGGCTGCGCTTCGGTCCAAAGGATATTAATAGTTGGTCGACCTTCTGACAGTATTTGTGCATGTGCCCGGTCAGTGGCACATTTGTGGAGTGTGAAGATGGAAGTACAGCGATACCGGTGCAAAGTATGTGGATATATCTACTCGCCGCTTCGCGGGGAACCGCGAAACGGCATCTCTGAAGGAACGAAATTCGAAGACCTCCCCGATGATTATGCCTGTCCGGTCTGCGGGGCGACGGGGAAGGGAAAGATCGGGAAATGGGGCTTTGTCCCGGTGGTGCCGACGAAATGGCGCTGCCGTATATGCGGGTATATATATGAAGACGCACGCGGCGAACCACATAACGGCATCCCCGCAGGTACGCGGTTCGAAGACCTTCCGGAGGGGTACCGCTGCCCCGTCTGCCTGGGCGACCCGAAGATCTCCGAATTCTATGGGGAGGTGCGAAAACAGCAGTTTGAGCCGCTCGATATCTGAGAAATCCCTGCATCCGACCTTGCGGGCCGTTTCCTGCGGCACCTATATTAGTCGGGTTCACCAATGGTCTTTCAAAGCCGAAAGGGGCGTGGCGCTTTCCTGATGCAGTAAGTCAGCGCTGCCGGCCGGGCAGGAAGTGCATGGGGAGAGGGGATGTTGCCGATCTGAAACGGTTTGCGAGGGACCTGATACCGGGGAATGATGACGGGTACATCATCATCTCCATCGCAGGCACCCTGACCCTTCTGGTATGGTCGCTCTCCGAGGGGTTGACGAACGTCTTCCCCCATGCGCTGGACCTCCCCATCGTTCTCGTCGCCGGGAAGTACCCGAAACGGGCGATTCCCTTTGCCCTGGGCACCAGTGCCGTCTATCTCGCTCTCCATGCACTGTTTATCGTACCGCTCTTTCCTTCATGGTATTATGCCGCCGCCCGGTGTTTTGTCTTCTTCCTCGTCGCCATCGCGGTCTCGTACTATGCCCGGCGGCTTGATGCATCGCGAAAGGAGTATTTCAGCCTTTTTGATAACCTGGCAGAGTCCGCATATCTCTCACAGTTCAGGCAGGATGGCACCCCCGGAAGAATTTTTGAGGCGAACGACACGATGTGCCGGCGGCTCGGGTATACACGCGAGGAGCTCATCGGCATGGACCTTTCCACCATCATTGTCCCCGAATACCGGGATATGGTACGGGAGAAGCTGAGCACGGCAATCGACAGGTCGTATATCACTCTCGAATCCGCCCATATCCGCAAGGACGGCTCACGTATTCCGGTGGAAGTCAAGCTCCACGTCTATCACGCTCCCGGGCGGGGGAAGGTCATCCTCTCGGTTGCCTTGGACCTGACCGAACGGCGGCGCCGCGACCTGGCACTGAGGGTGCAGCGCGACGTCGCCTTTGCGCTGAACCGGGCGGTCTCCGTGGACGAGGTTGCCTGGGAATCCTGTGCAGGCGCCAGGAAGCTGGCGCAGGTCCCCGCATCGGGGTTCTACCTGTTCGACGCCGGGACCGGGGAACTGGAGGCCCGGTATCTGGAAGGAGTCCCCGCCGGATTTGGTGCGGATTCCCTCGTTATTTCGCCGGATAATCCGAAAATTCACGATCTGCTCGGGGGAAAGGCACTCTATTGCACCTTTGCCGACCTCTCTTCTCATGGTGCAGCGACCCCCTCCTCCCTGCCGTTCAGGGGGATTGCGGTCCTGCCGGTGGTGGCGTCAGAGGGGATGATCGGGGTGATTACCCTCGCGTCGATGGACGAGGATGAAATTATCGCCCGCATCCGGCCCCACATCGAGTCCATCGCCGCCCAGGCCGGGGTTGCCATCGGGCGGCTGAAGGCCGAGGAGGCAAGGTGGAGGAGCGTTGAATCGCTCCGGGCGCTTGTGGATTCCATGGATGAGGTGCAGGTCCTCCTCGGGACCGACGGGACGATCATCCAGGTAAATGCGGCCCTTGCCCGGATGCACGGCACGACCAAAGAGGCGCTCACCGGAACCTCGATCTTTGGCCTCTTTGCGGACGACCCTGAGGTGTGCGGCCTCCGGCGGGAGAAGATGCGGCAGGTCGTTTCGAGTGGCGAAGCGGTCGCGTTCAGTGATGAACATCGCGGGAAGGCATTCGACCATATCTTTTATCCGGTGCGGGACGAGGAAGGGGGCGTCTCTGCGATCGGCCTCCTCTCCCACGACGTAACGGCAATCCGTGAGGAGCAGGCCGCCCGTTCCGAGGCGGAAGGGCTCTACCGGCTGGTCATGGAGGCAATCCATTTTGGGCTCTTTGATTATGACGTCCGGCAAAAATCCTTCACCTTCTCCCCGGAGTGGTACCAGATCCTTGGGTATGAACCGTATGAGATGCCCGAGTCCTACGAAACGTGGGTCGCCCTTCTGCACCCGGATGACCGGACGCCGGTCATCCAAACCCTCGAGCATACCATTGAGACGGGCGATGTCTACTACGACGAGTACCGGATGCAGGGAAAAGACGGGTCATGGGTCTGGATCAGGTCCAATGGCTGGGTGATCGAATGGGACGCCGACGGCACTCCCCTGCGGATGGTCGGTATTCACACGGACATCACCCAGTGGAAACTCTCGCAGGATAAGGAGAGAGAATCGGCGCTTCGCCTCAAAAAGGCCCAGAACATTTCCCGTATCGGATATTTCGAGTACGACCCGGCAAATGACAGCATTGATGCCGACGATATGACCCGACGCCTCTTCTGGGAGCCCGGGACGCGGGATTTGGCCGGCATTGCCGATTTCCTTGGCATCGTCCATCCGGACGACCGCATCCGGGTGGGGGAAGGACTCTCGAGAATACTCCAAAACGGGGCGTCCTTCGATCATTCCTGCCGCATCAGGGTCCCGTCCGGGAAGATGCGGTGGGTGCACATCATCGGTGAAACGCTTCGGGATGACCGTGGCGGGGTGCTGCGCCTCATCGGGACCATACAGGATATCCACGAGATCCATGAG
>DSBQ01000021.1 GCA_011045995.1 Methanoculleus sp. | reverse complement strand
TGCACTCTTTTCGGAATTAAATACCCGGGCCGGGCCGGTGTGCTCCCACATGGCATAATTCACGGCCGCGGCCTTGATGACACTCCCCGCGGGGGCAAGGCTCCCCTTCAGGATTTTCAGGCCGCCGGCGCTGTGCACCGCCTCCTCAAGAGGCCGGATCACCGAGGCATCCAGGACGGGTGCTGCTTCTGCAATGGCGCGGACATCTTCCCCTGAGGTGGTCATCCCTCCCTCCAGGTACGGAAGAAGACGGTGGAGCACCGCGGGAATGCCACCGGCATAATAGAGTGTTTCCATCGAATGGGGTCCGCCGGGCTGCATATGGCATATGTGTGGTATTGCGTCGCCGATCTCGTTAAAATCCTCAAGCGCCACCGGTACCGACGCCTCTTCGGCGATGCCCATCAGGTGCAAAACGGTGTTGGTAGACCCCCCGAGTGCCATGTCCACCCGTATCGCATTGCGCATGCTCGCCCGGGTGATGATGTCGCGCGGGCGGATATTGTCCCGGACGAGCGAGACCACCCGCTCACCGCTCTCACGTGCGATGGCAAGTTTTTCCGCATGGACGGCAGGGATTGCTGCGCATCGAGGAAGCGACATCCCAAGCGCCTCTGTCATGCAGGCCATGGTATTTGCGGTATAGAGGCCCTGACAGCTGCCGCATCCCGGCATTGCGCACTTCTCAAGCTCCTGCAGTTCGTCCTCGCTCATCGTTCCTGCCGATACCCGGCCGACTCCTTCAAACACATCGATGAGGGACAGGTCCTTCCCGGCAGAGCGACCGGAAAGCATCGGCCCGCCGGTAACCACGATTGCCGGTATATTGCACCTTGCTGCCGCCATCAGCATCCCGGGAACTATTTTGTCGCAGGTGCAGAGGCAGACCAGGCCGTCAAACCGGTGCGCCTGTATCATGAGTTCCACCGAGTCTGCAATGGTCTCCCGTGAGGGAAGCGAATAGCGCATCCCCTCATGGCCCATTGCAATGCCGTCGCAGATGCCGATGGTGTTGAATTCAAAAGGAACTGCCCCCCCGGCAGAAACTCCCTCACGAACGCGTTCGGCGAGCTGGCGGAGGTGCGTGTGGCCCGGGACAACAGTATTCCAGGAATTTGCGATGCCGATAAACGGCAATTCCATCTCCCGGTCAGTCACGCCAAGTGCCCTTAGAAGAGAACGGTTCGGAGCCCGGGTATACCCTTTTTTTACCTCATCGCTGCGCATGGATCTTCATATCATCATGAACGGGAAACGTTAAAAAAGAATGGTCTGAAAATTTCTGTCACCAGGACCGTCCGACACCCGGAGAAGAGAACGTGAATACGAGGAATCGAGGCATTACCGTCATCGGCGTTGATATCGGTGCAACCCACATACGCTCGGGCAGGATATCGCCAACCGGCGAAGCGGACCTCCTGAAAAAGGAGAACCTGCGACAGACCTGCCGGACGCCGGATGATGTCACCCGCTCGGTGATCCGTGCCATCGACGATCTGCTACGGGAAAATGAAGCCGGGCAGGCAGCGGCAATCGGGATTGCCGCCGCAGGCCCTCTTGATCTCTCATCGGGGGCAATCGTTCAAAGTCCCAATATGTCCTTCGAGAGGATAGAGATCACCTGCCCACTGCGCGAGACATTCGGTCTGCCGGTGTATCTGCTCAACGACTGCGCGGCCGGAGCACTTGCAGAGGTGGTGTTCGGGCCGTTGAAAGGAACTGGAGATCTGGTATACATCACCATGTCAAGCGGTATCGGTGCGGGAGTGATTGCCGGCGGAAGGCTCATTGCCGGCACTACAGGAAATGCGGCAGAAGTCGGCCACATGTGTGTGGATTCCACCTATGCCCTCCCCTGCGGATGCGGCGGCAGCGGCCACTGGGAGGCCTATGCATCCGGCACGGGGATTCCAGCGTTTTTCAGAAGATGGCGCGAAATGCACCTCCCAGGCCGGATCAGGCATGAGCATCCATCTTCCGCACCGGAGGTCTTCAAAGCCATACGGGAGCATATGGACTTCAGCGGATTTGCGGGGGCTCTTGCGGCGGTCAATGGACGAGGCCTCTCGAATGTGATAGCCGCCTACGAACCGGAGCATATCGTCTTTGACGGGCCCCTCATTCGTGAACATGCCGACCTCCTGCTAGGTCCCATGCTCGAACGGACGGACCGGTATCTGCCCCTCCCCCAAGTCAGTATCAGCTCACTGGAAGGGTATGCGCCACTCCTCGGCGCCGGGGCATATGCCCTGGAAAAAGAGGATTAATCGGTGATGTGCATTGCACCCTCTGAACCGTCACGGTAGAGGGTGACGACCTCGCCGATGACGATGATGGCCGGCGGTCGCACTTCCGCCGCGGATGCCTTTTCGGCAATGTCCGCAAGCGTTCCCAGGGTGACCCGCTGGTCGGGCCGCATGCCCCGTTCGATGATCGCGACCGGTTTTCCGGCATCCATGCCTCCGGCCACCAGTGCAGCAGCAATCCGGGGAAGATTTTTTACTCCCATCAAAATGACCAGCGTTCCGGGAGACTGTGCGAGCCAGCGCCAGTTCAGGGCGGATTCTTCCTTTGTCGGATCTTCGTGCCCCGTGAGGATGGTGACCTGGCTTGCCCATTTCCGGTGGGTCACCGGGATACCGACGCATTCGGGCACGGCAATGGCGCTGGTGATGCCCGGTACCACCTCAACCGGGATGCCATGCTCCCGCATCGTCTCCATCTCTTCGCCCCCGCGCCCGAAGAGGAACGAATCCCCTCCTTTGAGTCGGACAATACACTTCCCATCCTGTGCGTATTTCACCATCAGGGCTTCAATTTCGTCCTGTTCGAGGGTGTGCCTGCCGCCATACTTGCCGACATCGATCTTCTCGACCGTTTCGGGAAGGGATGAGAGCACCTCCTCGCCCGGAAGCTGGTCATAGAGAATGACATCCGCGGCCTCAAGCACCTCCTGTGCCCGTTTTGCCATCAGTCCGAGTCCTCCCGGACCGGAACCTACCAGGTATACTTTTCCCGTCATTTACGCACCCAGTGTTACCCGTGCTTCTTCGATTAAATCATAGGCGATCGAGTGGAGTTTTTGCCCGATCATCCTTCCCTCGAGTACCGAGCCGCCATTATCTTCTATACGCTCCCAGCGCGTCCCGTCCAGGGAGAGTACCTCGGCAATCAGGAATCCTTCACTGCAATAGACACCCTGAGGCGTAAAGCACCCGCCGCCGATCTCTTCCATGACCGCCCGCTCGACTTCGACATCCCGCCGGGTTGTCGGATCATCCAGAGCACTTAGCGGTTCTGTGATCTCCGGGTCGTCTCCCGACACAACGGCGATCGTTCCCTGGTTGGGGGACGGTACGAACCATTGCGGGAGAAGACGGGTGCCCGGAAGATCCATGTCCAGCCGCTGCATTCCCGCCTCGGCAAGGACGATCGCATCATACATCCCTTCGTTCAGCCTGCGAAGGCGGGTATCTACATTGCCCCTGAGTTCTTTTACCTCCACATCAAGGCCGCTGCGCAGCAACTGTGCCCTCCTTCGCGTGCTCGATGTCCCGACCACCTTCACCTCCTCAAGGGGGCAGGTGTGGACGAGAAAGTCGGCGGGGGAGTCCCTCCGGAGGATTGCACAGGTCAAAAGGCCCCCGGGACGCTTTGCCGGGATGTCTTTCATGCTGTGAACGGCACAATCGATCTCTCCGGCAAGAATGGCATCATCAAGCGCACGCACGAAGATCCCCTGACCGCCGACCTTGTGCATGGGAACACCGGTCCGGTCGTCTCCAACGGTTCCGATGGGCACGATTTCCGTTTCAACACCCCGTGTCCTGAGCATCTCACAGACCGTGGCGGTCTGTGCCATCGCCAGGCGTGACCCGCGTGTCCCGACCTTCAGAGGCATGCGTTGTAGGCTCCGGCTATCGTCTCCACATCACTCTCTGAATGGGCCACAGAAAGGAAATTCGTTTCATACTGTGAAGGTGGAAGGAACACCCCTGAAGAGAGCATCTTCTTCCAGAAAATGCCGAACCGCAGCGTATCGGTCTCCTTTGCCTCAATATAATTTTTCGGGGGGGTGTCCCTGAAGTAGAGCTTGAACATCGACCCAAGCCGTACGAAGGAATCGCGGGAGGCCGCAGGAAGGGATTCGCCAAGGGCGCGGGTATGTTCTTCCATCTGATCGTAGACAGAACTGTGCCCTGACAGATAATCCAGTGTCGCATCGCCCGCTGCAAGAGAGAGCGGATTGCCCGAGAACGTACCTGCCTGGTAGACCGGGCCCGATGGTGCGACCATCTCCATGATCTCCCTCCTGCCGCCGAAACACCCGATAGGCAGACCGCCGCCGATGATCTTGCCAAGGGTGGTGATGTCCGGCCGGATGCCGTACTTTACCTGCGCACCACCGATACCGAGGCGGTACCCGGTGATCACTTCATCGAATATGAGGAGTACATCATACTCCTCTGTGATGGCCCTCACCTCCTTCAGGTACCCGTCTTCAGGGAGAATGGTGCCGATATTGCCCAGCACCGGTTCGAGGATGAACGCCGCAATATCCTCGTTTTTCTCGAGAAGGCCACTGAGTGCTTCGGCATTGTTGTAAGGGACCTGTGCGGTATGGGCGACGACATCTGCAATCACCCCCGCGGAATCCGGCACCCCCATGGTTGTCGCACCGGACCCTGCCTTGATCAGCACTCCGTCATGCGCCCCGTGAAATCCTCCTTCGATCTTGATGATATCCTTCTTCCCCGTGTACCCACGGGCAAGACGGATGGCTGCCATGGTCGCCTCCGAACCGCTTGACACGAACCTGACCATGTCAATGGATGGATGATCCCCCACGATCCTTCGTGCAAGCGTCAGTTCACGTCCTGAGGGCGTCCCGTACAGCCATCCTGAGGCCAGTTGTTCATCAATTGCCTCACGCACTTTCGGATGGGCATGCCCCATGATCATCGGCCCGTATCCCAGACAGCAGTCCATGAGTTCATCGCCGTCCTCTGTTACCAGCCGCGACCCGGCAGCAGAGCGCGTGTAAAAGGGGTACGGGCTGATTGCCCGGACCGGGCTCGAGACGCCGCCGGGCATGAGGCCCTTTGCTTCATTGAAAAAATCTTCACTCTTCATGCATCATCCACCGTGCCGCATCTTCAGCAAAATAGGTGATAATCAGGTCCGCCCCTGCACGTTTGATGCAGAGAAGACTCTCCATCATCACCTCTCTTTCATCTATCCACCCGTTGGCCGCCGCCGCCTTTATCATGGCATATTCCCCGCTCACCTGGTAGGCGGCTACCGGAAGGCCAATCGTGGCAACCTTGGCGATGACATCGAGGTACATCCCGGCGGGTTTGACCATCAGGATGTCGGCGCATTCCTTTTCATCGGTCTTTGACTCCAGAAATGCCTCGCGCGCATTGGCAGGCGACATCTGGTAGGTCGTGCGGTCCCCAAACGAATACCCTGAATCCACGGCATCCCTGAACGGTCCGTACAGCGCGCTCGCAAACTTTGTCGAGTACGACATGATGGGAATATCCTCATATCCATTGCAGTCGAGTTCTTCTCGGATTGCCATTACCATGCCATCCAGCATGCATGAGGGTGCAACCATGTCCGCTCCTGCCTGGGCATGGGAGAGGGCGATACGCGCCATCAGTTCAAGAGAAGGGTCATTCAGGAGATCCGGACCGCAGGGGCTGTCGCCTACAATCCCGCAGTGGCCGTGGTCAGTATACTCGCAGGCACAGACATCGGTGATGATAACCATCTCAGGGATCTCGTTTTTCAGTGCCCTGACCGTCCGCTGGATGATGCCATCGGGGTTCCATGCTTCAGTCGCCTCCGCGTCCTTTGCGGCGGGGACCCCGAAGAGGACCACCGCACGTATGCCAAGTTCATGCAGGGAACGGACATAGTCAGCCACATCTCCGACAGAGTGGCGGAACTGACCCGGCATGGATGAAATCGGAACGGGACTCCCGATGGTTTCATCCACAAATACCGGTGCTATCAAATCGTTTCTGGTGAGCACCGTCTCCCTCAGGAGGGGCTGGAGTGCTCGTGTTCTCAGGCGTCGTAAGCGTCTTTCTGGAAACATACTTTTTCTCCTTTGGTGATTGCCCGGACGAGTGTCTGCGCATATTCGAGCTCTCCGCATTCAGCGCTTGAGCGAACGGAGAAGGTGGCGTCAAGCAGGAGCTTTTTCGCGAGGACCCGTGAGAAGTCGTCTATGACCTCCGAAGGATCGGCCAGTCCGCTTTTCAGGCGTGCAACGGCATGATCACGCTCCCTGACACGGATGGCCTCTGCCCATGTGTAGAGTTCTGCCAGAACTGCATTTGCGGCAGTGCGGTTGAAGAGCACGATAAACTGTTCCAGCTCGGCATTCAGATAGGAGGTGGCCTCATCAGCCTCCATCTTCCTGCTGTTCATGTTCTTCTCGCTGACCATTTTCAGATCATCGATGGTGAAGAGATGCACCCCTTCGATCTCGCCGACTTCCGGTTCCACATCCCGTGGCTGGGCGATGTCGACGATGATGAGAGGTTTCGGCGAGGTGTCAAGCGGCCAGATTCTCTCACTCATCACCGTGCATATGGCGTCCTTTTTGATGATCGGATGGGGAGCAGCGGTACAGGAGATGATGACGTCGGCAAGCGGCGCATACCGGTAGAGATCGTCCATGCGCACCGCTTTCCCACCTACTTTGCGCGCCAGCGATACGGCACGTTCGAAGGTCCGGTTGGTAACATAGATAGCAGTCAGATCCCGTGCCGCAAGTGCCTGGGTAACGAGCATGCCCATCTCACCGCCCCCTACCACGAGGATATGGCGTCCGTCCAGGGTGCCCAGACACTCTTCGGCTAGTTCGACCGCTGCAGAGCCGATGGAGACCGCACCCTTGTTGATATTTGTTCGTTTTCGGACCTCGATGCCGACATGCACCGCCTTCGTTACGCAGAGGTCGACGATAGGGCTGCATACCCCTGCCTGCTGGGAAAGGGAGAGCGCCCCCTTCATCTGGCCGAGGATCTGGTCCTCCCCGACGACCATGGAATCCATGCCGGCTGCAAGTTGCAGCATATGCATCAGTGCACTGCGCCCTTCGAGCGTCCAGAACCCTTTCCGCCCGTGATGTTCGAGAAACGCAGCGAGGGACGTTGCATCGCCGTCGACCATAAGTTCAATCCTGTTGCAGGTCTGGAGGATGAGCGCCCCCCTGAACCATTCCCGCGCCTCTTCGAGGAGAAGCACTTCATCGTCAAACCTGAAGGCTTCGATATCGGCTATGCCCGCAGTATGATGATTAATTCCCGCGCAGGCGACCTGCGAAAATAATTCCCCGGTCATGGACAGTACTTCCTTAGTGCCAGTTCCTCTGCCGGCACAACACCCTGCTCCAGAGCAGCCCGAATTTCAGGATCGTTGAGAACCGCTGCAAGAATGCCGGCCCGTTGTTCCTGCGCCGGAATTCTCTTCTTCAGTTCTGCGCGCAGATTCTGCTGGAGCGTGATCATATCATCGATACCATCGAGTTCGGGCTCGATCTTTTCCCTGATGAACCGGGACATCGCGGGACTCTTCCCCATCGTTGTGATGGCGATGCAATAACCGTCCCCGCGTATCATCGCAGGGAGGAGGACATCCCCGGAGACTCCCTGTGCATTATTGATGGAAACACCTTCCTCACGGCAGAGTTCCACAATCCGGTTGTTTACCTCTTCATCCGGGGTCGCTGCAATGACGAGGGCACTTCCACGCAGATATGATCTGATCTGCGCATCAGGGGTCGCTGAAATATCAACCTTCACGCATTCCACATCCATCCCCGAAAAGGAGGGATGAAATGATCTGCTGAGAACAACCACATCACACTCTCCTTCAAAATATGCCGCTTTCCGTGCACCGACCGCTCCTCCGCCTGCAATTACAACACGGCGGCCACGCAGGTCATGCACGAGGGGGATCATACCAAAAGGATTGGTTTTTTTAACAATTAACATTGCTATCCCACATTTTGGTTACAAGGGGGCACCTGCGCCTATGCCCTGGGTCCGGGCGGGATGTGTGCGCATGAACCATCCAAATCGAATAGTTTAAAAGTGAGGAATGAGGCGCGGATTTCCAATTCGCAACCATTATATGGCTGAAGTGAGAATATTGTAGAGCACTGTTTCAGACAGGCGCCGATAGTGTAGTGGTTATCACTAGGCGTTGCCAACGCCTAAACCCGGGTTCGAGTCCCGGTCGGCGCACTCGATTTTCCTGATATTTTTTTAAAGAGGTCATCCTCATCTCTGCCGGAGAAGGCAGAGAAGAGCAATTCCTCCGAACAGGGGGAGAAGGGAAAGAGGAGCAGGCGTCGGTTCCGGCGTCTTTCCGGAGAGCATGAACTCCGCGTAGGCCTTATTTGACAGGGCGCGGGAATCGCCCGGAGAGAGCGCAAGGGCCTCTTCACTGAACTCAAGCTCCCGTTCGTACATGCCGAGGTTGCCGAAAGCGGTTCCCAGGATGATCCGTGCGTCCAGATTCTCCGGATCCCGTTCGAGAGCCGATTCTGCCGCTGCCACCGCCTCTTCGTTTCTGCCCAGGCCAACGAGGGCGTTTGCCCGTGTCACATATCCGTATACCATATCAGGATTGGAGATTATGGCTGCATCCGCAGCGGCGAGAGCTTCGTCATACCGCTCCATTGCAGAGAGAATCCCGGATTTAGTCGCAAGCGCAAGCGTGAAGTTCGCATTGGAGGAAAGGGCTGCGTCTACGGCGACGAGGGCCTCTTCATACTCTCCGGCGGATGCCAGGTCGACCGCGTTGTTATAGTTGTCAATCGCCGAAACCGGCTCGCCCGCACCCATCGCGGGTGCGATGCAGAGAAGGGCGATACAGAGGATGCCTGCAAAAGTCTGGATTCGTGTCACTTGTCGTTCACCTCGTAATGATCATCAATTGGCGCCAAACCCACAAAATGAGTCGGGTGCAACCACCCTCTGCCGGTGGGTGACCCCTTTACATGCATCAGCGACGAAACCGTAGTATGAAGATCCTCCTCGGGGTCGGCAACAGCCTCCGTGGTGACGATGGGGTGGGGTGCTATATCGCAGACAACTTCCGTGCAGATGACTGGATGGCCATAAACTGTGCCACCGCGCCGGAGAACTTTTCCGGCATTGTACGGAAACAGCATCCCGAACTCCTGGTGATCGTCGATGCGGCAGCAATGGGCCTTGGCCCCGGAACCTTTCGGCGAGTCGCACCGGAGATGATCGAGGATGTGGGGCTGGGCACGCACATGCTTGCTTTGTCGCATCTCATCGGATACGTCTCCGGTTATGCCGGGGAGATACTCTTCATCGGGATTGAACCCGGACATGTCACAACCTGCAATGACCTGTCACCGGCGGTCCGCGAGGGGGCGGATGCATTGATCGCCGTCCTGCAGTCCGGCCACATCGATGCAATGGAAAAACTCGATGGGGAGCGTCTGCAGGAAAATGAGGAAGAACAATGATACGGTGCCCGCGCTGCAACAGCAGACACATTTACCCCGTTGCCGGGGGCTATGCCGGGTGGACCTACCGCTGCAAGGACTGCGGGTATGCAGGACCCCTTGTCATTGAGTTTGACTCTGAACATCCGCAGGAGAATGAACCTCTCCAGAGAAAATACCGGAATGAGGTGAATGAGATGCGGCGGCGACGGCGCCCATACCTCTGGGTGGCACTGCTTATTGTTGCCTTCCTGCTTGCGCTCATTTTTTTTATGCTCTAGTGCTCAGAAGAGTCCGAACATCTTCATAGAGCTCACGAAGAGGAGGAGGACAAAGAGATATTCCAGCCTTCTCGGCGATGTCAGATGGGAGATATGCACACCCAGGTAGGAGGCGGGAATGCTGGTAAGCGTCAGCACCGCCCATTGCGGCAGATCGATATACCCGAGGGAAGGGCCGGGGATGCCCGTTACTCCCCACCCGTAGAGCGTGTAGGCAATAATGCCCCCCATGGCCGCAAAGACCAGAAATCCTGTTGATGTGGCAACTGCGCGATGAATGGTAAACCCACAGAAGGCGGTGAGATAGATGACAATCAGGTACCCGCCGCCGATACCCAGGAGCCCGGAGAGAAACCCGAAGAGCACCCCCCCGCCAATATAGAACAGCGCACGATGGGGAATGATATCGATATTCCCCACCGAACTCCGGAAGAACATCCGCACAGCCGCACCCAGAAGGAGAACCCCGAAGACGAGACGCAGACCATCCCCGTGGACGTTGGTCGCTACATATGCCCCGCCAAAGGCCATCAGAAATCCCGGAAGTGCCATAAGGCGGATCATATCCCAGTCCACTGCATGGTTGCGGTGATGGCAATACGCACTGGAGATCGCCGTGGGCAGGATGACCGCCAGACTTGTCGCAAACGCAACACGCGTCGCAAGGGTAGGGTCCAGATGAGCAAAATCCGTGAGCACCCAGAACTGGGCAGGTACCATAATAAAACCGCCACCGACACCCAGCAGCCCGGCACCGAGTCCCGCGATGAGGCCGGTGAAGGCGAGGACAAGTACCATCAGGACAATATCTTCCATGAAATCACCGGGATCTCTCTCTTAGAGAGACATGATACGAGAGTGCGCTCTTTCACATTAACCTTTGGTTATATAAAAAGGATTTATGGGCACTATTCCACGATCATCTCTTCTGAATAGCGATTCTCGGTGGCGATCAGGAATTCTTCGCTCATGTGCAGGCATGAAACGGGGCACACATCATTGCACTGGGAACAGAAGATGCACTGGGTAACGAAGATGCGCACGGTCTTTGTTTCCGGGAGGAACTCAATTGCATGGGCGGGACATACCCTGGTACAGAGCCGGCACCCGATGCAGGCGTCCCGGTCATAGGTGATCTTACCCCTGAATCGTGCGGGGGTCTTTACCGGTGGGTTGACCCGGCCTTCTCCGGTTGCGGCCTTCCGAAAAAATGTGGTTATCGACGGGGGAAGATACTTTGCCGGAAAGGGATTGGTCACTGGTTTTCTGAAAAACTGCCTGAGAACTTCAAGAACGGCCGGAAGGAGGCTCACACCACCACCCCCATGCCCAGCGTCGCATCAAGGACGATGAGAGCAAGGCCCGCAATTCCTGCAATCCCGAGATACTTCCAGTAGAGGGTGACCAGGTGGTTGATCCTGAACCGGGCCATCATCACCCTGATAACACTTACCGAGAAGAATACCACCAGAACCAGCTTGATAATGAAAAAGAGCACGTCCACAATGAGCGCAGCCAGCGGTTCAAGCTCGATATACCATGAGGGATTCCATGGGAGGAAGAGCACCACCGCGAGAGTCGCCATCGCGACCGTTTTCACGGCAAGAGAGAGGGAGAAGAGCGCAAGATTTCTTCCCGAGTACTCAACCAGCAGGCCGCCGGCAAGCTCGGTCTCCGCCTCCGGCGTATCACAGGGGACCCGTGAAAGCTCTGCCGGCGTCACCCATGCCAGCACAATAAGGAGAAGAAGGAGGCCCAGCCATCCCAGCGGCCCGGTGACGCTCCATACGGGGGTCCGTGCGATGGTCGCAATCAGGAAGGGGTCGGCAATGCCTGCGGCAGAAAGCCTCCATGCGATCGCGATGATGCCAGTTGCCAGGGGAAACTCATACGCAATCATGGTGACCATCTCCCTCTGGGATCCAACTGTGGCATACGGCGAACCGGAGGCAAACCCTCCGGCCATCATTGCAAGCCCCGGAACAGTGAGCAGATACATGATGAGCACAACATCGCCCCATTCCCCAAGCACCGGCATTATGCTCCCGAGAGGAAGATAGAGGAGGATAGTGATCGATGCCGCGAGGGCAATGAGGGGAGCGGCATTGAAGACCGCCCGGACGGCATGGTCAGGGACCACGTTGTCTTTGCAGAGGAGCTTTCCTATATCGATGAACGGCTGGCGGATGGGTGGACCGACCCGTGCCTGCATATGGGCAGCGCATTTCCGGTCAACACCCTGAAGGAAGAGACCGACCACCATACCATAGGCCGCGATGCCGACGCAGCCGATCACCGCTGCCATAACGTTGCTCAGCATCCCTGGATCCTCCGGGTCTTCTCCACCGAAAGGCGATGCAGGTCCTGTTTTGTCAGGATGGCCGACATCCCGTTGCCTACGATTGCAACCCGGTCCGTGCAGGACATGCAGGGATCAATAGAGGCAACAATGATGGGAATATCGGCGATTTGTTCGTTCTTCAGCATGCTTAGCCACGACATCTGGTTCGAATACGTTGATCCCTTGACCTTCCAGGCCTCGGGAGATTCTGACGAGTTCATCCGGAGGAAATGGATGCATTCTCCGCGCGGGGCCTCCACCCGGCCGATCGCCTCGCCTTCGGCTTTCTTGCAGGCGGCAAGGATCTTGGGGTATTTCTTTTCCCACATCACCTCACCGGAAGGGATATTGTCGATGCACTGGCGTATGATGGATACCGACTGAACGACCTCAAGGAGGCGGACCACAATCCTGTCGTAGACATCGCCGCGGATCTCTCCGGCATACTGGTCCGGCAGGACCATTGCAAAGTCAAGGTCGCCATATGCAGCATACGGTGCGTCAAGACGGACATCCATCTCAAGGCCGGAGGCGCGTGACGTCGGCCCCACCGTACAGAGTTCAAGTGCCTGCCGGCGGGTCATCACACCGGTATCCCTGCACCGGATCCTGATGGACGTGTCCTCGAGAAAGAGTTTCAGGAGTTTTCCGGCGATGTCATCATAGGCGGCGAGGATCTGACAGACCTTGGGGAACTGGTCTTTTGTGATGTCACGACGAACGCCGCCAATCATGACAATCCCGTAGTTCACCCTGTTGCCGGTGATGATCTCCAAAATGTCCATAGCGTCCTCGCGGACTCTCCATGCAAGGTGGAAGAGCGTATCAAATCCAAGCTCGTGGGCAGCGACGCCTGCCCATAGGAGATGCGACTGGATACGCTCGAGTTCTGCGACGATGGTCCTGACATAATGGGCGCGCGCGGGAACCTCGATCTCTGCTATCTGTTCGATCGCACGGCAGAATGCAAAAGTGTGCGATACCCCGCATATCCCACATATCCGGTCGCAGAGATGGACTATCTGGACCGGGTTGCGGCGCATGCCCATCCATTCGATGCCGCGGTGCGCCTTGCCTGGGGAAAAGTCCAGATCCTCGACGACCTCTCCATTGATCCTGAAGGTGAAGAGAACCGGTTCCTTAAGTGCTGGATGGATGGGGCCGATCGGAATGTTGTATGACGGCTTTGCATCACTCATCCTCTGCCACCTCCGTTGTCTCTTCAGGTTTCCCCTCAGGTTTCCCCTCAGGTTTCCCCTCAGGTTTCCCCTCAGGTTTCCCCTCAGGTTTCCCCTCAGGTTTCCCCTCAGGTTTCCCCTCAGGTTTCCCCTCAGGTTTCCCCTCA
>DSBQ01000031.1 GCA_011045995.1 Methanoculleus sp. | reverse complement strand
GGTAAGGGGTCCCCGGCACCCGCTCCCTTCTTCCTTCGGCGGATGCCCAGCCCTGAGATTATGCGCACATTTTATCATTTCTTAGCATTTACCTGCCACACAATGCATCCTGCACCGGCAGTATCCGGCGAGCCCTCATCGACTGCGGCATCGGCAGGGACTTCAGGGCAGGGCAGGTGGGCGAGGCCTGCAGAGTACCGCACCGCAGGAGGAGAGGACATGGGACCGAAAGCAATGCACGACATAACCGACTGGAACGAAGAATGGAAACAGCAATGGAGCAGGTACCGCGATGCCAGCATGGAACAGACGGGGGCCGCCTACTGGGACGATGCGGATGCTGCACGGGATTTTTATCGCACATCACAGGAACACAGGGACACCCGCGTCGATCCCATTCTCGACGGCCTCCCGCTGCGGCCTGAGTCACGGGTGCTGGATATCGGTGCGGGGCCGGGAGCCATCGCCATTCCCGCCGCACGCCGGGTCCGTCACGTCACCGCCGTCGAACCTGCCGGCGGCATGTACAGCGTTTTGGAAGAGAACCTTGCAGCCGAAGGCGTCGATAATGTTGATGTGGTAAAAAAACTCTGGGAAGAGGTCGATATCGCCACCGACCTTGCAGGTCCCTATGACATCGTCTTTGCAAAAAACTCGCTGAGTGTCCCGGACATCAGGGATGCCATCGTAAAGATGCATGAGGCCTCCTCGGACTATGTGGCCATCTACTGGTTCGCGGGGGCCACTCCGTGGGAGATGCTGTCGCTGGCCCTGTGGCCCGCACTCCACGGCAGGGCGTTTGCCGTACCGCCGAAATGCAACCTCATCTATAATCTGCTCTATGCCATGGGGGTGTACCCCAACATCGAATCGACGCCCCTTCCCCACCGCTACCCCTTCCCGTCAGCGGATGCGGCGGTGGAGTACTTCGCCCCCCAGGTACTGGCCCGGACGCCCGTGCAAAGGGAAGTGCTCAGGACGTATCTTCTCGACCATATGGAACGTGACGGGTCCGCCCTTGTCATCCCCGGCCACTCGCATCATGTGAAGATCTGGTGGAAAAAGGAGGACCATCCGATCGTGTGAGGCGCAACAGGGACCGCGACCCCCCTGCAGGGTACTCTGCCGGGTGCAGGGCGGCAGATGCGGCTTCCCATTCCTCCACGGCAGCCGATTGCATCACCGCCCGGCAACTGCCGCATAGGGTGACCCGATGGCACACCATCGCCCCACCACATGCTTTTATCAAAAGAACAACCATTGTCACCTGCATGGAGACGTTTACCCCACCCCGCCCGATGGTCCCCTCTCCGGGGTTTGTCCGGGAACGGGAGGCCGCACTTGGCGAGCTTGCGTCGGCCATCAGCAAAGGGGAGATCGACGCTCCGCTGCTGCCCCTCATCCGGGCCTTTGCCCAGGTCCCCGCCTGCTATACCATCCAGAGCTGTTACGGCCATTTTGTTCACGGCGGCCAGCCGGACATCCACAATATCAGACGCCTGGAGGCCGGCAGGATACCGGTGAACAGGATGACGTATCGCATCGCCTATGTGACCGTCTGCATCGAGAACAGCAGGGCAGGCCACCTCCTTCGCCAGGACCTCGAGGCGGTTGCCCGGATGGACCCGGACAACATCCAGTTCGGGAGCGCCGACTGGTTCTGGGACCAGACGGTGAACACCTACTCCCTTCAGGTTTCCCCGTCAAGGTTCAGGACAGAGGACAGCTGTACGCTCTATATCGACGAGGCGCTCGTCGTTCAGGAGGTCAGGGACCAATTTTTCACTGAACTGATGCGGGTGGTACGAAGACACCTCCCTTCCGGGTGGTAGGAGGGGAGGCTGGGAGGGCGGCAGGGTGGCAGCTCCGCCGCCACGAATACGGCCACCCGGCGCAGCGGCCATCCCATATCCAGTGCCGGAATGAACCGGCGAACGCTCCCGGAACGGACATCCAAGGGAGTCCCTGCTCCTTCTCTCCTCTCGTGCGATTATTTCTTTCTCCCGTACGAACGGACATGCTTCCAGGCGCGGTGATAGGCGGGATACCGTGCCCTGTCCGTATACATGGCACTATCCTCACGGCGGAAATGCACCCGGTCCCGGCCCACCGGGCAGACCTTCAGGCAGATGCCGCAGGGGGAGATCCCCTTTCGGGACAGGCGTTCGCTGTTTTCAGTGCATGCCTTCTTATCGGTCAGCGTGGCGGGATACTCCCCTTCTTTGATCGCACGGGCGGGACACCGCTCCACGCACGCCATGCACCGGGTGCAGAGCTCCCCTTCCAGAATGGGGTCTTCGGGAAGAATTGCAGCCGTCAGGACCGAGCCGAACCGGACCCGGGGGCCGTATTCCGGGGTGAGGAGCATGTTGTTCACCCCGAAATTCCCCAGCCCCGCAAGGTAGGCGGCATGGCGGTGCGAGAAGAAGGCGACCGGGTTTTCGAGCAGGGCCTCAATCCCCCCATAGCCGTCGCGGGGGACAAAGACCGACGGGTACCCCATCTCATTGAGATAGGAAGCCAGTCGGTAGGTGTACTGGTCAAGCAGCGTATTGACGGTGGTATAGAGCTCGTGATAGTATATGGATGGTGCGGTCTCGAGGACGGGGAGGTCGACGGGGAGGCCGATGACGAACACCGACCGGGCCTCGGGAAAGATGGACTGCGGGTAGAACGCTTCCGGCATCCACGGGGTAAACGGCGGATGCTCCCACCGTCCGACCCCGGCAATCCCCACCATGGGGATCTCCATCGCCCGGCACCGTTCCAGCAGCAGTTCCCTGAGTTGTTCCTGCATAGCCAATCACCAAGACCATTCTCGTTAACTATGAAAACCTCTCCGGTCGGATACCTGCCAGGCCTGCCAGGAGCCGCACCGGACGCAGGAACCCTGCCATGTTGCCGGGACGGGGGATGGGCAACCGAAGAGAGGTCTCCCGGATAAAACAACCTCCAAAGCCCATTTCCAGCAAAGAACATCCGGGTCCGGGTCACCGGAGCAGCGGTTTTCATGCATTCACCCCGAATGGCCCGCTGCTCTTCTCCTTTCAGCAGGGAATTCATTCCAGCATCTTCATGTCCTTCCGGCCGGGATACATCCTGTGATGCGGGTACCGCCCATCGTGTGGTACCGTGAGGAGAACCCCGGATGCAAACGACCAGGAGAACAATTCTCTTTCCCGGCGATGACGTTACGGCACCCATCGATGAGGTGGGCGGCAAGGCCTGCTCACTGCTGCGCCTGTGCAGGGTGGGGCTTCCGGTCCCGCCGGGATGTGTGCTGACCACCGCATTCTTTGAGCTTTGGTCGGCTTCAATCAGGGAGACGACGGCCTGGCACGCCATTAAAGCTTCCGGAGGCGTGGTGCCTGCCTCCTGCGCAGAGGCACTGCAAAACCATTGCCAAAGCCTCCCCTACTCTCCCGATCAACAGAAGGTCCTGGAGCAGTCGCTCAGGCATCTTCCCAACCGTTCCGGGGTCTGGGTGGTGCGGTCGTCGTCACCGGCAGAGGATCTGGGGGAGGCATCGTCTGCCGGACTCTATCGGACGGAGATTGGCGTGCCCACAGAGGCGCTTTGCGATGCGATACGAAACGTCTTCGCGTCCTCCTTCGAAGAGCGGGTATTCGCCTATCAGCGGCGGAAGGGACACACAACCAGTCTGCCGCAGATGGCGGTAATCGTTCAGGAGGCAGTACCGGCAGATGTTGCCGGCATCGCATTCTCCTCCAACCCTGTTTCCAACAGTCATCAGGAAGTGGTCATCAATGCAGGGTGGGGTCTCGGGGAGAGCATCGTCTCGGGCCGGGTATCCCCCGACGAGCTGGTGCTGGCAAAACACGGAGCCGCCATCCTTGACAGAAAGATGGGGGGAAAGGAGACCGCCATCTTTCTCCTTCCCGGAGGAGGAGTCCGTGAATGCCACGGATACCGGAGTGGACGGTTCTGCCTTGAGGAGGAGGACGCCGTTGCCCTGCGCGACCTCACCCTGCGGGTGGAGGAGCTGTACGGGTGCCCGGTCGATGTTGAATGGGCGTCTCTGAACGGAGAGATGCTCCTCCTCCAGGCGCGCCCGGTAACCACCATGGTCCCGCTGCCTGAGGCGCTCCGGACAGCCGTGGACACCCCGGCACGGATGTACCTTGACCTGACACTCGTCGAACACGGGATGCAGGGTGCCCTGTCCCCGTTGGGCTCGTCATGGATGGACCTTGTCCTGGGCTACACCCTTGAATCACTGACTGCTCATCCCCGCCTCGGCCGTGATGCCGTCACCGGGATTGGGCAGGTCGTGGACGGACGGATGTATCTCAACATCTCCAATCTCATGTGGGTCATGAAGCCACGGATGATCAGCCTGATCTTCGGCGGCCTCGATGCATACTCTGCCGCGATTATCCGGTCCGCGGATCCGGGTCAGTGGAAAACTCCCGGGCGGCCTCCCCTCCTCTCCGGGATTCTCGCTGCATCGCTCCGGCATTCGCATGACCTCTTCTTTCATGCTGCTCGCGGATTTCTCCTGCCGGAGACGGTCGCCCATGAATGCCGTGCATCAACCGCTGAATTCCTGAGAGCCCTCGATGATCTGGAATCACAGGACCTCTCCTTTGCAGACTATTGCAGGCAGGCAGGGCGCCTGACCGTCTGATGGGTGAAGGAAAAGACCGGGTCAACCCTCATCAACTCGGAGTGTGCCCGCATGGTGATGCGCGGGATGTTTGCGGGGGCACCCGACGACGTGCGGGCGCTTGCCGACCGGCTTGACCGGGCCCTCCCCAACAACCGGACGACAGAGATGGCACTCTGCCTCTCCCGGCTTTCCTCCCTTGCAGGACCTGCAGTCAATGAAGAGATTGCAGCTCTCGAAGAGCGGATACGGCAAAAAGCGATGCCGGATGCATTCATGGCGCAATGGGACCTTTTCATGAAACTGTACGGATTCCGCGGCCCGGGCGAGATCGACCCCGCATCACCGGGATACGCAGGAGAACCGCGGCTTCTCCTGGCACAGATGCGAACCTACAGAGCAGCATCCCAGGAGGGGCAGGGACCCGTTAAGCGGTTTGCGGAGGAACAGTCCCGTCGTGAGGAGGCATACCAGCTCCTGCGGGAATTCTGCAGAAAGAAGGGCAGATTGTGGGAACGCCTCTTCATGCGCACGTACACCCTCATCGATACCTTCGGCGGCATCCGGGAAGACCACAAGTATTACCTCGTCCTCGTTACGTCACGCGTACGCACGCGGGCCCTTGCCGCAGGAGAGCGTCTCGCATCACGGGGCCAGATCGCAAGGGCACAGGATGTCTTCTGCCTCTCGGTGTCCGAGATCCAGTCCGCACTTGATGACCCCGACATGCGAATGCAGTCAACCGTCGCGAACAACCGGGCCTGGTTTGCCGGGATGAACAGGTGCCGCCGCTATCCACCGGTCATCGACTCCAGCGGCCGGATACTGCACCCTCCCCTCCGCGGAGAGGACGAGGGCGACATTCGCGGGTATGGCGTCTCCGCCGGCACAGCCCGGGGCCCGGCACGAGTCCTCCACCACCCTGCCGAAAAAGAGGTTCATCCGGGCGACATTCTGGTGATCAGTGCCTCGGACCCGGGATGGACGCCCCTCTTCCTGACGGCCGGCGGGGTCATTTTGGAGGTGGGGGGACTGCTCCAGCACGGGTCCATCATCGCCCGGGAGTACGGCATCCCCTGCGTTGTGGGGGTCCCCCGTGCAACAGAGATCATTGGCGACGGGCAATGGGTGGAGATTGACGGCGAAAGCGGTATTGTCAGGTACACTCACTCATCTCTTGCCGGAGAAGATTCCCCGGAAAATGACGCACGGCTCCCGGCGGCAACTGAGAGGGCCAAGAGAGACTGAAGGGATTGAACAGCGGGTTTCGGCCGGAATTGGTCAGCGGCCGAGGGGAGGAGGGAACGCTTTTCCGGCAGCCGGGGAACCGGCATAGAAGATCCTCATCCCCCGGTGGCTGCGCCCGGATGTCGATTACGAACACTTAATCAATTCCCATGCTGACCTTCAGGGAATGAGGTGGCAGAAATAGCGCCGGAGGAGGCAGGGATGCCCGGTCGCACCGGCAATGTGATCTCCCGGATGATTCCCGGTGATGATGACCCCTTTGTCCGGTGGTGGTATGTGCAGGGATTTTTTGAGGGGCATGGGATTCCCCGGAGAAATTTTGTGATCTGTTTCTTTTCCCTCTGCCTTCCTGAAGATGATGGCCCCGTTGAAGGGGGAGGGGGAAATCCCGGTGCGATGTATCTCTGTTCTGTGGCTGATACGCAAGCAGGCGTCCACCACAGGGAGGTGCGGGTGGACAAAGCCCTGCACTCCTGGTACCTCAGCCATCTCGATACCTTCCCGGAGAAACTCGGCGTAAGCAGGTACGTCAGTGAGACGATCCGAAGGGAGATCGAAGACCACGGGGTCTACCCCCCGATCACCCTCCCGGACACTACACTGGAGATCGGGGCCACCCCCCCTTCGGTCACATGGGACGAGGCACGGATCTCGTTCGTGGACGATGAGATCATCATCACCTTCCATGACCTGACCCATGGAGAGATAGTGTCCTGTGCGTTGATCCCCCAGGTGCCGTTTACGGACCTCTCCTCCCTGGCCCCGGAGGGTGCCATCGGCATGGAGTATCTCACCTGCCCGCGCCTGCAGCTCCTGGGCATTGCAGGAGGAGTACCCGTCTCGGGAGAGGCGTGGTCCGACTACCAGTCCGGCGGGACGGCATGGTTCCTCGAAGAGCAGCCATCCCGGCGTGCCGGGGAAGGCGGCGACATCTCCTACCACCCCCTCGGCTGGGACTGGTGCGGCATCCAGCTGGATGACGGCCGCAGCATGATGATTATGCACCGGCGAAACCTCAGGTCAAAAGAAACGGTCTCGACATTTTGCATCCTCTTCGAAACGGACGGCAAGGCTTCCTGGCATCCAGAGATCAGGGCACACCCCCTGAGAATATGGGAGAGCCCGGCAACGCATATTCATTATCCGGTAGAGTGGGAGTTTGCCATTCCCGCACTTGACGCGGCGCTCCGGTTCACCCCTGACATCGATGACCAGGAGATAGGGATCATCGGGATGGACGGCGGCATCTGGGAAGGATCGGGAACCATCTCGGGCAGGATCGAGGCCGACAGCATCTCCGGACGCGGGCAGCTTGAACTCTGCGGGTACGGGTTCATCGCCGATCTCCCGGATTTCATCGGGCGCTTCGAGAAAAAGATAAACGAGCGTCTCGAAGAGCTCTTCCCGCCGGAGATCGACGAGGCGTGGTGCACCTCGCTCTTCGGGGAGAGACAGCCCGTCATCGATTACACCCCGTTCACCGAGAGCATCTCGCGGCCGGTCTGGGATCTCCTCTCGCGGAAGGGAAAACACTGGCGGCCGATCTTTGGTATCCTCATCGCCGATGCCGTGGGGGTTCGGTTCACGAAAGAGACCGAGAAGCTCTTTGTGATGACCGAGCTCCTCCACTCGGCAGCGCTGATCATCGATGATATCGAGGACGAATCACTCCTTCGGCGGGGAGATGAAGCCATCCACCGGCGATACGGGACGGATATTGCCATCAACGCAGCAAGCACCCTCTATTTCTTCCCCCAGAACATCGTATCGTCCTGCCCGGACCTGACCCCGGACCAGAAGCACCAGGTGCTCCGTCTGATGACCGATACGTCCCTCAGGGCCCATCTCGGCCAGGGGCAGGATATTTACTGGTCAAAGAACCTCTCTCCGGACACTCTGAGGAGGTGGCGGGAAGAGCATCTCGATGAACAGGTCCTCCAGATGTATGCCTACAAGACCGCCTCTGCAACCGAAGGCGTTGCCGAACTCGCATGTATCCTGCAGGAGGTGGCGCCGGAGACCAGGAAGGCATGCCTCCGGTTCGGCAGGACGATGGGCATCAGTTTCCAGATCATCGATGATGTCCTGAACTTCTCCGGCGATGAGAAATGGGGAAAAATGCCTGGCGAAGACCTCAGAAACGGCAAGCCGACCTATGTCATCCTGCGGGCACTCGATCTGCTCGACCGGGACTCCTCGGCCCGCTTAACCGCAATCCTCTGTTCCCCCGACCTCAGGGAGCAGGATGCCATCCTGGATGAAGGGATCGGGCTGGTGAGATCATCAGGAGCGCTCGACGACTGCGCAACGATGGCAGTCGGAAGGATTGAGGCCGAATGGGAAAATTTTTCCCGTTACCTTCCCCCGTCACCGGGAAAACTCATGCTCCGGGTGATCTGTGCAAATCTCATGCATATGGCCTATGAGGTGTAATCACCGGGTTGGGGTGGCCCGTTCTGCCCCATTCTCGGCAGGATCACTCCTTTTTTTTGTTCTGCCGGGGCAGTTCTGAGATATAACTGTAGACCCTGTCCGTCAGAACCGGATTTCCCATAAAGAGGCGGGAGAGGGTCCTTTTTGAGAGTCTCCTCAGGTAGATGTTGCCGAGGGCGGCGACAAGGATCGCCCCGATGAGGACGAAGATCATGTCCAGCATGGTGTCATTCAGCCCGTGCTGCATATTTACACCAAGAAGGGTATCAACGGTAAATTCAAAGATCTCCCAGAACGCCCCCACCGCCATCGTCAGCATCACGATCAAAAAGATGATGATCGGGCGGTTGAAGTTGTTCTCGGAGTACTGGTCGATAAGCAGCACCAGGGCAAAGCCGAGAAGGGCGACGGTCGTCCCCGAGATCAGGTGGCCAATTTTGTCATAGTAGGGGTACAGGGAAATGTACCATTGAAAGTAGTTGCCCGCGAGGTGAATATAGAGGGAGAGCACGATAAGAAACGTCAGCCACCAGGGTATTGTCAGACGGATTTGACGCTCAGCTACCATCGGCAAAATGGTAAGAATCAGGGTAAGAATTCCCCCGAACACATACGTGTAATGTCTCAGTACCAGACTTTCGATGATGATGAAGACTATGAACGCCTGCAGCAGGAGCGTCATATATTTCCCGAACTGCGTCCGGGACAGGTGAGGCATACCATCCTATTTGCCATCCGCCCATATCAAAGTACCGGGGATAGGAAAAAATGAGATCCGCTTCCGGCCCAACACCGGAACCGGTGCCGCAGGGAACGAACACCCCGACGTCCTCCGGGGGTGCGCGCAGAGGTCCGGCCCTTGTCCGCCGGGGCCGCAACAGCCGGAAAAAAACATTAATATTATTAAATTTTTAACGTCCAGGATAGCTTTATTACGTAAAAGGAGATACCATACATCTTATAAGGCAAATTGATGAGCAAGAATCCGCCTAAATCCAAAATAACCAGTTATATAGGCCCTGTTGAAAGCCTGGAGAGCTATGTCAGGGCGGACTGGTGGAGGGAGATTTTCAATGCGAACTACCTCCGTACGGACGGTGATGTCATTGATGACAGCTCCATAACCTCAGAAGAAGTCGACCTCTTCTCCGCTGCCCTGGACCTTCAGCCGGGCGGGAGCATCCTTGATCTCTGCTGCGGGCAGGGCCGCCATTCACTGGAACTTGCACGCAGGGGATATTCCGGGGTCACCGGCCTTGATCGTTCGCACTACCTCATCACCCGTGCGAAGAAACAGGCGAAAAATGAAGGACTGACCATTAATTTTAGGGAAGGAGATGCACGAAAACTTGCATTTCAGGCAGATACTTTTGATCATGTACTCATTCCCGGGAACAGTTTCGGCTACTTCGAGTCATACGAGGATGATGTGAAAATCCTCACAGAAGTTGCAAGGGTGGCAAAACCGGGCGGCGGGCTCCTTTTGGATATCGCGGACGGTGCGTATATCAGGGACAACTATGAACCCCGCAGCTGGGAGTGGATAGACCAGAACTACTTCGTATGCCGTGAACGCAGCCTGTCGGAAGACGGAGAAAAACTCATCTCCCGCGAGGTCATCACCCATGTAAGAAAAGGGGTTCTTGCAGATCAGTTCTATGCAGAACGGCTCTATAGCCGTGACCGCATCCGGGAGATGCTCGAAGAGTGCGGCTACCACGAAATAACCTTCCACGATCCGATTGTTCCGAAATCCCGGAAAAAACAGGATCTCGGCATGATGGGCAGGCGCCTAGTCATCACGGCCCGGGTGGAGAAGGAATGGACCCGCAGGAAACAGGTGAAACAAGTAAAAAGACACGTGACCGTCGTGATGGGGGACCCACGCCTGAAGGACGGGGTCCGCCCTTCATGTGTCTTTGACGAGGATGATTTCCACACCATTCAGGAGCTCAAAAAGGCGCTTGCAGCCATTGATGGGTATACCTTTACCTATGCCGACAACCATGCCTCGCTCATCAGATCCCTTCAGCAGCAGGGAAAGAAGACCGACTTCGTCTTTAATCTCTGTGATGAGGGATTCTTCAACGATCCGCTCAAGGAACTTCATATTCCGGCGGTTCTCGAGATGCTCGGCACCCCCTATACCGGTGGCGGGCCACAGTGCCTTGCCTACTGCTACGACAAATCCCTGGTGCGCGGTGTCGCACATGAACTCGACATCCCGGTCCCGAAGGCCTTCATGATCACTCCCGGCGACAGTTCATTTATCGAACAGCCGCTCAGGTTCCCGGTCATCGTCAAACCGAACCTGGGAGATTCCAGCGTAGGGATCACCAGGAAAAGCGTCTGCGGCGATATTGGCGAGTTGCAGGAAGCAATCGAAGATGTGAGGAACCGCTGCGGCCAGGAGACCGCCATCCTCGTCGAGGAGTTCCTGTCCGGCAGTGATATCAGTGTCGGCATCATCGGCAATCTCCCTGATATGTACGAAGTCCTCCCGATCATCGAGGAGGATTATTCGGCACTTCCTTCTTCCTATCCACGGATATGCGGGTATGAGGCGAAATGGGACCCGTCCTCCCCTTACTGGGACCTCCGTTCTGTCAAAGCGAACCTCTCAGAAGACGTCCAGAGGTTCCTGGTTGCAAGCTGCCTGAAGCTCTTCGGAAGGCTGAAATGCAGGGACTATGCCCGCTTTGACTGGCGCCTGGACCATAACGGCACGCCCCGCCTCCTCGAGGTCAACCCGAATCCCGGGTGGTGCTGGGACGGACATCTGGCGAAAATGGCCGCCCTTGCGGGGATCTCGTATCCGGAGATGCTGAACAAGATCCTGCAGAATGCCGAACACCGGATCTATGACTGAGACGGCACGCCGGCAATGCGGTCAGTGAAGGCGTAGGTCTTGTCCCCCTCTTCCCCCCATTGCAGGGGGCGGCCATCCGGGTTTGGGTGTCCGGCATCACGCCGTCCATTCCGGAACAGGTGACACAACGCCAACGGGAGAAAACGCCCTGCATTTATGTAAGATGAGGAGGAACCTACCAGAAGAGACCGTTCGGGTCCACCGGGAGTCCCCCCGGCCCAACCCTTACAAAGCCCGCCGTCACGCGCGAATCGCCCCCACCGGTTATGGCGGCAGGGGAATACTGGTGCCCTGGTACAGCGCATTGAATGTACGGACGACGAGGAGCAGCACTATGACGGAGAAGACAGGAAACGGAGACGGCGATCCGGCATCAGGCATTCCCGGCCATGCCCTCACAATTGTCATTCAGGCGGGGCTTGTAATCAGTGAACCCCATTTTGAGACGGACTGTGTCCTGGATGGTATCAAGGAGACGGTCCATCGTCTTGAGTCAAATCTGCGAAACACGGACCATACCTACCGGTTTGTCCTGCCGCGCCGTCCCGGACCTGAGCATGCTGTTCTGGAAGCACTGTTCAAAGACAGCATGTGGAACCGGATTTCCCACCCGCCGGAGGTACTGCTGGTCGCTGAAGAAGGGCATGAGGATCCGGATATATCCCCCTTTGGAAGCGGCATCTCCTTTGATGTCGCTGAGATCACTCCCGGAGGGGAAAATTCCGACTATGACCGCACCTATGATGGTATCATCGACCTCTCCAATCTGGTCATCCTTGTCGGCGAATGGGAACCGGGGGCGACGGAATATCGTCCTGAAAGCATGTTTGCCCTTGCAGAGATGCATGGCACGACCGTCGTTGCCATTGACCCGGATACCGGCGATACCTATGAGCTTTCGCATGACGACCGCATCTTCGAAACCTACACCCAACTCGATGCATACAACAGCGAAACGGTACCCGCCGGATTGTATAGCGCCACGTTCCGGAGGTACCTGCATCTGCTTCGTACCGAGGCAGGAAAGGCAGGCCTTCCTGAAGATGTCATAGAACCTGCTTTGGGAACGCTTCTCCCGTTCTTTACCCGTACACAACTTCTGGCCCGCCGGTACCATCGTTACTATTCCCTGACAGGCACCAGCGTATCGGTTCTTACGGCGCTCGCCGTGGCCACCATCACCTTGCAGACCCTCTTCTTCCCGGAGATGACGTGGTTAATCTGGCTCGAGGTGGTGGAGATATTATGCATCATCATCCTGATGGCCGTCACGAAATATGGGGATTTTCACAGGAAATGGATTGACTACAACTTCCTTGCCGAACGAATCAGGGCTGCCTTTTTCCTCTGCATTATCTGTCTCCACTGTGATTCTCCTGACACCCCGCCCCATATGAGCCTTGCAAACCGGCCGAATGACTGGATGGTCATTGCATTTGAGTCGATCGTGGAGACACGTCCGATCCCCTACTGCCGGCTGGACCTCCCGTTTGCTCCCATGAAGAAGTTCTTCCGCTCCTCATGGATCAGCAGCCGGCTCAGGTTTTACGAGAAGGCAAGCGCCCACGCAAGCAGGACGAACCTTGCACTGCTCATCCTCGGGGAAGCCCTCTTCATGGGGACACTTGTCTTTGCCGTGCTCCACGCCCTCGGGGTTGGCCATGGAACCTGCACCGATGGCGGGGTCTGTACATCCCTTGCCCTTGCATATCTCACCATCACGCTGCCGGCAGGAGGCGCTGCCATCGCCGCCATCCGGTTTCGGGGGGAGTATCTCCGCAATGCCGAGCGGTACGCCCATGTGGTCAGGCAACTAACAACCATACACAGCAATGTCCGCCATGCCCACAGCATGGAGGAGCTCTGCAATCTGCTCCAGGAGATGAACGAACTTGCCCTTCGCGAGCAGCAGAACTGGAGAATCGTCTTCAGGTTTCGAAGAATAGAAGCCGTGTGACTGCGCCCGGTCATTCCGGATCGTATGAATCCGGGTATCAGGCCAAAAAAAATAATTTGTCCGCTTATTCGCGGAACAGTATGTGGGTGGTCACTGATGATGCTTCAAAGAAGCTCTTGCAGAAATCGGCAACAATCCGTGGCGAGTATTCCTTGCAGCTGAAGATGTCAAGATATGCGGCATTGGTTTCATTTGCGAAGTGGCCGGATACCAGTGACGTTTCGATAAGCTGGGCAAGCGAGTACCCGGCAACCTTCTCGTTCGGTCCGAAGTGAACGATGGTGGGTTCGCCGAATCTCTTCATATCAATTCTGTCGCACAGTTCGATGACGAACTCCCGGATCTTCTCCGCGTCACGGATAGTGGCGGGGTTGCAGCCCTTCAGGTCTACGCTGGTGTACAGTCCCCAGGCTCCACTCTCCTTGAATGTCGTCTCGATCTCATCATCGGTAAGCGATTCCGGATACGGCACCGGGACGTTCCCGGATGCTGCACCAATAGTGTTCATTACTTTGCTGGCTGTTTCCATTCAACCCCCCTCCGGGAGCCGCCTTGAAGGCTTATTGCGATAAATAGAATACACCCTCAGGATTTAATATTTTCCTTGATGATAATCAAATAGAATCAGTTTTGGCAGATTATACACTCGCCGATTCAAAATCCAGCAATTATAATCAGCCAAGCTTCAATATTAATGGATATTTAGTTTAAATATTCAATTTAGAGG
>DSBQ01000030.1 GCA_011045995.1 Methanoculleus sp. | reverse complement strand
TTGCGGATTATGGTGATGGCGGTGTTGCCATTGCCACCGATGCCGGCGATGTCGCCGTCTACCTCCCCAGTACAGCGGAGGGCATTCATGAGGTCACCGACTGGTGGTTGATTATTTTCATGATATTGGCAGGCATTATTGCATTCATACTGATAAAGCGCCAGATATAGGCTAAATCGGTAATATAAATGATTATTAACTTTTTTTCTTATCAGAAATTAATCAAAACGTATTAATCAGATCAGTGAAGAATTTATTATATATATAAGGGTTTCTCGCAGTTTCGTGTTCTGCGGGAATAGCCCGTATGTTGGTGTGCATACCATGTCAGTAAAACGCATAGAAGATGCCCTTCGCCGTGCCCTCGACGGCGATTATTCAGTGCCTGTCAGACCCGACGAGGTGGAGCCCGAGTACCGGGAGATGGCGACCGTCGCACAGAGAACCATTCAGCGCCTGAAGGCATCGAACCAGTATGAACAGATGCTCGACGGTGTCGACGCCTTTATCGAAAACTTCCCGCGGCCCATTGCCGTGCAGTCTCCTGACAGGACCTGCCTGATGCTCAACGAGAAGTACTGCGAGCTCCTGAGGGGAACGAAGGAAGGCCTCCGGCACAAACGCCTCAGTGACTTCAATATCAGTGTCCTTTCCGGCGATTCGATATATGCCTCCTTCGATACGAAGGCAAACTCCCAGACGGACCTGCTCTTCACGTGGGAGGACGGGGAGAAGAACTACGTCAAACTCAACCAGATTCCTGTGCTGGATAAAAATGGCGAGATCAATGCGGTATACTATGTCTTCCTGGACGAGACTGAGATCGTCGAGGAGCGTGAAGAGGTTTGCAAGCTCCAGAGGCGTGCGGAAGCCTTCCTCCAGGAGAACCCGCAGGGGATCACCGTCCTTGCCGGTGACAAGCACCGGCTCGATCTGAACAAGGAATACCAGCGCATCTGGCGGGGCGGCTGCGACGAGCTGATGGCCAAAAAGCTCTATGACTTCGACATCAAGGTCGTCGGCGGGGATGATTTCTACGCCTCCTACGAGACGAAGAAGAAGGCCATCACCGAAATGGAGATCTCCTGGGGGGGCGATGAGAAGACGTACCTGCGCCTCTTCCAGACCCCTATTCTCGATGAGAACGGCGAGATAGATGTCAACTATTACATTTACCAGGACCTGACGCCCGAGCGGGCCCTCTCACAATTCCTTGATCGCGAAATCACCCGCCAGGCGGCTAACCTTGACCACCTTGCCCATGGGGACACCCGTTCGTTTGACCTGACCGTCGGAGAGACCGACGAGTACACCACCGGGGCAGGCGCTCTCTTTGAAGAGATGAATGCTAACCTTGCGGCGGCACAGCAGGCGATCGCAGCAATGGTCGAGGACTTCATCGGGACCATGAAGGCGCAGAAGGCCGGTGACTCGAAGGCACGGGCAAGCCCCGACCAGTTTGAGGGGGTCTATGCTGTGCTCATCAGGGGACTCAATGATATCCTGGATACCATCTATAACCCGGTCAATGAGTCCTACCGTGTCCTGAAGCAGTATGCCGAGAAGGATTTCTCCGTCAGGTTCAATGATGCCATCCATGTCGAGGGCGATCACGACAAGCTCAGGCAGGCAATCAACCGTGTTGGGGTGAACATCGGTGAAGCCATTAAAGAGGTAAAACTTGCCGCAGAGGGCGTTGACCTCAACATTACCGATGCATCCCGCGGCATCGAGGAGATCTCAAAGGCGATGGAGGACGTCGCGGTATCGAGCCAGCAGTCCTCCGAGGCGTCCCACCGCCAGCTCGAGGCGGTCGAGGCGGTCGCACGGGAGATCTCCGATCTCTCCGCATCCATTGAAGAGATCGCCTCCACCACGCAGGAGGTGCGCAGCCTCTCCGAAAACGTCTCGGCCATGGGGAACGAGGCCTCCAAACTCGGCCAGCAGGCCAACGAGAAGATGGGGGCAGTCGAGAAGATCGCCGAGGAGAGCGTCATCAAGATCGATGGGCTCAACAAGAAGATGGCGGAGATCTCAAAGATCGTCAAGCTCATTACCGATATCTCGAACCAGACGAACCTCCTTGCCCTCAATGCCGCCATCGAGGCGGCCCGTGCGGGGGAACACGGCCGCGGCTTTGCCGTGGTGGCAGGCGAGGTGAGAAACCTTGCCGCCGAGTCAAAGACGGCGACCAACTCCATCGAAGAACTCATCGAGGGGATCCAGAAGGACTCCGCGGATACGGCAAACTCCATGAAATCGGCCTATGGTGAGATCCGGGCCGGCCTTTCCAGTGTGGACCTTGCGATCCAGTCCCTGCAGGAGATCGTGCGCGGGGCAAAGGAAGCTGCCCAGGGAGTCAGTGAGATCGCCGCAGCAACCGACGACCAGGCGAATGCGACCAACCGCGTCATGGAGAAGATGGAGGAGACGACGGACCTGACCAAGGAGAACCTGAGGCGGGTGGACGACGTCGCCGCTGTCACGGAAGAAGTCGCCGCCTCCGCCGAAGAGGTCGGCAGCGGCGCCCAGGAGGTCAGCCAGATGTCCGAGCGGCTCCGTGACCTGGTCAATGTCTTCAGGGTGGAGTAACGGGGATTGCCATGGCAACTGATGTAGTGGAATTCCAGATCGGCGGGGGGTATTATGCCGTCGATGTGAGGATTGCCCGCGAGATCGTGGAGATGATGAAGATCACCCCGATCCCCCGCGCCCCCTCGTATATCTCCGGGGTGATCAACCTCCGCGGGGAGGTTACGAATATCATCAATATACGGGAATTCATCGGCATTCCCGAGGCCGAGGGAGAAAATGGGAGGAAGATCATCGTCCTGATGCCCGAGGCGACCGGCGGTTCTTGCGTGGGGATCATCGTCGATGATGTAAAAAGCGTGATGGGGATTTCCCCCGACTGTGTCGAAGAACTCGGAGAAGGCCTCTCCTCGGATATTACCTGCTATGTCAAGGGGATCATCAAGATCGGCGGGGGGGACGACGAGGAGTCGACCCGCCTTATCATCTGGATTGATATGGAAAAGGTCATTGCAGATATCCTGAATAACTAAAAATTCTTTTTTCAACCGTGTCGGCGAGAGCAGATTGCAGAGGGCGGGAATGGCGCCCTCCAGCACTGCAACCCTTTTCAGCCGTCCCGGCGATAGCAAGCCTCCGTCCTTTCGTTGAGAATCAATCACGGCGGGTGAGCCCGGGAAGAACGGGGGTGACAAGAAGCCTCCCGTGACGGTTCGCCAAAACAGAGCGGTAATCGTATCTGCCCTCGAGCGGATCACTATCTATGCAGACCCGGGATAGAGAGAGATATGAGGTCGCATCCTTTTCAGGCGGGCCTTTCTGGGACCTCGAAGCGGCATTTCGCCGGGTGGAGGGCGTCGTCTCCACTGCGACGGGATACTCCGGCGGGACTGTAGAGGAGCCATGCTATGTGGATGTGTCTACAGGGGAGAGCGGCCATGCGGAGACGGTCCTCATTGGGTTTGACCCTGCCTCCGTCTCCTATCACGACCTCCTAAAAGTCTTTATTAGCGCCCATGATCCGACAGGCCGGGAGTACGATGAGGCCGGGCCCGGCGGGCCGTACCGCTCGGTGATCTGGTACCATTCGCCTGTTCAGAAGACGGAGGCTTGCGCTCTTCTTACAGAACTGCGGGCCTCCCGCCGGTATGATAATCCGGTACTTACTGCCGTTATGCCGGCGGAAAGATTCTGGCCTGCAGAGGAGCATCACCAGCAGTACTACGAAAAGCTCGCCCGCTACTTTGATTTCCGCCCCCGGTAGGGAAACCCTTCTGTACAGGCCGGGCCCTGAATGTACTTTTCCGGCGAAAAAGGGGAGCCTTCCGGGCTTCTCTCTTATTTTTTAAAAATTCCTCTCGGCAAACGAAGTGTGACGCTCCCCTCCTTTTCGTATCAGGGCCAATCCTGCCGGGACGAGCAGGATGCCTGCCGTGGCATACCACGGGGACGGGATGGAGAGGAAGATCAGGATGAGCACGAACGGGGCAATGGCTGCAATATAGAGGAGGAAGGTCCGCGCATCGTAGAGCATTACATTCGGAGTAAGGCCGCAGAGATACACGGTAACCCCCACCGCGTACAGGGACAACCCTGCGAAGGCTGCAAGGGCGGGGAGGAACAGGCGGGCATCACCGAAGAAGGGAATGGCAACGAGGAGGAAGAGAACCGGGATGAAATTGAGGATGAGATAGCTTTCGATCTTTGCCCGCACGACCTGGGCGACCGTCACCGGGAGGAAGGCGTAGGTGGTGAAGAGGTCGTATTCGGTCAGCCAGTTGTAGAAGGTCGAGGTGAAGACGCCAAGAAGGATGGCAAAGATGATTCCGGGGGCGAGACCGGGGATGAAATACTGCAGGATGGTCAGGAGCAGCCAGATGATGGCCACCGGAAAGAGGAACGAGAAGACGATCTTTCCCATCCCACCGTCGCTTCTCCTGAGATCGATGAAGTCCTTTGCCACAAAGCAGGGGGAGGAGGTCATCGCAAAGGTGCGGGCAAGGACGGGGAGACGGCTTCTATAGCGCCGGGACGACTCAGGGAAATCGATATTCAGAAAGGCGATGGAGATGCCCGCAAGGAGAAGGATGATAAGCACGCTCATGACCGCCGGCAGGGGGGCAGGTGCGGTGTAGAAGGTCAGGGGCAAAAAGGCCTTTGCAAGAGGGATGCCGCTGATGGCGAAGAGGACACCTGCTATCACCAGGAACCCGATGGCGGTCGCAAGGGCCCGCGGGGACCAGGCATAGACGGTCGAGAGGAAGAAGGCGGCTGCTATCCCGAGGAAGAATGAAAGACCGAGGCTTACCAGGAGGAGGGGGGCTGCAGTGAAGGGGATCTCCGCCACCACCAGCGAACCGATCGCGACGCCGGCAACGGCCGGGGCCACCCAGAAGAGAAAATAATAGAGGCAGTCCTTCAGGATGAACGCCCCGATGATGGTCCGTTCGGAGATGGGGAGGCTTCGCGAGGAGTACGCGAGCAGGCTTGCCTGACCGAACCGCCGGTTCATCACCTCGCGTCCCAGGAGGCCGAACGACCCCACGGAGACACCTGCAATCAGGTAGAAGAGGTGGGCGGCGGCGCTGACGGTTCCCGGCGGCATCACGGCGATGAAGACCGGCACCGCGAGGGATGCAAGGGCGGCAAATACCGTCAGGATGACGGGAAAGAGGAAGAACCCGAGGTCCCCGAACATGGTGGAGTGCATCCGCCATTCCTCTTTGAGCATGGCGGTAAAGAGTGTCCCGAATGCCATGTTTCCCTCACTCCGTGTGGCCGCTGATGAGGTTCAGGAAGAACCTTTCGAGGTCTTCGTGGCGTTCCCTGAGTTCTGCGGGGCTTCCGGTGAAGAGGAGTTCCCCCCTGTTCAGGATGGCAATGCCGGTGCAGATCTCCTCTGCGATGGCGAGGATGTGGGTGGAGAGAAAGATGGTGTTTCCCGCTCCGACATAGTCCATCAGAAAGTCCTTCACCTTTCTCTGCATGACCGGGTCGAGGTTGATGAGAGGTTCGTCGATGAGCGCGAGGGGGGGACGATGAAGGAATGCCTGGGCAAACATCAGCTTCTGCCGGGTCCCCCGTGAGAGATCCTTGCAGAGCCGTGTCCGTGCATCGTCAAAATCGAGATAGGAGAACCACCAGTCGCACTGCTCTTCGATATCCTCCACATGGCGGATATCGCCGACGAATCTCAGGTATTCTTCGGCCGTCAGGAACGAGGGGGGCGTCTCCTGTTCCGGTATGACACCTATGCCTGTACGCGCATCCACCGGATGGGCCGCTGCATCGATGCCCATTACCCGCACGGATCCTGCGGTCGGCTGTACCTGACCGGTCAGGAGCCGGATGATGGTGGTCTTTCCCGAGCCGTTCGGGCCGAGGAGACCATAGAGTTCACCCTTTCTGATGGCAAGTTCAATGCCCGCCACCGCAACGACCTCGCCGTATTCTTTTCTCAGGTTCCGGGCCTCAATGACATATTCGGATATTTCCCCATCCATTTTCGTACATCTCCCGCCGATGCCGGCTCTGTCAGAAAGAAACGTATTAATCTTATCATATAAATACCTGTGAAATAAGATTTAATCCATATATGCGGCAGATCCCTCAGTCTGCGGCGTCTCTCTGGAGGAAGATGCGATGATCCCCGTTCTGTTCGTTGTACGTGACATGAAGATGTGCGAGAGAGCGCACCATTTTCTCTCGAAATCCGGTGAATTTCAGGTTGATTTTGCTTTTTCTACAGATGACGCGTTCTCAATGCTGGAAGAGACCCCCTACGGCGTGGTGATCGCAGATTATCTGGTGCCGGGTTCGAATGGCGACGCGTTTCTCGAAACCCTCAGGGCACGGGGATATGCGACCCCGGTCATCATCGTCGGTCAGGATGCGGAGGGCATTGTGGTGGATGCCATCAACAAAGGAGCGGACTATTTTCTGCACTCCTCGGTCGATACCTTTCAGTTCTACGCTGAACTGAACCATCTGATCAAAAAGGCGCTGAGCCACCAGTCGACCGAGGAGTCACTCAGGAAGACCCAAGAGCAGATGCGGAGCATAGAACGGCAGGCCGAGGGGCTGGAGTCGTCCCTGCAGGAGAAGGACATCCTGATCAAGGAGGTCCATCACCGGGTCAAAAACAACCTCCAGCTCATCTCCTCCATACTGAAGATGCACAGCTACAGGACCGAGGACGAGGAGACGAAGGAGATCCTGGAGAACTGCCGCAACCGCATCTTCTCGATGGCGATGATTCACGAGCATCTCTACCGCTCGGACAACCTCGCAGAGGTGAGGATGGCAGACTACATCCCCCGCCTTGCGGCACACCTCTCGTCGCAGCGCCCTGATGATCTCCAGAGCGTGGAGATCCTCACCCGCTGTGACCCGGATATCACACTTGATATCGACACCTGTATCCCCTGCGGCATCATCATCAACGAGCTGATCACCAACGCCCTCAAATATGCGTATGTGCCGGGGAGACGAGGTGAGGTGGTGGTCAGCCTGCAGCATGTCGCAAACCGGCCCGGATACCTGCGTCTTGAGGTCGCTAACGACGGTGAGATACCGGAGGATGCCATCGACCTGGATACGGGCTCCACTCTCGGGATGCAGCTTGTATCCAGCCTTATGGCGCAGATCGACGGTGAGCCCGAGGTCCGCCAGGAGGGCAGCCTGTGCATCTCGGTCACCTTCCCCGAACCCCGGCCCGGGGCAAGTAAGAAGGGGTTTTAGGGGGAATTTTCCATCAATTGCGTTTTTTTATATCAATAGCCGTTGTAGGCACGAATAGGATTTTTTCTTTGGAATTTGCTCATCAGAGCATCCTTTGGAGCATACGGAGCGCCTCCACGGGGTGTATCCACGACCCATCACTGGCTACAACCCCTCATTGCATGCAACCCATCACTGGCTACAAGCCACCATAGCGTGCCGCCCGGCCTGTGTGCCCGGCCGCCTCATGGCACTGATCCCGGCCTTATCATATCGCGTAACTGGTCATATACGTCGAATCCTGTCATTCCCGCCGGAAAACGGCGTCAATGACTTCCCGGGGATAATCCCGGCCCCGGATCCGCATCGTCCACTTCCGGGGAATACGGGAGATCACGCGGGCCGGTGCGAAGAGGTCTTCGAGTTCGTCGACGGTGAAGTAATGGGTGCGGATGCCGGTTCCGCGCCGGAAGGTCATAGGCGCGGTTTGGGTCCCCTTCCCGCAGCGAAAGTCCCCGGTGGAAAACTCGCGGACACAGATGATGCCGCCGGGGACAAGGACACGGAGCGCCTCGCCGGCGAGGGCGGCCCTGCCCTCTGCACTGAGATGACCGGTGATGTGGAAGGCGGTGACCACACAAAAAGTCCCGTCAGGGAAGGGAAGACGGCGGGCGTCAGCCTGGCAGAAGGCCGCCTCCGGTGCGACGCTCCGGGCGAGGATGAGGGCATGGCGGGAGATGTCGATACCGGTGATGCGGCGAGGATCCCCCCTGATGGCGGCGATGGTCTTGGCGTTGCCGCACCCGAGCTCGAGCACCCGGCCGGCCGGCGGGAGGGGGAAAATCCCGGTCACCCCGCCGATCCAGAGGCGCCCCCGCTGCCGGTAGTCCTCGTCCCATGCATCGCCCGTCGTCATATATCGGGGAAAATGGGCGCCACGCCCGGATAAAGGTTGCCGGACACCGATGCCCGCATTGTCTGTGGTCCCTTCTGTTTCGATAGGTTCGCCGCCGGGTAGGCCGAAAACTGACGGCCAGTCTCCACGCTTAGCTGACGCAAAGTTTTAAGCGCCCCTTCTTCGCATACTGGGCAGCGGACAGGTATGCCGGGAATGCAGAGGATGCATATGATAGGGAAAGAGGGAAAAGCGGAGGTATCGGGGGTGAGAGCGTTTCCGGGAACGAAGGAGGAAATGAGATGAGGGAGCGATCAAGGGAGCTCCAGAAGCGGGGCCTCTGGTACCATGTCGTCCTCTTCATCGGCGGGACCATGCTCCTCGTCTCCGCGAATCTGATCCTCACCCCTGCACTCCTCTGGGTAGTTCCCGTCACCATCCTCTGGGGAGTCTTTCTCATGTGGCATGCCTGGCAGGTCTTTGGAAAGGGATAGAGACAGAACCGGAATCAGAACCGGAAACAGAACCCGTCATCCAATGTGTCCGCATCCATTCCCTCCGTTCAGCCGGGGAAGTGACGGAATTACCATTTTTAAAAACAGAGGACGCATCCCGCTCCGGAAGCAGCTGGGCAGTGGCGGCATACCCTGTCATCGCAAGCGCCATGAGAAGGATGGCCGTCCTCGTTACCGATAAATACCCCCCCGGCCTATCTGCGAGGAGTGAATCAGCTATGAAGGTTGTCGCATTCAACGCAAGCCCCCACAAAAAGGGCAATACCTATCACCTTCTCCGGGCCGCCTGTGACGAGCTCGAACAGGAGGGTATCGAGACCGAGATCGTCCATATAGGCGGGACGAGGGTGAACGGCTGCATCGCCTGCAACCGGTGCTTCGAGACGAGGGATAAGCGCTGCATCCTCGATGACGACCCGGTGAACGAGTGGATGGCGAAGATGTTTGCCGCCGACGGCATTCTCATCGGGAGCCCCACCTATTTTGCCGACGTCTCGACCGAAACGAAGGCCCTCATCGACCGTGCAGGGTACGTCTCGATGGCAAATGGCGGGCTTCTCCGGCGAAAGGCAGGGGCCGCCGTCGTCGCCGTCCGGCGTGCCGGGGCCATCCATGCCTATGACACCATCAACCACCTCTTCGGCATATCTGAAATGGTGACGGTGGGGTCCACCTACTGGAACATCGGCGTCGGCCTTGCGCCGGGCGACGTGGACAGCGACGAGGAGGGGATTGTCACCATGGAAAACCTCGGCAGAAACATGGCCTGGCTGCTGAAGAAGCTGCAGGAATAACAATTTTTCGGGGGGCATTCGTTTAAAATAACAGGGCTGGGTTCCGGGGAATGGATACGCTCATCTGTTTTGAGGCAGATCACTGTTCAGACGTGAGAATATGACGGGCGACACAGGGACGGAGGAGCCGGCAGGCGGCGGGGATACCCGCCGGGTGGTCGCGCTCTTCGGGGAGATTGCGGCTATACCGCACTGTTCGGGTAATGAAGAAGCCCTCGGGGAGTACCTGATGCGATGGGGGGAGGAGCACGGCTGCTCGGTCAGTAAGGACGGGGCGAACAACGTCTTCCTGGAGAAACCGGGGTCCCCCGGCAGCGAAGGCGCGCCCCCGGTGGTGCTGCAGGCGCATATGGACATGGTCTGTGTGAAGGCCAGCGGCGAAGAGCACAACTTTGCACGGGAAGGGATCGACTGGTACGAAGAGGATGGCAGCATCCGGGCCCGCGGCACCTCGCTCGGGGCGGATAACGGCATCGGCCTTGCGATGGGCCTTGCCCTTCTCGCCGACCCCGGGCTGACCCATCCGCGCCTCCAGCTGATCGCGACTACCGAGGAGGAGACGACGATGCACGGAGCGGAGTCGCTGGATCCTGCTCTCATTGCCGGGAGAACCATCATCAACCTCGACGACGAGAAGGAGGGGGCGTTCACCGTCAGTTCCGCGGGGATGTGCGAGGCGCGGTTCTCCGTTCCCGCCCCCCGCATCCGTGTAGCCGGTGAGGTGAGCTGGCATACGGTCGAGGTTGCCGGGGGACTGGGAGGGCATTCGGGCATAGAGATCCATACGGGCCGTGCAAACGCCCTCGCCCTCCTCGGCGGCATCCTCGCTGAACTGATGCAGGAGCCGGGATGTGCGGTTGCCTCGGTCACCGGCGGGGACCGGTCCAATGTGATACCCGGCCATGCGGTGGCCGTCATAGGGCTCGACGGTGCCGCGCGGGGAGCCGCCTCCCGTCTCATACGAGAGGAGGAACGGCTCGTGAGAGGAGAGTACCGGGTTGCTGATCCCGACCTGCGCATTCGTATCTTCCCTGCCTCCCCGCAGGAGAGCGTCCTTGCCCCGGATGCGGCTGCGACCGTCGTGCACCTCCTCACCTCCCTGCCGTCGGGCGTCCTTGCCATGGATCCGGTCGTCCCCGGCCTTGTTGCCACCTCGGCAAACCCGGCGACCTGTTCCATGGGAACGGGTAGTGTGCATCTTTCGATCTCTGCCCGGAGCAATGATGACGGGGATCTTACCGCCGTCGCCGATCGGCTTCGTACTATGGGGCGTGAGGCGGGGGTGCCGGTGGAGGTTCTCGGCGTATCTCCTGCCTGGCAGCAACGGGAGGCCTCACCCCTGCGTGAGCTGATGGTGGCGGCCTACCGGGACCTCTTCGGGACGGAACCTGAGGTTCGGGCCCTGCATGCCGGGCTCGAGGCGGCCCAGTTTGCAGGAAAAATCGAGGATGCCGACATCATTGCGACAGGTCCGGCCATCTATGATGCCCATACCCCCCGTGAATCGGTGACCATCGTATCCATAGGGAGGGTCTACCGGCTCCTTGCCACGGTCCTGACCCGGCTCGCGGCAGATGGCCGAAAGGACTGACCAGCGCCGGCACCCCAGCGACGGCAGACCGCTCTCACTCTTCTTTTCCTGAAAAGTCCCATCCCGGAGGGAACCGGAAGTCCGATGCAACGGAGGCGGGCATCAGGAGCACACTTCGCAGAAAGTCGTCGAGCTCGGTCTCACGCCGGATATCCGCCGTCATCCCGCACCGGTCAAGGAAATCGAGCGTCGCACCGAGGTTCGGTGTCATATAGGAGAAGGAAAGGCGTCTTGCCCCCAGTTCCCGTGCAGCGGCGACCGCCTCGCAGGCATCCCCTCCCTCTCCACATGCACGTGCAACCGCCTCGCCCGGAACCTGGATGAGGGCCCCGGGAAAGGCCTCGCCCAGATCCCCGATGGCTCCGGCGCCGGTCACCTCCGGGTCGCAGTGGAACCAGAGGTCTTTGTCCCTGCATCCCGCTGCATGCAGGGCATCGATGCAGCGGTCGGCAAGCCGCCCCCCGTCCCGAAGCTCGATGCGCAGGAAGCGGCCCGCGCCACGGACGGCTGCGAGGGCATCCTGGAAGACGAGGGTCCCTGCACCGTCGCTCTCCCGGTCACAGACTATTTCGCCACCCGGACCGGAGCGGATATCCACCTCACCCCAGGCAATTCCCGAGGCAAGGAACTGGCGGAGGGTGGCAGGGCCGTTGACGCCGTGCCAGACGAACGTGATGTGGCGGGGAAGGTCACGCCGTGTCCGTACGATATCGGCGAGCCGGTACCCGGTCCCGCTCACCGCCTCCGGGGGCAGCCTCGTCCGCCGGGTCCGGAAGATGGTGTCGACATGGAGGAGGAGCAGGGTCTCTTCCGGATGCTCACGGGCGACCGCCCGCAGGTTCTCCGGCTCGTTGTCGATCATGGCAAAGACATGGTAGCCGCGGTCCCCGAAGGAGTCGATCGCCGCCGCCTTGCTCCGCTGTATCTCCTCCTCCCATCCGCCGGGGTTCATGTGCAGGAGCTCCGATGAGAAACGCACCTTAAACTCCCTGCCGATGGCATTCAGGGAACGGAGTGTCGTCTCCCTGAGGGTCTCGTCGCGTGCGGTGTTCAGGCCGACGCTGGTCCGGGGCTGCAGCTGGAACCACCGGATCACCTCGAGGACCCCGGTGTACGGGCGGTGGGAGGCAAGGGCCGCTTCAGCGGACCACCGGTGGGCGGAGCACCACTCCTGGATGGCCGAATGCAGGGCGGCGGGTACTCCCACATCAGCAAGGAGGGGTTGGAGGTGGTCCTCGGTGACGGTGACGGCATTTGCCGTAAGGCCGGTGAAGTAGGCCGTTGCATGCGTCCGGTCGTAGGCCTGGAGCAGGGCACGCACGGACTCTCGGCTGTCCACGATGGTCCCGTCGATATCAAAGAGGATCAGCTGCTGTTTATCAGGAAAGCGCAGCAGGGCCGCACGGTAGTGGCGGGCGAGACGGTTCATCCAGGACGGCATGGCATCACGGGCTTAGGTGTACCCGGATACGGGAAGAAAGGCAAAAAATATTCTGTATCTCCGCCGCTCAGGTCCGCAGGCGGGCGATCCCCGGCCCTTCGAGGACGGAGGTGCCGCCGCCTGACCGGCGAACGCTGATGGTGGTCCCGATACGTTCTTTCAGGGCCGGAACGTGGGAGATGACACCGATGAGTTTTCCCTGGTCACGGAGGGAGGTAAGGGTGGAGAGCGCCATCTCCAATGCGTCATCGTCGAGGGTCCCGAATCCTTCATCAAGGAAGAGGGAGTCGACCCTGACCCGCCCGGAGGCCATCGAAGCGAGGCCGAGGGCGAGGGCAAGGCTCACAAGGAAGCTCTCACCGCCGGAGAGGTTGCGGGTCGAGCGGATACGTCCCCCCTGGTAGTTGTCGATCACCGAGAGGTCGAGGGGAGTCTCTGCCGAGCGGACAAGGATGTAGCGATCGCTCATCACCCTGAGCTGCCGGTTTGCAGCGGCGACCATCCGCTCGAAGGTAAGGCCCTGGGCATAGTTGCGAAACTTCTTCCCGTCGGCGGAGCCGATGAGCGTGTGCAGCTGTTCCCAGCGGTCGGTCTCGGCCCGCTGGCAGTCGATACGCCTTTGCTGCTCCCCGGAACGGGCCCGTTCCCGTTCGTCCGAAGTTAGCTGCTGACGCACCTCGCCGATGGCCGCCGCATTCTCTTCGTGCGCTGCACTCAGGGCTGTGAGTCCCTCCTTGAGCGCGGCCATCACTGCTGACGGACGGCTGCGGAGGAGGTGTGCCTCCCGCTCTGCGAAGGCGCTCCGGACCCGGCCATCGAGGCCGGCGCCCCACGCGGTGAGGCGGCTGCGTTCGGTCTCCAGAACCGCCCTCTCTCCCGGTGAGAGGAGGGAGGAGACAAATTCCTCCTCACCGGTAAAGCCCGCATTCCCGAGCATGGCCGCAAATGATCTCTCTTTTTGTGCAATCTCTTTCCCGCGGTGCAGGAGGGCGCCCTCAAGGTTCCGCATTTCTCCCTCCCGTCCGGTGATTGCATGCAGTGCAGCCATGTGGTCTTCCCGTGCCGTTTCCATGGCCTCTTCAGCCATCCGGATCTCCCGTGACATCCGCTCTTCCATGGTTGCGGGGTCGCTGTCAAGAGGGAGGAGACGGCGCCGCTCTCTTAGACATGAAAGATCCGCGGCCCCCTCCGCCCTGCGGGAGGCAGATACTCTCCACTTCTGTCGTGCGGCGACGGCCTGGCGGCAATGGAGGATGAGGGTCTCCGTCGCCCGGAGGATATGGGTGCAGGCAGCCACCCCCCGTTCCTCGGCCTCAATGCGGAGAAACCGCTCCTCTATCCCCCCGAGGGCAGACCTCACTTCTTCGCTCTGATCGGCGGCACCGGCGTCAAGGCCATTCTCCCTGCATGCAACGGCCCATGTACTCCGTGCCGCCTCTGCACGGGCATCGATATCGGCCTGCTCACGCCGTGCACCCTCGAGAACGCTCTCCCCGCGGACGATAGCGGTCCTGAGCGAGGTATCTTCCTCTCGAATGCGGGCAAGCGCCTCCTGTTCCCGCTGCAGCTCTTCGGTTCCGTCCCGGGGGAGGCCGTCACCGGTGGTGAACGGATGGGACGTTGCACCACAGAGGTGGCAGGCTTCGCCTTCCCGGAGATGGCGACGCTCCTCCTCGTAGTTTTTTATGATAGCGACGTTGCGGGCATTCTCTTCCATCTCCCGGATAAGACGCTCCTTGTCATTCATGCGTTTTCTGCAGACCCCGAGGGCTGCCTTGCCGGCTTCGAGATCTCGCTCCGTCTCACGGATGCGGGCGGCAAGTTCAGCACGCCGGTCGCGGTCCTGCTGCAAACGCCCGATCCCCTCGAGAAGGAGGATCAGCCGGGTCTTTGCCTGCTGGGCGGCTGTCTCTTCACGGCGGATCACTGCCGGGTCCCGGTAGGAGGGCACCGCTGCAAGGGATGCCTGCAGCTCTGTGATGCGCCGTTCTGTCTCATCGCAGGCGTGGGTCAGAGCTCCCCCCGCATCGGCTGCCGCATCGTCCGGCGTACCGGAGAGGGTAACCGCCGCCCTGCAGAGGGCGCCATACTCCTCTGCCGGGGCACCGGTGATACCCTGTGCGGCGAGGAATGACCCGCTCTCGTCACCCGTGCCGCCGCGAATGCCGGCGGCAAGTATCTGGCGGAGCGCCGCTGCTGCCTGCGTCCATCCCTCCTCCTCTTCCCTGAAGGCCTGATCCAGTTCGTCCACTCTCTCCGAGGCGGCCTTAATCCGGAGGTCGAATTCGCGGGCTTCGCGCAGGACGGGCGCCATTGCCCCGGCCGCAGCGCGTGCACCGGTAAGGGCGGCCTGCTGTTTCGAAACCTCGCTTTCTGCCTGAAGACGAGCCTCCCTGAGTGCAGTAAGATCCTCCCGGTGCCCCTCGAGAGCCAGGTGGTCGTGGTCCTGCGCCGCGCGGAGGGTGGCAAGGCTCCGGTAGTCGCCCTGCAGCGCCGCCGCCCGGGCATCCGTCTCAAGGCGCCGGAGCCCCTCCTGCGCCAGTGCGGTCTGTTCGACAAGATCGGCCCGTTCTGCCCCGATGGCAGAGATCTCGGTGGTTATGCGTGCCATGTCACGGTGCCATACAATGCCATCGCGGACAGTGGCGATCTCTTCCGTGAGCGCAGCCCCGGCCACCGCAAGGTCGGTACGGCTCTGGTACAGGCGTTCCCGTTCCTCCGGCGACAGGAGGATGATGCCCTCCGCCTCCGCCTTCAGGACGGCAAGCTCTTCGCGCTCCGTCCGTGTTCGGGTGTGCACGGCAATGGAGATCTCCGAGTAGATTTCCGTGCCGGTGATCTGCTCGAGAAGCGGGGAGCGTTCGTCCGGGGAGGCGTGCAGGAATGCTGCAAAGGCCCCCTGGGCGAGCATCACCGATCGGGTGAACCGTTCGTAGTCCATCCCGCAGCTCTCCTCAACGAGCTGCTGGACCTCGCGTTTTTTGGTTGCGAGGATTTCACCGGTGGCAGCATCGGCGATCTCGTGGCGCGGCTGCTGGAGGTTGCCGTCGGCCTTGCGGTGCGCCCGCTCCTGTGCCCACGTGCACCGGTAGGTGCCGGTTGCGGTGAGGTATTCGACCTCTGCCAGACAGTCGGCCGCCTGGCGGTGCATGATCTCGTTGGTGGAGGTGCTGATCCGGGAGAGGCGTGGCGTGCGTCCGTAGAGGGCGAGGCTGACCGCATCGAGGATGGTGGTCTTTCCCGCCCCGGTGGGGCCGGTGATCGCGAAGATGCCGTCGTCGGTGTAGGCGGGGTGGGAGAGGTCGAGCGTCCACGTCCCGGCAAGGGAGTTGAGGTTTTTGAGGGTGATCTTCTGGATCTTCATGCGGTCTCCTCCGTATCCTCCGGGGGAGGGCTATGGTCTCAAGGACCTCCATGAAGGCCTCCATCAGTGCCTCCCGCTGGCCCTCGGGGACTGCCGCATCGTCCATGCACCGGGCAAAGACCTCCGCCTCGGTCAGCCGGGCCAGATCCTCACAACTGTCGCCGGCAAGAAGAACCTGCGAGGCGAGGCGTGCATCGGTGACCCGCAGCACCTCGATCGTACTTCCTGCGGTTTCGTCCGCGACCCAGGCCATGAGATCGCCGGGGATCGCATCGCCCTCGTAGATCACCTCGGCCCAAACACAACCCCCCTCCGTCTTCAGGGCTGCCATACCTGCTGCAATGTCTGCCAGATCCCCCCGGAGCGTGGCAAGCCGCTTAAAGGAGGGGACGGGGACGCTCCGGATGCCTGTGGGGATGTTCGTGCCAACGGTAACGATGATGACCTCCTTTTGCTGGTCGGCCTCCCCGAATCCGACGGGAACGGGCGACCCGGGATAACAGATCGTCGCGCGCCCGCCGACGGTCTGCGGGACATGGAGGTGGCCGAGGGCGACATAGGCAGCCTCTTCGGGGAAGATGTCCGCCCCCACGCGGTCGAGCGAGCCTGCCAGACGGTCACGGACGCCGTCGCCCTCGACGGTGACGCCGCCTGCGGCAAAGAGATGGCCGGTGAGGATGACGGGGACCCGGACCTCCATCTCCCGCTGCATCAGGGCGGCCGCGGCCCAGATCTCATGGTAGTGCCGTGCCACTCCCTCGCGGACCCGGGCGGCCTTGTCAGCGATTGATTCCCCCGGGGCTGATCGCCGGATGTCGCGGTCACGGAGATACGGGACCGCGCAGACGAGCAGGGCGGGGCGGTCGTCGTTGTCCGGTATGACGATGATGCGCCCGGGCTCGTGAGCTCCCGCGGAACCGACGACATGAATATTGAGCGCCTCGAGGAGGTGGCGGGGCGCCTCAAGGAATGCGGGGGAATCGTGGTTTCCGGCGGTGATGATGATATGGCGGCACCCGGCATCCGCGGCGGCATGTAAAAACCGGTAATAGTGGCGCTGGGCCCATGCAGGCGGGGTCCCGTTGTCGAAGATGTCCCCGGTGACGAGCAGGACATCAATCCCTTCGCCTGCAATCACGCCTGTCAGCCACTCCAGAAAGGCGGCCGATTCCTCATCACGCCGCCGCCCGCAGAGCGTCATCCCGAGGTGCCAGTCGGAGGTGTGGAGG
>DSBQ01000062.1 GCA_011045995.1 Methanoculleus sp. | reverse complement strand
CTGGTCCTGCAGGTCGTAGCCGAAGAAGCCGAGACGTGACCATCCTTCCTTGTGCATGAGCATGGAAAGGTACCATCCGTTCAGACCGGCGTTGGAGTTGCCGGTACCGATGGAACAGGTCAGACCACAGGCTGCGGCCATGACACCCGCACGCTGGGAACCGCCGAAGTGGTCCTCCATCATGGTGGGGTACTGCTCGTACTGCTCCATTGCGTTCAGGTTGACCTCGGTTGCCAGGTCGTTGACGACCTCCTGGGTCGGTGCAACGATCGTGTCGGGGTTCGGGTTCTTGAAGTCGTAGCCGTACTTGTCCTTCAGGTAGTCCATGCCGTAGTAGGTGTACTCGTCGAGGATGTTGTCGGTGTATGCGGCGGTTGCATACTGGGTGAACCCGACACCACCGGACATGTAGGACCCGAGCCAGATTTGGTCGAAGAGCATGGTACCTGCACCGACAACCTCAAGGGATGCACGGGCGGGGTCTTTCGGGTATTTGCGGTTTGCCTGAATGATATCGGAGAAGACACCGAACTTGATGCCACCGGGCTCGTTCGGGCCACGGGCACGGCGGGCAGGCAGAATGGATGCCATCTGCGAGACACCGGCGTGCTTTGCGGCGTAGGAGAGGTCGGCGACTGCTGCTTCACCGGCACACATCCTGTATGCTGCGATGAAGGACATACCGATCTGCATTGCAGACCACCGGGAGGTGGTTCCACCATCACACGTGCGGGATACGATGGTCGGGATGTGGATTGCCTGGAACATCGACTTGCCGACGGCCTTCTTGAGAACCTCAGCCTGGTCAGCCGGGAAGAGCTTCTCGATGTTGATCAGGAACTGGGGTTCGATGTCGTCTGCCATGGCGTCGTCGCCGGTGAAGACCTTCACGTAACAGTCATCGACAAGACCGGGGTGGGTCTCGACCATGTGTTCCTGGACCACTGCCGCACCGGGCATGGCGTGGTTAAGGATGTGGAGGTATTCGTTGATGGTCTCCGGGGTGACTTCCTTGCCGAGACGCTTCTGGAGCGTTGCGTGGGCAAGGTCCATGCCGACAACCACGGTTCTGCGGATGTCGTCCCACATCTGCTGCATTGCAGCGTTGTTGACGAAGTGCAGGTCGTCACCCTCAACGAAGACACCGGACTGGGAGACTTCGTAGGTCATGAGCTGCCTCTGACCCATGGGCAGTCCGCCAAGGTGGCAGTGCTCGGGGTCATACATGGAGATTCCACGCTCCATCTCGATGCCCTTTGCTGCCTTCATGAATTCGCGCTTGCGCGGGGACTGCTTAAGGCCGCCGAAGTTGTAGAAGGCAGTCTTTACTGCTTCCTGATCCTGGCCCTCGAACTTCTCCTTCAGTGCGCTGAGGAAGAGCTTCTGTGATCTCTCAATCTTTCCCATTTAAATCACTCCTCTTTCGGCATGAAGCCGTATTTTGTCCTGAGCGTGTGGACACGCACGATGTACTCGACGTACTCTTCATCATCGCGGTAGGATTCACCGACGAGAGAGTGGAAGATCGTGGATTTGCCCTTGGTCCATGCGTCACCCTGGGGCTTGCCGACAAGGACTTCACGGTCGAGGGGTTCACCAATCTGATCTTTCACGTAGCGGACGACACCGTCTTCTCCGAGGATACACCTCTGGAGCATGTCGAACATCAGGCCATCTTCTGCCAGACGGAGTGAGTGACCGTGCACGGTTGCTCCACGGATGGAGGTCAGTGCGGGGTCGAACATCTCGGTCTCGATGAGCCACTTGGAGTATGCCTCGAGGTCACGCTCACGGCACTCGACGATCTGACGACCGGAGAGTGTACCGGGGTCGATGCCGCGGAAGCGGTAGCACTCGGTATAGGTACGCTGGTAGGGCTGCGACGGGCCGTTGTACATCGAGTCAACGAACTGGACGTAGCGGACACGGTCTCCTGCCTTTGCACCATCGGTGGCTTCAACTATCTTCCTGATGGGGCAGTCGGGCTCCTGCTGCTCTGTGAGCGGCGGGTGTGCCGTCGGGTATGCGGAACCAGGTGCGCGGTGTCCGAGGACAAGCACGACATCTTCATCAGTGACATCACGAACTTTCTCAAGTTTGACGTCGGGGTTCATCTGGCGTCGCCTGTTTTCGGCGACGGTAGAAGTACCCGGACCGTACTGTGGTTTGTATGCCATATATTTCACCTTAAATAGATTTTTTCATCTCATTCATTACAGCCTGAATGACTTCAGAGAGTTTCTCCCGCGGAGGAGTCTGACCACGTGTAACACCGCCGACGAGTGCGACCACCGTCCCTTTGGTCCGGATGGCGCCCTCCGGGGGCATCACATACGCTGTCTTCACACCGACCTTTGCGAGATCTTCGTAGTCGATCGGTGCCTGTGAGACCACCACTGCCTTCACATCTGCCTGCGCCAGAATGAACCTGACCTTCTCGACAACATGGGAACGCACGTTCCCGTGATGGAGAATCGCAACTTTATGCTGTTCAATCTGGGACACTTCCTTTGCCGAGAGACCGAAATAAGCTCCCAGCACGGAACCGGCAATCTTCGGAGCGTCGGCAGGAACGCCGCTTCCGGCATTGAGCACGAGGGTGCTTACCGAAAATTCCACTCCTTCCCTGCGGAGGGCAGAGGTTATGTCACATACCGGCTTGGTGACGTGTCTGCGACCTGGCGACATGCCGACGACTATCACATCGGGGTGGCGGCACTCTGAAATCGTGCCACGCTGGGCAAGGCCACCGCCTTTTCCCATCCCCATGGATTCACGGCAGTCGACAACCTGGGTTACACGTCCAATCGGCATGCGTTATCTTCCCTGTATAATGATCGGACCTTCTTTTTTCCGGGGGTCCGTGAGCCCAATCACTGCGGGGTCCACATTCGGACCATACTTCGTATAATCGGTGAGAGACGCCTGTGTCTTCATGAATTTTCTCCCGCTCTGCAGTTGATAAGGGATATTCTTCTCTGCGAAAAAGGCGTCACAAAGGGCTCGGATTTCCTCAACTACCGTATCGTCCATCACTTCCAGCGTGATCGAACCCACCTGAACCTGGAGCTCAAATTCGGACGTACCGACGGTTATCACTCTCCGGTTCGTGTTGGGGTTCGGTTTTCCCCGGGCCGGCCCATAGGGGACCGTCCGGGGAAGATTCGGGCCGTTTATCATCATGCGGCGGATCCTGGAGATCTTCACAATCTCATTGAGAAGCTGCTCCGATGAGTCCGGCTTGAGCATGCGAAGCGGGACGATTCTGCACTGAGGGTAATCTGCTTCAGTCATTCGGATCGTAACTCTGTTCAGACGCCGTTGGCGATCTGCTGGATCGGCTTGTTGAACACGTCAATCTTACCGTAGGTCTCGCCCATGATTGCAGAGGTGCCCTCAGGTGTGAACATCTGGGTTCCTGCATCAAGTGCACAGGCAGCGACCACACACGGAATTGCACAGCCGTTTGCGTGGCGGGTCACGACGTGGTTCCCGTTGAAGACACCCGGACCACCGCCACCATAGATGGAGTGGCTGAAGAACGAGAAACCGACGGCAGTACCCATGACACGACCGAAATCGCTGCCGGGAAGGCCGGTCTCGTGCTCAAACAGGTCGTTGAAATACAGGAGAGTCGAGGAGACTGCCTGTGCGAAACGTCCTGCACCACAGTTGACCATGGTTGCTGCCATGGTACCGGCTGAGGTGTATGCATTCAGCATCATGGGGTCCTTCGTGTCGTAGTACTGGAAGTACCCGCCCTTCTTGCCGGGTGCAATGACCTTGTCTTCGATGGCACGCTCGACGAGCGACTGGACGACAGTACCGATGGTACCGGTCTTGCCGTTCTCCTTGACGAGATCGTAGACGAGGTTGTTTGCATTCAGGCCCTGGTAGGCGTACTGCAGGAGCATGTGGCGCTCGAACGGGCCGATTGCACCGCCCATCTCGAACTCACCGGCGGTCTCAAGGGTTGCTGAGAGTGCGGCGCCCTGCATTGCATTCCTGCCGGTCATCATAACGTAGTGGTTCACACCGATGTTACGGAGCGCAAAGCCAAGGCCTTCATTGTTCTGCGGAATGGAAAGCACAGAGGATACAAGAGCACCTTCCATGTCCATGGTGTGGGGGTACCCACCAAAGGTTGCTGCCTTGACGGTGGATGCATTGAATGCATCGATGTTGAACTGGTCAACAATCGCGTAGGTGGTTGCTGCCGCAACGGACGTGATAGCTGCATCGTACGTGGATGCTGCCTCGAGACGAACCTTCGGGACCTCGATGAGGAGAAGGTTTCCACCCTTGAACTCGTTGACGACGGTCTCTCCGCCCTCAATGTCGAGCATCTCCTTGATCGATCCGATGATGGCGTCCTTGTTTGCCATGATCGGGAGATCGAGCTCACGGCCGAGGATCTTGCCCTTGCCGAGCTTGCCGATCTTCAGGTTGGCCTCGATGCCACCGAGGTTGACTGCTATGGACCTCTTGGTGAGGTCGATGATCTTCTTGGTTGCCGGGTTCACGAGCGGGCTGATCTTGTCCAGCACGACATCGCTCTTCAGCAGCTTTCCGTCATCCGAATAGAGATCGATTGTGTCGGAATATTTTGCCATTTATTTTTCCTCCAATTACCCATTTGTGCAATGCATTACATTTACTGAACAACGTCAGGCTCCCTGACCGGATATCGATGATGGTAACTACTGCACGTCCCCGCATGGGACAAGAGAGTTATCTCTTATCGGAGGATATAAGGATTCCTAAAGAAGTGGAGTATAATCCATCAAGAATAAATTCCGTTTAAGACCTATAATCCGAGATAAATGCTTATTTGAGCCGCGATCACATTATGTATTACGAACGATCCTTTCGCGTAGCACGATGTATAACTCAGCATGAGGGTTTTCTCAAAAATTCAATGCGCTCCATAATTACGGATTAAACGCCGTATTGCAGGCGTATAGCATGGCGAACGCAAATCGAAAGATTCATGGTTGACAAGGAAACCCCTCCCCATACCGCATTGGTAAAAAGAGAGATAAAAGGGGCTAATCACCACTCTGACACAATACTTTCCGGAGGTATTTTCTTTTTGATCTCCTCCAGAAGAATATCGATATAGGCATCATCCACCTGGTCACCAAGGAGTGTCCCGCTGGTTGCATGCCGGTATATCCTGTACATCAGAATGTCGATGACCTGCAGTGCGGTCTGTATTTCCGATACGATGATGATGTGATGCCCCAGTTTTGGATGTCTGCCCCTCTTCCCCCCGAACGTAATCTGGTACCAGGGCTCACCGGCAGTGATCACCCCGTACGGACAGGAATGGACACAGGCACCGCACCTGATGCACCTGTCAGTGTTCAGGATGATAACCCCGTTGATGACGTCCAAAGCATCCTCCTTGCAGTACTCGACGCAGGTCCCGCATCCCGTGCAGTATTCCGGGTGCCTGATCGGCTTTAACAGCCCGGTAACCCCCACCTCGCAGAGCCGTTCGCTGACACATGCATTCGGACAGGCAGAAACCGCAACCCGCGTTTTCACGGGCATCTCACGCCCAAAATATTTCCGGTCAATCTCCATCGCAATGGCAAGGGAATCGACATTTGCGAGGCGGCACCGCTCGATGCCCGGGCAGGCGGTGATATTGACCACGGTCTCATGCTCTGCCCCGATGGGAGTGCCGTTCTCCGTTAGGGCACGCTGGAGCGCAGGGATATTCTCTTCTGTTACATGCGGTATCTCAACCGTCTGCCGGGTGGTGAGATGCAGCATTCCCGTGCCGAACTCATCGGCGAGTTCTGCAATCTTCTTCATCTGAACGGGAGTAATTACCCCTGCAGGAATTCTCAGGCGGACAGTGTACCTCATGGCACCCTGCTCCACGATGACGCCGGGAAGTGCGTCTATGCCAGTTGTCACCAGTTTCATTGGTCACCAGTTATGACCTCGGGAGTAATAGATACTGCGGCAATGACCAGCAGGGGCAAACACCAGAAAATATCCCCCCATGTATCGATTATTTCCCATTTACGGCCCAATCATGGCTTAAGCCGAAAAAATCGGTTTACCCTGTCCCGACCTTTCCGGCCCGTCAATCCCCGATTTCCGAATGCAGGGCCTTTGCATAGGCACGCATAATATCCGTTGTTGTCAGAAGTCCCGCGATCCGGTCCTCTTCGTTGGAAAAGACCACCGGAACATGGTGAATATCCTTCCCGGTCATCAGGAGAACCGCATCTTCAAGGGTATCTGCAGTGGAAAGGGTCCGCACCGGCGCAGTCATGCAGTCCCGGACGGTCAGGAGCTTCGAATCCTTCGTTTCACCGCCCCGGAGATCCCCGATGGTAACGATTCCCACGAGCTTCTCCTCGTCTACAACCGGGTATCCGGTATGCCCGGTCCGCTCGATTATCTCCAGTACCTCACGGGCCGCCATATCCGCCGTAACCGTGATCACGTCATCACCCACTACCATCGCCCCGGCAACGCCGATGTCACGCAGGATGTCAATCCGGTAGTCTCCGCGATGGGCAGGTGAGCGTGCGCGATCCTCCACCTGTGCAAAGAAAATGGATGAGTCCCAGGTGATAATAGACGATATCGCAACCGCGGCCATTGCCGGAACAAAGAGCGACAGATTGCCGGTCATCTCCACGATCATAATCAGCACCGCCACGGGGGCATGGGAAATGCCCCCGAACAGCGATATCATTCCGACGACCGCAAATACGGGGATGGATGCCGACGGTACATACACGGGAACGAGGAGGTGGAGAAAAGTCCCGAACGCCCCCCCGGTGGCAGCACCGATCACCAGTGCCGGCCCGAATACCCCGCCACTCCCGCCGGATCCTATCGTAAGGGAGGTGGTGATGACCTTCGTAAAGGGGATGAGCAGGAGCACAGAGAAAGGAATCATATTATACATTATCATCTGCAGTCCCCCATATCCTGTCCCGAGACTTGCAATCCCGGCCAAAAACATCTCCGGTGAAAAAAAGGAAAGTCCGATGACAAAAAGGCCGACCAGAAAGGCACCTGCAGCAGGTTTGAGGTAGACCGGAAGATTATGAGCCTCGAAAAATGCTGCGAACGAGGCGCGGGATGATCCATACATCCATATGTATACTAGTCCCATCAGGCCGGTCACCGCCCCGGCACCGAGGAAGAACGGGATTTGTGCATAGGTCCAGTACATCTCCGCTGTAGCAAATATCGGGATGTACCCGACGAAATATCCGAAGATGGAATAGCTTACAATGGACGAGATAAATGCCGGTATAAGGACCTCCGACTCAAAGTCATGGAGATACAGGATCTCCCCACAGAGAACCGCGCCTCCGAGGGGAGCCTTGAATATCGTGGCAATCCCGGCACCAAATCCTGCCGCGATGATGATACGGCGTTCTTTTTCCGAGAGGCCGAATGCATCGGCCACCACGGATCCCAATCCGGCCGATATCTGCCCCACCGGCCCGAGCCTTCCGCCGCTCCCACCGGTAGCAATGGTGAGGACCGAAGCGATGCCCTTGACGACCGGGACACGCCACCTGATTCTCCCTTCAGTATGATAGCTTCTAATAGCAGCATCGGTCCCCGCACCCTCCGCTTCAGGACAAAACCTCCATATGATATACCCCGAAGCAAGACCTCCGGAGGTGATCACCGGGAGGAGAAGAAGAATACTTTCCGGGGCTTTCCATCCTGAGAGGCTCTCAAGGCTCTGTCCCGGGGACGGCAAATTGATCCCGACGACGATATTCATAAAAAATTCAACGGCCGCGGCCATACCCCAGAAAAATATCAGGGTGGCACACCCGATGACAATGCCGAGAACAACGGAGATGCTTATGAGGCGCCTGTGTTCACCAAATGCATCGGCCGCACTGCTTCTTCTGCTCTCTGTCATTGCACCCGCCGGAGACTTCGTCTGATGCGCAGAGATATCATTCCATCCAAGAAGAAAATGCCGGTTTTCCGATGCCTCCGGCTCACATAAAAATATCTCAGGTACCACAAAGGAGAAAAAAAGAGGGTTAGTGTTTCATATAGAGCTTTCCGTAGATGGTTTCGCCCTTGCTCTTACCATGGCGCTCGCCTATGTCACCCTCGTACAGGGCAAACGATCCGGTGGTGCCATCCACTTCGCTATCGACATCTTTCCGGTACTGGAAACCGGGCATCATCACTTCGATATCGCCGAATACGTAAATATCTCCTTTGACCATCTGGCCGCCGACACGCGACTTCGCATCGCCCTTGACGATGATGGTGCCGCCCTCCATGTGGGTACCGACGTGGACATCAACATTGCCGCCGATGATGATGGTGCCGCCCCTCATGAATGTACCAACATCGCTGCCGGCGTTGCCGGACACACGGATGGTGCCGCCCTGCATGCCGCGCCAGTCGCCGCGGTATGCAGCGCCAAGGTAGTTGCCTGCATCCCCCTTGATGATCAGTTCGCCGCCGGTCATACCAAGGCCGGAGAATGCATCGACGCTGCCATTTGCATTGATTTTGCCGCCGCTCATCCAGGCGCCGACATACATGTCAGCATCGCCGTTGATGATGACCTCACCGGCGGACATCTTCATCCCAATGTATTTGACGCGATTGACATCGCCGTTGATAACAATGGTGGTTTCTGCAGCGGTGCTGCCGGATTCACCGGCAATCTCGAAGTAATCGCCAAGCGCCTGGCTTTCCTTGCCCACAAATACATGTAGGTTTGCAATTTCCTCGTTGGACTTCCCGGCGAAGCTATCGGGACAGATATTCTCGGCTTCGAGCCTGAGAGTGGGGGTTTTGGTTGGTGTAAGTGTAATCTTTGCCATTCAAATCCACCTCACTTCGTTGCATCGACCTCTATGACATACGGGTTCGGCATGTAGTGGTGACCCTCGACCGTATAGTTGTTCTGGGTGACCGTGTAATAGCGCTTGAACTTCTCCGATATGTCGCGTTCGACGACGGGGTTCTCGTTGGTCTTTGCATTGACCCAGAAGGTCCGCTTCTGCCTGCCGTTCGAGACCACTTCACCCTCCTTGATGATGAGCTCTCCGCCCTTGATGAGAGTGGCACAGTTGCCGAAGGCGTACTCGATCTTCTCGGGGTCGTCGGTGTCGGACTCTGGGTTGTACGGATAGACGGCAACGTCACCCTCAAGGCCTGCCTTGAGCGAACCGAACATGTGGCCGAGACCAAGGGTCTTGGCAGGTCCTGCACGGGTCATCATTGCAAGCTCATAGAGCGATATCTCACGGTCGAGCTCGCCGATGTAACACCGGGCACGGATTGAGTCACCATATTTGAGAACGTTGTTGAGCATATCCTCACGGGCCTTTGCGCTCATGAGCCACTTGTAGACACGCGGGTAGCGCATCAGCGGGCCCGCATTGGGTGCGTCGGTGGTGACGTATGCTTTCATTGGATCTTTGACCAGAAGTCCGAGTTCAAGACCGACTGCCCACTGGGCTCCGGCGATGAATGTCTTCGGGTTGTAGATGAACGGCACAATGCCGGACCCGGTCTCAAGCTCCACATCGGTGTTAGCCCACTTCAGGCTGTTCATGTGCGAAAGGTGGAACTCGAACGGACCGTCCGCAGTCATCGTGGTCGTCTCGTCAAGCGTCACGACACCAAGGTCAAAGGTAATGTTATCCGTCGAATTGACGTAGTCCATGACTTCCTTTGACTTGGATTCAAAGGACTTGGAGGCATAGCTCTCACCGCCATAGCAGTGGAACTGCAGGTGGGTGTGGTGGAGCACCGATTCACGCCCGAACTCGTTGTTCGGTTTGTGGCCCTCGGCGATCTTGAGCGTATCAAGCGTTACGCCGTAGTTGCCGGGCTCTCCGAGAGAGTTGCCGTGTACGTGCATACAGTGCGGAAGGCCGAGCATCTCGTTTGCGGCAATGAGACCGTCAACGATCTGGCGCGGGGTGACATCGAAGTACGGAACGACATCGTCGACCGTCTCACAGTTCATACCCCATCCCCAGGACTCTGTGCCGCCGGGGTTGACGCACTTCACGCCATAGCCCTTGGTCTGTGCAAGGAGCCATGCGATGTATGCTGCCGTGTTCTCCACTTCATTCTCTTTGATATATTCAAGAACAAACCAGTTGTTCCCGAACACGGGAAGAGCACCCTGATCGATGATCGGGGTATCGACGATCTCCTCGTGGGTGTGGCGTGCATACAGCGGTGGCATTGCAGCTTCCATCGAGAAGCCGAACCCCATCCGTGCATACAGGTACCCCGTCCGGATAGTTGTCGGAACAGAGAACCCGGCTTCCATCCTCTTCACGCCGGAACCGACGTTGCAGTTGAAGAGCTTGTCCTCAGGACGGAAGTTGCGGCCGACATTGACCTTGGGGCCCGCCACGTGTGCATGAATGTCCACAGCGGCGGCCATAACCGTCATGCCGGATGCGTCTATTTCAGTTGCCTTCGTAACATCGCCTGCATCGACAATCTTGCCGTCCCTGACGGCAACATCCATGATGTCACCGTTGATGCCAAGAACCGGGTCGTAGACAAAACCGTTCCTGATAATATAGTCTGTCATGGTTATGCTGCTCCCTTCATCTCTTTGACGCGTTTAAGGACCATGGTCAGGAATTCTTCATCCGTGAGCATACCCTCGGGCGGTTCAACAACTTTCCGGGTCTCGATAGGGACATTGTCCATACGATAGGCACACCCGCCGACTTCGACACCGACGAACGCCACGGGGACGTGGAGTTTCGAGACGGCGGAAGTCGGGGTGATGTGCGGGTCGATACAGACCGACGGCATCTGTGCAATCTTTCTGACCGAACCGACCGGGAAGTGTGCACCCGGATCACTGCCGAGGACGAAGGCCGCATCGACCTCATCGCGAATGAGCAGATCATTCGATGATGAGTCACCCGGGTTGTACCGGGCAAATCCACGGCTCAGGTCAAGACAGAACGGAAAGCCGAACTGCCATCCCCAGACCTGACCGGACCCTGTGACGTTATAGTGGCCACGCATCGGAATGATGGCCGCCTTCGTGTAGTCATTCAGGTCGCGGGTCACCGCGATTGCGATATCGATATTGTGGTTCTTGCCGAGGGACTGGGTCACACCCATGCCGAAGAAGATTACCGCAAATCTGCCGGATTTCAGCGTTTCGGCAACTTCATAAATCGTTTCAGCCGGGATCCCTGCAACGGTCTTCGGAAGTTTCTCGCCACGTATGGCGACACGGATTGCACTGAGAAGTTCGTAGTCATGTCCCTGCTCAAGCTGGAGGTGAATATCCGCCATCTTGGCGGTATCCGTCCTGCGGGGGTCGACGACGACCATCTTTCTCGACTTGGACCCCTTTCCGGTGAAGAACCCGCGGGGGAAGATCGAATACCGTGACATGTGGCGCGGATGTGCGTGTGCCGGGTTGCATCCCCAGAATACCACACGATCTGCACGGTTTGCAATTTCACCGAGGGTTGCTGAGGGGATACCAACATCCTGAACAGCAATCAGGGATGACCCGTGGCACACGGTTGCGGTGTTGTCCATACAGGCTCCGACTACTTCACCGAGTTCGGACCCGACGGACTGTGCACTGCAGCTTGTCGATGACCAGCCGTACATAAGCGGCTTTTTCGCATCGATCAGCATTTGTGCGGTATATTCTACTGCCTCATCATACGTGACTTCTTTCCAGGAGCCGTCTTCCTGCTTCATCTGTGGCCGGGTAAGGCGGTCTTCTGCCTGCGAGTGGAGGAACTTCGCTGCACCGATGGCACAAGCGTTATAGACCTCAAGGATCTTTTCGCCACTGTCATCGAGAGCGACCTCCAGGTCATCACAGAGCGTACCACAGAACGGGCATACGACGTCTGTTACAATTTTTGCCAAATTTCCCACCTGCCTATAAGCACTCCTGCGTAATGAGCGCAATCGCATCCAGGACCGGCTCATCAGAAGCAACCTCAACTTTTACGGGCGTGCCCTTAAAGGTAGGCATACCGGTAGAGTAAGTGTTGGGGTCAACAACTGCATTCGCCCATGGTCCCATCGGGATCCAGCCAAGGCCAGGGTGTGGACCCTGGGTCGCCTGGATTGCCTTGACGACAACGCTCCCAAATTCGCTCGTGACCCGGACGTTTGTATTCCGGTAGGCCCCGAGTTTTTTAAACTCCTCAGCATCGAGCTCGATTATACCACAGGCGTTACGGTAGGCAATTTTCTCCTTGCCATTTTCCATACTCACGCCCTGGTCAATCGTTCGGCCCGATATCAGGTTAATCTCAATTTCTGGCACAACCTCATCTCCAATTTCGGGATTACTTCTGGTACTCCGACAATGGGCTGGGGCCGAGTTCTTTGACCGTTTTGACAACATCTTCCATGACCATGCCCCATTTCGCACCCTCGGATGCAGAAACGAAGGTCATGCGGAGACGCCTGTCGTTGAGACCAATATTTTTGAGGACATTTTTCACGAGGAACATACGCTTGGCGCACTTGTAATTGCCCTCAAGGTAGTGGCAGTCACCAAAGTGACATCCGGAGATAAGCATCCCGTCTGCACCGTCGTGGAACGCCTTCATGATGAAGAGCGGGTCCACACGTCCGGTACACATGCCACGGATTGCACGGATGTCAGGGGGATACTGGATACGGGCACCACCGGCCAGGTCAGCACCTGCATACGAACACCAGTTACAGATGATTGCAATGATTTTCGGGTTCCAGTTCTCGTCTGCCATTACTGTTCGCCTCCTTCGAGAAGGAATGCATCAATCTGAGCACAGATCTGCGGTGAGGTAAAGTGCTGCATCTTGATGGCACCGCCGGGACAGAATCCTCCACAGGTTCCACAGCCCTTGCACTTGGCTTCTGTTACTTCCATGACATCGCGGCCGTCCTTCTCAACAAGGTCAAGTGCGCCGTACGGACACAGGTTGACACACATGCCACAGCCTGCACAAAGCTCCTCTATGCACTGGGCGAAGTACGGCTCGAGCTGGACTTCTCCTATGTGGATAGGGATAGATGCCGCAGATGCCGCACCCTCTGCCTGTGCCACCGTATCGGGAATGTCTTTCGGTCCCTGGCAGACACCGGCAAGGTAGATACCTGCGGTCGTAGTGCCACACGGGTTGAGTTTCGGGTGAGCCTCAAGGAGCCAGCCGTCCTGGGACTTGGAGACCCCAAACATCTGGCGGATACGCTCTGCCTCGGGTTTTGGCTGGATTGCTGCTGCAAGGACGACCATATCCATCTCAAGGCTGAGCGGCCTTCCGAGAAGTGTGTCCTCGGTGAAGACGGTCAGGTTCTTGCTCGTCGGGTCTTCGAGAATGTTTGCCACACGTCCACGGATGAACTTTGCACCCTCGTTCTGGATACGGTAGTAGAACTCCTCGTACATCTTCCCAAAGGACCTGATATCCATGTAGAAGAGGTACGGCACGGCACCAGGGATCTTTTCCATGATCTGGTGGGCATGCTTGAGCGAGTACATACAGCAGAACCTGGAACAGTACGGCTTTGCGACACCGCCGGTGTTGTCACGTGATCCTGCACAGAGCACGAACCCGATCTTCTTCGGGATCTGGCCGTCGGACGGACGAATAAGCTTTCCACCGGTAGGTCCTGATGCACAGATCAGGCGCTCGAATTCAAGCCCGGTGATGACATTGTCATACCGCTTGTACCCCCACTCTTTCTTCCCCTCGATTGGAATGAGATCATATCCGATTGCAAGGATACAGGTACCGACTCTGACCTGCTCGAACGTGTCCACAACATCAAGGTCGATTGCCTTCTTCTCTTCACCGCATGCAGTAACACAAAGACCGCATTTAATGCAGGAGTCGAAGTCAACGGTGTACAGCAGCGGGTTTACCTGCGGGTGATAGATGTAGATCGCCTTTCTCGGGGCCATACCGAGTTCGAACGGGTTCGGCTTGATGACGGGACATACTTCTGCACAGTCACCGCAGCCATTACAGCCACCGCCGACAATGCCGCGTGCTTCTGCCTCGGCTGGAGTGAGGACACCGCGTGCCTTCTTTCTCAGCGTGATCGTGAAGTTGCCGATGTACCCCTCGACATTCTCGACCTCGGTATAGGTCATGAGCTCGATGTTCGGGTGACGTCCGACATCCACCATCTTCGGGGTGAGGATACACTGTGAACAGTCGAGTGTCGGGAAGGTCTTGTCGAGCTGGGACATGCGTCCACCGATTGTCGGGTTTTTCTCTACGAGGTAGGTCTTGATACCGGCACTTGCTAGGTCGAGTGCTGCCTGCATACCACCGACACCGGCACCCACAACGAGTGCGGCGTGTTCGACCGGAACGCTCTTCGGCTCGAGATCCTCAAGCATACGGGCCTTTGCAACGGCAATACGGACCTGGTCCTTTGCCTTCGAGGTTGCACCTTCCCAGTCATGCATGTGAACCCAGGAGTTCTGGTCACGGATATTTGCCATCTCGAACCGGAACTTGTTCAGGCCGCCCTCCTGAGTTGCGATACGGAAGGTCGGCTCGTGAAGACGCGGAGAGCAGGCCGCAACGACCACGCCGTTGAGGTTGTGCTCTGCAATTGCGTCGACGATAATGCTCTGTCCGGGAGTGGAGCACATATACTGGTATTCCTCTGCGACAACGACGCCTGGAAGGGTCATTGCATATTCCTTGACCTCTTCAATCGAGAGGGAACCTGCGATGTTTGTACCACAGTGACAGATGAATACACCAATTCTTGGTTGTTCTTTTGCTTCAGCCATTCATCACACCTCTTACAGGATCTTCTCCAGGAATGGTTTGCAGTCGATACCATGCAGGTCGAGCGCAAGCTCCTGCGGGCTCATGCCCTGGGCAAGGCCGAGGAGTTCATTGAAGTGAAGAACCGGAATGCCATACGTCTTTCCGAATTTCTCCTCGATCTCAATCTGACCGCGGTCATACTGAAGCTGACAGAACGGACAGACTTCAGTGATTGCATCCGCACCGACTTCGGTTACGTTGATCAGCTTCTCATTCGTGATATCGAGCGAGTGGGTGAGGTCATAGCCACGGACACCGCCACCGGCACCACAGCACTGCATCTTATTGCGGTACTGAACTGCCTCGGCACCGAGCGCCTCGACAAGCTCATCGATCCACATGGGGTTTTCTGTGTCACCGAAGTGGCGTTCCTTGCCCGGCTTCATCAGGTGGCAGCCATAGTGGACCGCAATCTTTGTGCCGGTCAGGGGACGGGTCACTGATGCTGCCAACTTGTTAACTCCACAGATCTTGGGATCGTAGTAGAGCTCGGCAAGGTGCCAGACATCGATGCTGCCCTTGAATTCCATATCTACCTCCTTGAGCACTTCGTTCACGCCGTCACGGAGTTCGTCGTTGTGCTTGAGGATATGGTTGACTTCCCAGATGGACTTGTAGCATCCGTTGCAGATGAGCGTGATGTCCATGTTCATCTGTTCGGCAAGTACAAGGTTGCGTGCTGCAAGGGCGTAAAAGACGTTCAGGTCAATTGAACCAAATGCACCAGGTGCCGGACAGCAGCCTGCACCCTTCAGTGGAAGGAGTTCGATGCCGACCTTCGCACTGGTTTTGATCGCAGCAGACTCGCATCCGGGGTACCGGTTGGGTGCGATGCAGCCAAGGAAAAATGCGTATTGGTGTTTGCTTTCTGCCATATTATTGACCCTCCTCGGCGAGAATCCTGTCAGCATTCTCTTTCAGCTTGTAGTGGTCGATAATTTTCTGGATACCCGGCATAAATTCCGGATAACTGTGCGTCGTTGGTGGATCTCTGCTCAGGCCAAGCTTCTCACGGGCTGACCTGTTAACATCGTTGTTCGGTACACCGTGGCCGGTGGTGTAGATGAGCTGCACGGTCTTGAGGAAGTTGCGCGGCACAATGTCGTACTTGAAGGCAAGGTTCCTCATTGCCATGATAACGTCAGTCGGCGCAATATCACGCGGGCAGCGGTCCGTACATGAATAACAGGTTGTACAGAGCCAGAGATCCGGGTCATTCAGTGCTTCCTTCTCGAGACCGAGGACCCCGCGGCGCATGAAGAGGCGTATCCGGTAGGAACTCCTCGGTGCGGACGGACAGGACCCGGTACATGTACCGCACTGGTAACACATGTGCGCAATCGTGCGGCTCACTTTCTTAACATCGTTAAGGAATTCGGGATTGGTATCATCCGTGTAGAGGTACCGGTCCCTGAGTTTCGCTTCCAGTTCGGGATTACCGTAATTTTTCTCAGTTGCCATTTCCTTCTCCCTCACTCGGTTTTCACCATTTTAAGCTCAACCTTGTCAGCTGTGCCCTCTTTGACCATTGAGGTACGCGGCGTACAGAGCTTGTCCTTAATCTTCAGGAAGAGGTCGGTCTCCTTGCCTTTGATGCGGATGCCCGTGCGCTTCAGGGTAATGATATCTTCACCCGGGCACGCATTGACACATGCACCACAGAGGATACAGAAATCCTTGTTGACGGCAATAACGGGCTCCTGAACGCCTCTGAGCTCATTTGCAGGCTTTGCAGACGGGAGGTAAATTGCGTTTGCCGGACATACCTCGACACACGTCGAGCACCCGGAGGGGCACTTCTCGGCATTAAACTCAATGTCACCCTCGAAGATCTTCTCAACGGTAATAGCCTCGGTCGGACAGTTGACGGCACACCAGCGGCAGGTGCAGCAGTTCTCGTCCATGATCGAAACGGTCCCATCGAGTTTTCCGGAGGTGACATCGCGCTCAAGGGTGATTGCTTCCTCGGGGCATGCCTCGACACAGACCATACAGCCGTCACAAAGCTCTTCGTCCCAGACAACTTCTCCCTCAACCTTGCCGGATTCGGCGCTGAAGGGCTTGCGCTTTACATCAATTGCAGGGCAGAGGTCTCCACAGATACCGCACATTGTACACTTTTCGTCGTCGACGGTAAATTTCGTCGTTGACTCAAGTGCGGTCTGGCGTTTCCTGCCGCCCTCTTCCGACCCTTCGTATGCAGGGACCTGACGGTCGATCGCATCACGGGGGCAGACATCTTCACATATGGTACAGCAGATACACTTTTCCTGGTCGATCGCTGTGACCATATCATATTCAGGGAATCCTTCACGCTCAACAATTGGAAGGGCTTCCTCGCCATCGATCGTCAGGGTGAGTGCATTGAACGGGCACATAACGACGCAGACACCACAATACGAGCATTTCTTCTCGTCAATGTTTACGGGTTCGGCGTAGTCGACTGCTCCACGAATAACTGCACCAACCAGACCAAGGCTGATTGCTTCCTCCGGACAGGCTTCATAACAGATACCACAT
>DSBQ01000007.1 GCA_011045995.1 Methanoculleus sp. | reverse complement strand
TTCTCAATACCCATAAGAATGCTCCCAATTTATTCTACAATATATCTTATATGATACCCATATTGATATCAAACTAACTGTCAATTAGTGGCTATGTAGATATTAGAAACATGGGTTATCTGGTGAGAAAAATGAAAAACAGCACCAGAATGCCCGTATCTATGCCGGACGTCCTAAAGTCCCGGCTGGAACAGTATGCAGAAAAGCACGGATGCTCTCAGGCTGAGGTCATCCGGTATGCGCTCCTGAGGCTGATGGAGGGGAAGAAGTGACTCTGAAACGGTTTGCTCAGGACTACTCCACCTTTGGAGGGTGGCTGGGTGCCATGCCAAGAACGTCCCGCTATGCCAGGGAGATTATCAGGAAGCATGAACGCTTCCCAACTCTCAGCCTGAATGAATTAAGGAATCTCAGAATATCAGACCATGACCTGAGTCAAGTAGCGTGGGAGGCCCTCTCTCCCGCCCAGAGGCGGGAGCGGATGCTTGCGGCAGATGTGGCGCGGGGGATGCGTAAGGGTGAGCGGCTCGGCCCTGCTCTGGCCCGGACGGGTGCGCGCAAGAGTGACGTCCTCCGGCATCAGGGCCAGACCGCCTATAAGTCCCGTAACTATTGGCGTATCAACAAGAGTGACCGGATACAGATGGAGATGCGCTTCTATGAGCGTGGTGTAGGTCATATCACCATCGTAACCACGAACTCCAAAGACAGAAGCACGGTTGGAAAGTACTTTGCGGCAGTCAAGAAGGCCGTAAACAAGGGGGATACTTCCGCGTTGAATCGGTTCAAAGGAAGAAGTATTGTCGATGCAAACGGCGTCCGGCATGAATTTGAAACCGACCTTGACGAACTGTATGCAATAGAGGACGCTCAGGAAGAACCGGAATTTCTTGAAATCTATCAGGACGGGCAGGGGTGATGATGATGGACAAAGAAATCTATGCTCGAACTCAGGCCCGCCAGAAGCGGACGGGAAGTCTGTCCCTCTGTTGTGTATATTGCGGGGAGAGTAATCCGGCAGTCATAGAGATGCATCATGTCATTGGAAAGAGTAACTCTGATGAAGTCATTCCGCTCTGCAAAAACTGTCATGCAAAGATAACGGATGAACAGAACAAGCTCCCGCGTGAGAAGCGGAAGGGAACTTCATTCATTCTCGTTTCCATCGGAGCCTTGCTAAAGGAAGCCGGGAACGTTCTGATTAACCTTGGGCATGAGGTGGCAGTCAATGAGTAAGATAGCCGTGAGAGCCTATGCACGAAAGGCCATTTTTCAGAAATCCAGACCATCTTTTCACTATGCTGATCCACCCTTCCGGCATTCCCGCGTCCTTGTCTTTGACACGGAAACCACCGTTGATGAATACCAGAACCTGACGATAGGATACTTCCAGATACGGCAGGACGACTATCGCCAGCATCAAGGCTTGTTCTATGATCCTGAAATGCTCGATCCCAAGGAATCTGATATTCTATCGGCATATGCTCAGAGGAATAAAATCAGTTTATACACGGTTGACGAGTTTGTTGACGGTGTTTTTTACCCTGAGGTTTACGTCAACCAAGCTCTCTGCGTTGGATTTAACCTTCCATTTGACCTGAGCCGGATAGCACACAAGGCTGGACATTCACGAAAAGGGAATAAGGGAGGTTTTACCTTGACACTCTCGGAACAAAATTATTTTCCGCCGATTATCACCAAGAAAATAGGGCCGTCATATTCCTTTAAATTCTCATCCGCGCTCAATAACTCGGGAGAAAATTTTGTTCCCGGTTATTTCCTTGATGTACAAAATTTTGGTGAAACGCTCCTTCAGTCCCGTCATATCTCCCTTGACAATGCGGCTGAAAAACTGCAAACCACGACACGAAAAATGAAAGATGTCACGTATGGACGGGTGACAGACCGCTTCATTGACTATCTCATTGCCGATGTCCAGACCACCTTTGAAGTCTATCAGAAGCTGGTCAGGGAGCTTGACCACTACCAGATTCAGATACCGATCACGAAAATTTTCAGTGCGGCTTCAATGGGGAAGTATGCCCTTGACCAGTTGGGAATTCAGCCGTTCATGGAGAAGAATCCAGACTTCCCGCCGGATGTCTTGGGATTCGTCATGAGCGCGTATTATGGGGGGAGAACAGAATGCCGAATGCGCAAGACTCCCGTCAAAGTGACCACGTTGGACTTTACGAGCATGTACCCCACAGTGACGGTGCTTCTCGACCTCTGGCCCTTCATGATAGCTGAGAAGATTGTCGTCGTTGACGTAAGCGTTGACGCAAACAGTGACGTCATCCGGCTGGTAAACAGTGTCAATCTGGGAATGTTACAGGACAAAGAACTCTGGACATCTTTCAATGTCCTTGTCCAGATACGTCCAGATGACGACATCCTCCCGGTTCGGATGGACTACAAGGGTGACGGGACGACATTCAATGTCGGCGTCAACCACCTGACTTATGAGGGGAAGGTATGGTATGCCCTCCCCGATGTCATCGCGTCAATTCTTCTGACGGGGAAAGTGCCGACCATCACCAGAGCCGTCCGGTTTATCCCTCAGGGCACACAGCCGGGACTCAGGTCAACGTCAATCCTTGGCGTTGATGTTCATCCAGAACAAGAAACGCTTGTCAAGGTGCTTGTTGAGGAGCGGCAGAAGATTAAGCAGAGCCTGACGGAAGGCTATGATGCCGAACATCAGAAGAGCCGCGCCCAAGCCATGAAGATTCTTGTCAATGCCATGAGCTATGGCGTATTCATTGAACTGAATCCGCAAGACGGCAAGACAGCCCTTGAAGTCACCGGTGTTGAATCATTCGAGAACAGCGAAAGCAGATACGAACAGCCAGGACGGTTCTTCTGTCCCATGATCGGTGTGTTCATCACTGCCGCGTCCCGGCTCTTTCTGGCGATGGCAGAAGCCAAGGTCATGGAATTGGGAGGACGCCATGCCTATATGGACACTGACAGCATCTATGTCCCGCCGGAACTGGCTCAGGATGTCATAGCATATTTTGAACCGCTCAATCCCTATGACCTTGACATTCGACTTCTGAAGGCTGAGAAGGAGGAGGTCTGGTTCTATGGCGTATCATCCAAGAGATATGTCCTTTACACAATGAAATGGAAGATGTTCAACCTTGTTGACTACAAGCTCCACGGTCTTGGACATCTGTCCAATCCTTTTAGCAGTGATGTGAAAGACTGGCAGGGTGTGATATGGGAAGATATTCTGAAGCTTCAATATGGCTTCATCACTGAGGCTGACCTGATAGAGAAATACGAGAACTTCTTTGCCATGTCCCGGCTTACGGTGAGCACGTCCCATGTGCATAAGCGGTTCAAGACCGTGAATAAGGGCAAGGAATGGAGAGAGCAGATTAAGCCGTTCAGTTTCTATCTTGCCGGATTTCATGCCGTTGAAGAGGACGGGAATTCTGTAAAACCTCTCTGCCCGTTTTCCAAGGAATCTCAGGAAGTCGTTCATCGGCACTTTATCGATTACCAGTCAGGTGAGATCATGGGAGGGACGCGATATTTCAAGCGGTTAGGAAAGACCATTCTCCAATATCTTGACCATCCAGAACACAAGTTTGACGGGGATGTTGGGTTTCTAGAACGGAGGCATATTGTCGCGCATGGTGTGATTCACATAGGGAAGGAGGCCAATAGTGTCAGTGAACAGGCCCTTGATGTAAAGAAGCCTCAGGTATTTGTTAATGAGCGGGAATTGCGAATTAGAATTAAGAACTATTCGTATTCTGATTGGGAAAAGGCCGGATATTCTAAAGGAACCTTATATTATCTTAAGCAAATTGTGGGAAAAGGAAAGCCACTCAATACTAACGCAGAAATCCTTAAACGCTTCCAATAACCCAGTTTGATAATCTTTTAGGCGTTATGATTTTACTGATAAAATAAATCTAAAAGAAATTAATTTATATCTCTCTGTTCAATTTCTGGATTGGCGATATTAATGCGTTGTTCAAATTGCGGATATGAAGATGAGGGTAATTTTTGTAGCAATTGCGGAAACCCCTTACAACAAATCGATACTTCAATACAATCAAAATTGATTTTAGATATTCCTTGGTTTGAAAAATGCCCTGCTTGTAAGGTTGGAAAATTGAACCATGAAGAGCAGAAAATTGCTTTTGGTCTGATGAAAGGACAGCACTATATTTGTGATAATTGTGGTGCAGATTTTCTAAAATCGAAAGATGATGTTTATGTTCTAATGGATATTCGAGATAAGAGCCATCCGTTTTGGTTAAAATATCAAAAACAAACATTCAGCCCTCAAAACATCAAAAATCTTGCATACGGAGATAATCTGGACAGCTATGGAGATAACCCAGACATCGAACTTTGGCTCAATGCTATCGATCAGGAAGTTGCCAATCCCGTTCTGGAAACAACCCCTAATCTGATGTTAAAGAAAGGTGAATTCGCTCTTTTATCCCTGAACAATATTTTCTTAAGGGAACCACGTTCGGTGTGTATAACTCGTGGTGGGTATGCAGGGCCGAGAATTCGTGTAGCCAAAGGCGTTTCATTTAATCTTGGGGCTTTCGGCGCTTCCAGCGAATCGCATGAAGAAATAAGGGAAATTGATAGGGGAAATCTTCTCCTGACCAATAAAAGGATTATTTTCTCAGGTTCGAAGCGATCAACAAATATCCAACTCAGCAAAATCATGTCAATTGATGTCTTTACAGATGGTATTGCTGTTCGAAGAGAGAACAAACAAAAAACAGAATACTTTGTTGGAATAAATACAGGCAATTTTGTTGTAAAAGATGAAAATAACGCAATATACCGCTATTCCCTGAATGGGGCCGATTTAATGAATATCATTCAGAATTATGTCGAATAATTACAATTTTAAATAATATTTTTCCATTTAGAATGCCACAAGCCATCTCTAAAAAAATGTGTTCTATAGGCTTTCGCACGCGTCCCCATCTTTATCCACGTCTAATCTATGGACATCTCCCTTTCCGATTGACTTACAGTAATCATAACATGCTTGTGCCGCTGAATGACTGGAAAAGTCTCCACAATTGTATATATCACCGGAACAATCGCAAACAGCGGACTTTACAGTTGTGGGTTTTGGTGTTGGAACAGTAGTTGCTTTTGTTGTTGCCTTTGTTGTTGGAAGAGTTGTAGCAATTGTTGTGGATTTTGTGGCTGTTGGGGTTGACGTCTTAACAGTTGATGGGGTTGAATCATCAGAAGTACATCCAGCAAAAGCAACGGCTACAATAAGAATTGCTAATAGACCTATCAAAGTAATAAATCGGATTTTCATAAGTGTGACTTGGATTGATCTACCAATAATTGTATTCTTTAAGTGAAGCAGGGTAATAGTTCAAAATTTACAAGATAACTATTACCCCATGTCTAGATGCGAGGGGAGGGATTCGAACCCGCGAACTTCTACAAGACCGGGCCCTAAACCCGGCGCCTTTGACCGACTCGGCAACCCTCGCTGGATGCATCATTGTATTTTGTGTTCGGAAATTTAAGTGCTCTTATTGGCAATGATTCGTACCTGATTCTTTGGTATTCATGTCTGGTTCCCTGACAGGGTACAGGGCTGATTCCAAAAGGGGTGGCCCCAGAATCAAATACCTGGATCGCGATCGTCGAAAAAGTAATGGATCGTCCCGCCCCTGGTCTCAGGAGTTGGTGTCCGTGTCAGATGTCGTGGAGATGTCCGCCCCTTCCTCCATCAGCCACCCCCGCTTCTTTGCGGCCTTCATGATGAGGATGAACTCGGCACCGCCCGTCACCAGGAAGGCGAGGATGAGCGGACCCACGACGAACCCGACGAGGCCGAGGAGCCAGATGCCGCCAAAAAACCCGATCCACATGATCGCCGGATGAATGCCCGACCGTTCCCCCAGCATCATCGGACGGAAGAACAGGTCCGGCAACGCACAGACCACGGGGTAGCCGATGACGGCGATGAGGGCGGCAGACCGGTAATCGCCGAGGGAGAGCGCATAAAACCCGAGGAAAATCATGATCAGCGTCGGACCGACGATCGGGATCAGCTGGAAGATGGCGACCACCAGGGCCCAGAAGGCGACATGGCCGTACCCGAGGAAATAGAAGAAGGGGACCGCGAGAAGAAACGTAATGACCGATGTTGCGATGTGGACGATATAGATGGAGTAGAGCGTATCGACGCCGATCTCCTTCAGGCGCAGGATGAAGCCGGAAAGGGCATCCGGCACTCCCTTTGCAAGTTCATTCCAGAGATAATCCCCCCGGTAGGTAAAGATGAAGAGCACGAGGAAGAGGATGATGGCCTTGAAGATCAGGCTTGCAAACGAAACGACAAAGCTGAAGAAGTTTGTCTCAAATACCTGCAGCTGCGCCTCGATAAAACCACTGACAGCGGCGGATGACGTAGGCTCCTCTATGGCAAAGCCGGGGAATTGTATGCTTTTTACCGCATCGATGATGATAAGCAGTATCTCAGAGAGATAGTCCAGGTTTTCGTAGATGATATAGACGCCAAAGCCGAGTGCCGCAAAGATGCAGACGCCGACGGTAATGGTGGTCAGAAGTGCGGCAAGGGTATCGCTCATCATGCGTGAGAACCATGTCTTGAGGGGCATGACGACGACCGCAAGAGATATGCCGATGATGATGACGTCAAAGATAGGCAGGAAGATGACAAACGATACCAGTAATACGAAGGCAATGAGCGCAATGCTGATACGGTCCGCCTTTTTCAGATGGGTCCCCATGATGCTGTACCTAGATGCTTCTGCATAGTTGAAAATCATTGCTGATGAATATTTTCACTCCATGAATATCTCCTCTCCATGCATTTATGCCTCAAATCGATGCATTTACGGCGACAAAAAATATATCCGGGCATAGTTGATGGAGCGTTCTGTTCCTGTTCCGGTTTGCGTCCACAATCCGGGTTTTCATGGAACAATGGTCAGAAGTACAGGGAAAATCCGGTTTAAACGGTTTTTTGAGAAAAATTGTGAGAATAGAAAAATATAATCAGCTTCGGTGAATACACCTACACATCTGGAGATTATCGATGCTGGGTGAACTGGTCAACATATTCATCGCGGCAGTACTGTGCTGGCTTCTCTTTATTGTGGTCGATGTAGCGTTCGGGCTCCCGGAAAAAGGAGGAGTGAGTGGTGCTGATGCCATAGCCTCCTCGGTGGACAGAGCGGGGGGTGACCTCAACGGCGGTTCCATGATGGGTAATATTGTATGTTCACCGGACGCATCCGCCGGGACGCTCCTTGCTGCCTGTGGTGTGTATGCTGCAGGTGTTGGCGGAGGTCTTACTGCCGCAGTCCTTGTATTCATCGGGAACCGCATCTGCCATGATCCCGGCTACGCAGGAACGACCGGTGCCGTTCTTGCGACGTTTATGGTCTATGGGCTGGGGATGGCGGGCATTACTGCAGCGGAGTGCATAGCAGGAATGGTCATTGCAATTCTTACGATACAGGGAATATCCCATGTGCAGGCGAGCAGGCTCCTGGGGAAATTCTGGGGGTGGCGGACATGATACCCGTTCTGGTCTGTGCCGGTATCGGCCTCTATGCCGCCTGCCGGGTGGTTCTTGAACCGGAGACTCCCAGAAAGCTCCTTTACCTGAGTGTGCTGAATTTCGCCGTCGCCGGCTCAATAGTCCTTCTCGTGCCGGATATCATGGCGCTGTTTGCGGCTGCGGCGTACTTTGTCGGATCGACCCTGGAGTCAAATGCGATTGCCAGTACATGGGCAGGAGGGGTGAAGCGGACATGATGGAGTATATCATCGCCATCTTCGGCATCATAGCCCTCATCGGGGCTTTTACGACCTACCTCCGAACGAGTCCTTTTGACAAACTGATTGGGGTCGCCATCATGACCGGCGGGGTTATTCCGTTTGTTGTCATCAAAGGGTATCTGGATGTGGCAATTGTCATCGCCCTCGTGGTTCCTGTCACGACAATATTTATGCTTCAGGCATCAAGGAGGGGGATGCGATGACGCCGGAACTTATACTGGGGCTGCTCCTTCTCATCGTCGGGATTGCCGCTGGCGCCTATCCCCGGACGAGGGACTACCTCGACCGGCTGATCAATGTGGAGATTGCGGCAACCGGGCTGATGCTGGTTCTCCTGTCTTTTAATGAAACGATCTCCCTCCTCACGTTTGTTGCGGTCACCGCCCTTGCGACCGCAGTGCTCATTCGGGTCATCGAGCGGAGGTCGGGGATATGATTGGCCGGCTGTCGCGTTACCTTGCAGATATTGACAACCTGACCACGGTCTATGCGGTCGTCGTTGTGGCGGTCGCCGCCTTCGGCATCCTGCTGCTTGTCGTCTCACCGCTCAGCTATGAGGAGGAACAGCTGTATCCGAAATCCATCGACCCGACCTCACCCCTGAATCCCTATGAGCGGGGGGGCGACCCCTTCAACAGGACGGAGGTGCTGGCCCAGTATCCTGAAAATTCACCGTACCTTGGCTATGTGACGTCATACCTGACCCCTCTCTCGGCATTCTTCGCCGCAACGAGTCCCTATATGGGAACGACCATTCTCACCCACCCCGGCGGTATCATCGATGAGATCCTCTACAATACCCGTGGACTCGATACGGTTGCGGAGACCAGCATTCTCTTCGTTGCCTTTGCCATCGCATCGTTCCTGTTCAGGAGGGAGGAGGAATGATCAGCGGATATATCATCGGGCTTATCGTCGTCTTTGCCGGGGTCGCTCTTACCTTCAGTGCATTTCTCAAAGAACGCGATGATGTCCACAAACTGATCCTTGCCGATCTCACCGAGATAGCGGGCCTTGCCATCATTGCCCTGACGGCAACGGATCTGGCCGAGGCATTGATCATCCCCGGTCTCGTCGTCGGGATATCCGAACTCCTTGCAGTATCGGAAATTTACCTGACCCGCGAGAAGCTGTTTTTCCAGCCGGAAAAACTCTTCACCATCGAAGTTATGGACAGCGCTCCCGGTATCATGGGAGCCGTTCTCGTCATCTTCGGTATCATACTGTCCGGGTTTACCGGGGGTGCGGTGGCAGCGACGGGCATGATCTTCTATTTCCTCTGCAAGGGACACAAGGAGCGCTTTTCGCTCGTTGAAACCGTATCGGCTTATGCATGGGTACTCTGGATAGCCGCCTTCTTCACCTTCATGCTGGCGCCATCCTACTGGTTCTTCGGCGTGATGATGGCAGGAGGGGCAATTCTTGCAAAGGTCGTTGCAAAGATGTCTCTTATCGGGGCCATGCGGGGTGAGAGCAATGCCTGAAATGGCATCGGCGGGTGTCGCGGGCGAGCCGTTCTTTGCCCTTCCGTTCGGGGATATCGTCAACTACTTCACCCCTTATACCGCGGTCCTCTTCGGGTTTGCCCTGCTCTTTACGCTCATCTGCATCCTGAGCAGGCCGGAGCAGCAGCTTGACGTGGTCTTCGGGACGGATGCCTATTATGCCAAGGGGGTGACCGGAAAGGAGCTCCGGTTCCGCCGGTTCATGTCGATTGCGTGCGGGTGTGCGACGATGGCGGCGATGGTGAGCGGGGATGTATTCAACTTCACGCTCTTTGTGAGCATGGTCGGTGTCTGCATCATCGGCATCGTTGCAGCGGTGAAGAGCAGGCATGTGCTGGATGCCGCCTATAATTACGGCATCATCGCGATTGTCGCCACCATTCCCCTCTTTGGCGGTGCTGCAATAACGCTTGCCACGACCGGAACGCTTTCGATATGGGAGCTTTCGGCGATGGCATCCGGCATGCCGCTCATCGCCAAAATGCTGATCATCGTTGGTGTGATGGGTGAAGGTATCGCGCCGTTCTACGCGGCAAAGGCCGAGCTCTTCAGGGCACCGGGCGCCCCCTATGTGATCATGATCCATGTGAGCTCCCTCCTGATGTTCCTCAGGGTGGTTGAAATTCTGCTGACGGTGTGATTGAAAATGGAAAAGTGGAAAGTACAGACAATGACGATTGCGGCTTTCATCGTGGTCATCGGTGCATGGGCTGCCGGTCTTGTGGGACTGATCGGTCAGGGGGCAACTGCCGCCCTGCTGGTGGTCTTTTTTCCGGTTCTCTGTCTCGGGATGATGCTCTGGTGGACGCTGGGAAAGGGAGAGGACGATCTTCCGTTTATGGGGTATTGATATGCTGGTTGAACTGGTAATTGCCGTGGTTATGGGGCTGCTCTTCCTGGGAATACACCGGAAAGTCATTGCCCGCATACAGGGGCGGCCGGGGCCCCCGATATGGCAGGAGATCCTCCATACGCTGAAGTTCTCGTTCAAGGAGACCTGGGTGCCCAGGACCGCGAGCACTCTTCTCTATGTCGGCATCATAGCGGTCGCCATGGGCATCTGGACGGCAGCACTGTACGTCGTGCTTGCCGGAGGCAGCATTCTCATCCTCTTCGGTATTTACATGCTCCATAAAATGGTCGAGCACGGGGTCGGCCTTTCCCCCGGTTCGCCCTATGCAAAATTCGGAGGGATACGGTCCGTCATATCCGCGTCCTCTGAGATTCCCCTCTTTGCGGTGATCGGCGGGATCTATTTCTTCACCGGTTCGCTCATGATATCGGACCTTGTGGCATACCAGGCAGATAACGGTCCCCTCCTGCTGTCAATTCTTCCTGCGGCGATTGCGATGTACCTGGTCATCCTCTCGAAGATGCATTACGGGCCGTTTTCCATCGTCGAGGCCAAGGAGATCGTGAGCGGATACCAGACCGAACACTTCGGGGTATGGCGGGCCGGGCTTCAGATAGGAGACGCGATCAAAACCTTCGTGCTGCTGTATGCATTTGTGCTGATCTTCGTCGGGCAGTTGGGGCCGGTGCTGCTGCTGGTCGCGATGCTGGCGCTTCTGGTGTCGCTCTCGTTCATCTGCGCCGTCTCTCCGATGCTCAGCCCCTATGATTCGGTGACGGTCCAGATGGTGGCGATATGTATTCTCGTTGTCTGGCTGGGTGTCCTGGTGGTGATCGGATGACGGTGGTACGAAAGAGCATGACGGCAGGGGTCATCGTCTATCTCCTCATTGCCGTCTGGCAGGTTGCATTAAGACCCGGAGTGGTCGCCGAAGCGGCATTCCTTCTCGTCGGGCTTGCGGCACTCGGCGGCATTGTATGGGCGGAGAATGAACCGGTCCTGAAAAAGGCGGAGATGGCACTCCTCTGGGTTTGTATCGCACTCTTTGTGTTCTATGCCGCGCTTACCGCAGGAGGGGTTGTCTGATGGCCGAATACCTGTATGAAAAAGATCTCCGGGAGATGAAATACATCATCATAACAAGCCCGCTTCATGAGGTGGTGATGAGCGAACTTGCCGTGCATTATTCGCTCGGCAGGCAGGTGCTCAGGAGGAAGATGATCAATGAGTGCGACATGTCCTTCCTTGAGAATATTCCCGCCCGCTACGAGGTGTGGAAGGCAGAGGACAGTGTACGCGATCCGGTGGAACGCCAGCTGGGAATGCGTCTTTTGACGGTGTATATCCCGATGCTTCCTCCGGAGGAGATGAAGGCGGTTGAGATGGGGGTGCGGTCTCAGATCAGTGAAGGCATTCCCGAGGCCGAGGCCTATGAATCGGGAATGGATTCCATCAGGGAGATGATACGGAGATGAGCATTTTACAGGACCTCAAAAATACGGTACGATCAAAGTCGATACATGTCTGCTATGTCAATGTGGGATCCTGCAACGGGTGCGATATTGAGATTCTTGCATGTCTTGCTCCACGCTATGATATTGAACAATACGGCATTTATGTCCACAATAATCCGCGGGAGGCGGATGTGCTGCTCATCACCGGCGCATTCTCTCCCCAGTGGGAGGATAAGCTCATGGGGCTCTGGGAGAAGATCCCGGAGCCCAAGGTGGCGGTCGCCATCGGCAACTGTCCGATATCGGGGTGCGTCTTCAACCGGGAGGGGAGCTATCTCGACCCTCCCGTGAGAAAACATATCCCCATCGCAGCGGAGATCCCCGGATGTCCCCCCCGCCCCACTGAAATTATCCAAACGATCCTCACGCTTGCACCGGTGATCTTCAGGGACTATGAGGGGGGTGCTTCATGAAGCGAACGGTCGATGTCTCCCTTCCCATTGGCCCCGTCCATCCGGTGTTCAAGGAACCGTGCCGGATAAAATGTGAAACGCGGGGAGAGTACGTGCTCAATGCCGAGATTGAACTGGGCTATGTGAAAAAAGGGATAGAACGCATCATGCGGGGGCGCCCGTGGCAGGAAGTGATGTTTCTGGCCGAACGGGTGTGCGGCATCTGCTCGGTCATTCACAATATGGTGTTCATCGAAGGGATGGAACTGATTGCCGAGACCGCTCTGCCGGACCGTGCCGCCTATCTCCGGGTCATCGTCAATGAACTTGACCGTATCCAGAGCCATGTCCTCGCCAACTATTCCTACTGCTACACGATCGAACACGAGACGCTTGCCATGTACCTCCTCAACCTGCGGGAGACGGCGATGGATGCGCTTGAACGGATCACCGGCGCACGCGTGACCTGTGCGTACATCATCCCCGGAGGCGTCAGGTTTGATCTCTCCGACGCCGACGCCCGGTACCTGCGGGAGGCGGTCGATACCATTGATCGTGAACTGAACCGGTTTGTGCATATGTTCACCACGGGTTCCCTGATCGCACTGAGGAGCAAAGAGATCGGGATTTTGACCCGTGATGAGGCCATCGAGGCGCATGCCGTCGGGCCGACGGCGAGGGCCAGCGGGATTGCGCACGACTGCCGGCTCGACCACCCGACGTACCGCCGGCTTGATTTTTCCCCGGTGGTGTACACCGAGGGAGACAACTATGCCCGCATCATGGTCAGGTTTGATGAGATCTTCCAGAGCACCGAGCTTATTCGCAGGTGTCTGGACCGGATGGAGCCGGGCATTATCCGGGGAGGCAGTGAAGTGATTGCCGGGACGTCCCGCTGGGTAGGAGAGGCGCCCCGCGGTGAACTGACGTACCAGATAACCACTGATGAATTCGGCAGGGTGACAGATATCGGCATCCGGACGCCGTCGATTATGAACATAGAAGCATGCGTCCATTATATGCTCATAGGAGTGCTTTCGGCCGCTGATGTGACCTCGACGTACATCAGTTCGGACCCCTGTATCGCATGCAATGAGAGGTAACCATGAGTTCGTCGGTAATATGGTATCTGAAGGAATTTGTCCGGGCGGAGTGGTTGCGGAAATTCTTCTTTGCAAAGACCGCTCCATTGGAGACGCCTGCTCATTTCAGGGGTTTTCCTCAGACCACGGAGAACGAATGCACCCATTGCTTCGCCTGTAAGATGATCTGTCCGTCACCGGGTGCGATTGATGTCCTGCAGGAGGGGGATACCTGGGCACCCCGAATCTATCTTGGCCACTGCATCCGGTGCGGCCTCTGTGTCGAGGCGTGCCCGGAGGACGTTCTTACTACGGGCAGACTGCTCGAAGTGCAGAAGATCGATCAGACGTCCTATGTGTCGGCCTTCCATGTCATGATTGATACCGTGCTGTGCAAGCGCTGCGGCAACTGTTCTGTTGCATGCCCGGTCAACAAGGAGATCGATCCGTATCTTGCGGGAACAGGCACGGCATCCAGTGAAGAGGTCATCATGCGGATCATCCGCGGCGAGATGCGGGTCATTCATCCGGAGAAGTGCACCGGCTGCAAGACATGCGAGGAATCGTGTCCCAATCATGCCATCCGTGTGGCACGGGTGGTGCAGGGGGTGCACGGCCCCAAAGGCCCCCAGGGTGCCCTCGGCGGCGGGGAGGCTCCCGTCCTGGAAGAGGGCGGGGAGGAGAGGTCATGAAGTTCATCATGAATACCGGCCGTACCGTTCGCCAGGGCAAGCATATCGAGAGCAAACTGGGAAAGGCCTACGGCGATGAGACCGGGACCTGTTATATGCACCCGATGGACATGCTGGCGCTCGGTGTTGAAGCGAATGAGAAGGTAAAGGCGTTCACGGAGGTCGGTGAAGTGGTGCTGATGGCCGCAACGGACGAGGGCCTGCCGGAAGGGATGATATTTATTCCCTACGGGCGGCACTGCAATGCCATCCTTTCGCCGACGACGCACAGCACGGGAATGCCGGATTACAAGGATACCGTCGTGGAGATCGTTCCCACGGACGAGCGCCGGAAGAGTGCTGCAGAACTAATGGAAGAGATGGGAGGTGTGCCCTATGCAGAAAATTGAGGATATGGTCTGTACGTTCTGTGGGTGTCTCTGCGATGATGTGACCCTGACCGTTGAAAACAATATGATCATCGCCGCCGACAACTGCTGTACCGTCGGGAATGCCAAATTTATGGGCAAAAACCGCCTGAAAACACCCATACGCAAAAAAGACGGCGCTTGGGAGAAGGTCAGCTATGAAGAGGCGATCGATTACACGGTGGAGACACTCCTCAATGCCGACCGTCCCCTGATGTTCGGCTGGTCGGGGACGCACGGGGAGGCCCAGTGTATCGGGATACACATGAATGAACTCATCGGCGGTGTCATTGACAGCACCACGTCCGTCTGTCACGGGCCGTCGATCCTTGCCATTCAGGAGGTGGGGCATCCCGGCTGCACCCTCGGGCAGGTGAAGAACCGGGCGGATCTCATTATCTACTGGGGGAGCAACCCGGTGGAAGGGCATCCGCGCCATATGAGCCGGTACACGGTGTATGCGGACGGGTATTTCCTGGAAAACGCCTTCAAGGAGCGCAAGGTGATTGTCGTCGACGTCCGTGAGACGGAGAGTGCAAAGATTGCCGATGAATTCGTCCGCGTCAAGCCCGGCGGGGACTATGCCGTCCTGTCCGCCCTTCGCGCCATCGTGCGCGGCAAAGGGGACGTCGTTCCCGAGTCGGTCGCAGGCGTGAGCCGGGAGCAGCTCTTCAGGGTCGCTGATCTCTGTACATCCTGCAAGTTCGGGGCGCTCTTCTTCGGTCTCGGCCTGACGATGGTGAAGGGGAAATACAAGAATGTCAGCAATGCCATCGAACTGGTCGACGAACTGAACCGTCATACGAAGTTTACGCTGACTCCCATGCGGGGCCACTGGAATGTGTACGGGTCCAATGAAGTCTTCACCTGGATGACCGGGTACCCGTACGCCGTGGACTTCTGCCGCGGGGTTGCCTTCTATAATCCCGGGGAGACGTCTGCCATAGATATTCTTGCGAGGAAGGAATGTGACGCCTGCCTGGTGGTGGCAAGCGATCCGGGCGCCCATTTCCCGCGGGCCTGCGTCGAGCACCTGAAGGACATTCCCACCATCGTAATCGATCCGTTCCAGAGCCTGACGACGCCGGTTGCCGACCTCCAGATCCCGGTGGGGGTTACGGGAATTGATGCCGAAGGGGCGGCGTACCGTATGGACGGCATCCCGTTGAAGGTGAATAAAGTGCTGCATTCCGATTACCCGGGCGATGCGGAGATCCTATCGCGGATCTATGAGAGGATGATGGAGGTGAAGGGCCAATGAGTGAACTTCTCATAAAGAACGGGTATGTCATCGACCCCATCAACAATATTCACGGTGAAGTGATGGATATCGCCGTCCGCGACGGAAAAATCGTCGAATCGGTCGGGAGCGGGGCCGAAATCATCGATGCCCACGGGATGCTGACCCTGCCCGGCGGGATTGATTCCCACACCCATATATGCGGGACGAAGGTGAATTTCGGAAGGTACATGAGCCCCGAGGACATGCGTGCAGGGAGGACGACACGGATAGGGGATATGCATGCCACCTCGGGATACAGCGTGCCTACGACCTACGGGAACAGCTACCGGTATGCCCGCATGGGGTATACCACCCTTCTGGAAGGGGCGATGGCGCCCATGGAGGCACGGCATACCCACGAGGAGTTCCAGTATACCCCTCTCCAGGACTGCATGGCCAATACACTCTTTGACGGTAACTGGCAGGCGCTGCAGGCCATTCACGACAATGACATAAAGCGTCTTGCCGGCATCATTGCTTGGTACCTCACCGCATCGAGAGGGTTTTCCGTGAAACTCACCAACCCCGGGGGGACGGAAGCATGGGGCTTCGGACATGATGCCACCTGTATCCATAAAAGGATTGAACATTTCAATGTCTCCCCTCGTGAGATCATCACCGGGATGATTGAAGCGAATGAGATGCTCAACCTCCCCCATTCGGTGCACCTTCACTGCAACAACCTCGGCAAGCCGGGGAATTATCTCTGTACACTGGATACGTACAACTCGATTCCCGATCTGAATGATAAGAGACAGTCATTGTACTCCACGCATGTGCAGTATCATTCCTACGGGGGCACTTCATGGCATGATTTCTGTTCCAAGGCCGAGGATATCGCCCGATCGGTGAATGCCAAACCCCATATCGTCATCGATACCGGGCAGGTGATGTTCGGGAAGACCACGACGATGACGGCCGATGGTCCGATGGAGTTCAACCTGTACCGGCTGTACCACAACAAGTGGAGCAACCACGATGTTGAGCTTGAGACGGGTTCCGGCGTCATTCCTGTTCTCTACCGCAGAAAGAACCTTGTCAATGCGATCATGTGGGCCATCGGGCTTGAACTTGCCCTGCTGATTGACAGCCCGTGGCAGTGCATCCTTGCAACCGATAATCCGAACGGCGCACCCTTTGTGAAATACCCTGAGGTGATGGCGCTCCTGATGAGCAGCACGTACCGGGATGCGGAGTTTGCCACCGTTGATCCTGTAACGGAATCGAGAGTGTCGCTTCCCGCTCTTGACCGGGAATTTGACTGGGAGGAGATTGCCATCGTGACACGGGGGGCACAGGCGAGGGCGCTCGGCCTCGTTGATCACGGGAAGGGGCACCTTGCGCCGGGTGCAGATGCGGATATTGCCATCTACCCCATCGACGTCTCCTCGACAGACCCGTCGAAGGAGTATGAAACGATTATCAACGGGTTTGCCACGACCGACTATACCATCAAAATGGGGCATGTGGTCTCCCGCAAGGGCTCCTGTTCGGTTGACCACTCGAACCGGACCTTCTGGGTGCGGCCACGGGTTTCCGACAACTATGACATGGGCCGGGATCCCGCGTTCATTGACAGTTTCAACAAGTACTATTCCATACGAATGGCGAACTATCCTGTCCAGGAAGAGTACGTGAAGAGGCACATCTGCATTGAAACGGAGACGTCGCTATGAAAGTGATCATGGAAGTGAGGGAGCGCCATCGCCCCAATCTGCCGATTGAGGCCGAATGTATCGTGCCGAAGAATTTCATGGGCCCGGAACAGACGTTCCATGTCTGGAAAGGGAACAAAAAACTCGATATCCGTGATGTCTTCCATATCCGGCGTGACGGTCATGCAACGTCCGTTGACAAGGTCGAGATCATCATCCGCGGCGACAGTTCCCATATCAAACGTATCGGGGAATATATGGACGGAGGCAAAATCACCATCGAGGGTGACATCGGCATGCACTGCGGCAATTTCATGAGCGACGGCGAGATTGTGATCAAAGGCAATGCCGATTCCTGGCTTGGCCGTGAGATGAGCGGCGGAACGATCGTCTGCCATGGCAATGCGGCGGACTACGTCGGATCGGGCTACCGCGGGGAGAAACACGGCATGAAGGGGGGCAGAATCGAGATCATGGGAGATGCGGGCGATTTTGCCGGAGAGGCCCTTGCCGGAGGTGAAATTGTCATTCACGGCGATGCCGGCGATATGCCCGGTGCCGACATGAAGGACGGGACGCTCGTCATCATGGGCGACTGTTCACGGCCCTGCGGGAATATGACCGGAGGCACCTGTACCGTTATGGGGGCCGTCCGCGATATGCTGCCGACCTTCAAAAAGGAAGGGACGGAAAAGAAGGAGGGGCAGGTCCTGACACGGTTTACGGGGGACTATACCTCC
>DSBQ01000023.1 GCA_011045995.1 Methanoculleus sp. | reverse complement strand
TCCATGACCCCTCCTCTGCCTCCGCAGACGAGGACGGCCCCCGCCCGGCCGATGAGACGGCCGACCTCACCGGCATCGGACCGTTCCCTTTCATTCGCCTCACCCGCACCGATAACTGCCACCTGGACCATTCGCATCCCGCCTTCCTGCACCCCTGTCATTTACACAAATACCTATGTTTCCCTGCGTGCAATAGTTATCGGTATATATTCCGAGGGATTCTGGTGAAAGAGGTCACAAGCAGTTATCAGGCAGGGGATGTGGAGTCCGCGGTCCGCACCTTCTGGAATGATGAACATATCTATCGTAAAGTCAAAGAGATGCATGCCGCCGACCCGGACTATTTTTTCGTGGACGGGCCCCCCTACACGACCGGGTATATTCACCTCGGAACGGCTTGGAACAAGATCATCAAGGACTCGATACTCCGCTATGAGCGGATGCAGGGCCAGAATGTCATCGACCGTGCAGGGTACGATATGCACGGGCTGCCCATCGAGGTCCGGGTGGAGCACGAACTCGGCTTCACCTCGAAAAAGGACATTGAGGAGTATGGGATTGCATCGTTTATCGAGCAGTGCAAGGAGTTTGCCATCACACACAAGGACATTATGTCCGAACAGTTCAAGGCCCTCGGGGTCTGGATGGACTTTGACAATCCGTACCAGACCATCACGCCGGATTACGTGGAGGCGGCATGGTGGACCCTGAAGCGCGCTGAGGAGAAGGGCCTTCTTGAGCGCGGGTACCGCGTCGTCAATCTCTGCCCCCGCTGCGAGACGGCAATCGCCGACTCCGAGGTGGAATACTGGGATGAGAAAGACCCATCGATCTTTGTGAAATTTCCCGTACAGGGCCGTGAGTCCGAATACCTCGTCATATGGACCACCACCCCCTGGACCCTTCCCGCAAACGTCGCGGTCGCGGTCGATGTGAACTTTGTCTATGCACAGGTCAGGGCCGTTAAGAACGGGAGGGAAGAGATTCTCTGGATCGGCGAACCCCTCGCGGAAGATGTCCTCCGGAAAGGACGCTACCAGGACTTTTCCGTGCTCAAAACCGTCACCGGTGCCGACCTCGTCGGAACAGCCTACGACTCACCGCTCGTGGATGCCGTTCCCATGCAAAAGGAGATTGCCCACCGTGTCGTTGCCGCGGACTTTGTGACCATGGAGAACACCGGCCTCGTGCACATAGCTCCCGGGCATGGGTGGGATGACTCTCTGGTCGGCCAGCGCGAGGGTCTTGCCTCCGTCTGCCCGGTGGACCACTCGGGAACCTACACCGAAGAGGCAGGCATCTTTGCCGGCACCTTCGTCAAGGACGCCGACCGGGCCGTCATGGACGCCCTCGGCGACCATCTTTTGGCACAGACCACCATCGTCCACCGGTATGGCCACTGCTGGCGGTGCAAGACCCCCATCATCATGATCTCCACCGAACAGTGGTTCCTCGCCATTCCCGCCATAAAAGAAAAGCTCCTCAATGAGATCACGAAGGTCGAGTGGAAACCCGAGTGGGCAGGGTCTGCCCGGTTCCATGACTTTGTTGCCGATGCCCGCGACTGGTGCATCTCACGCCAGCGGTACTGGGGCATCCCCATCCCGGTCTGGCAGTGTCCCCTCTGTGATGCCCGCCGCGTCTTCGGGACCATCGCCGAGCTCAATGAGGCGGCAGGTACGGACCTGACCGACCCGCACCGGCCCTACGTCGATGCAATCACCGTACCGTGCATGTGCGGCGGCGAGATGCGCCGGGTGGAAGACATCTTCGATGTCTGGTTCGACTCGGCGATGGCCTCCTGGGCGACCCTCGGATTCCCCCGGAAAACCGCTGACTTCGAACGCCTCTGGCCCGCGGCATTCATCACCGAGGGGCAGGACCAGACACGCGGGTGGTTCTACTCACAACTCGGCGCCTCGACCATCGCGTTCGACCGGGCCCCCTACAAAAAGGTGCTGATGCACGGCTTTGCCCTCGATGCCGAAGGGCGGAAGATGTCCAAGTCTTTCGGCAATGTGGTCACCCCGGAAGAGGTGATCGCAAAGGTGGGCGTCGATGTCCTTCGTCTCTATGTGCTCTCCGCAAGCGCTCCCTGGGACGACCTGAAGTTCAACTGGGAGGGGGTGCGCACCACCAACCGTACGGTCAATATCCTCTGGAACGTGTACCGGTTCCCTCTGCCCTACATGATCCTCGACGGGTTTGCCCCGCAGGCCGGCCCCGATGGTGCCTGGAACGGCGAGTATGTGGCAGAACATCTCGCCGCGATGCCGGAAGAGGACCGGTGGATCATCTCCCGCGTCAACAGCATGGCCCGTACGGTCACCGGCGCCGTACCCGAAGGGATGCTGCACAAGGCCACCCGTGCGATCCTTACGACCATCCTTGAGGATATCTCGCGCTGGTATGTCCAGCTCGTCCGGCAGCGGATGTGGCTCGAAGAGGATGCAGTCGAGAAAGTGCAGGCCTACGAGACGATGTATTATGTCATGCGCCGCCTCTGCACCGTGCTCGCCCCCTTCGCCCCTCACCTGACCGAACACATCTACGACAACCTGCGCACCGGAGCCGACCCGCGGAGTGTCCATATGCTTCCGTGGTGCGCGGGTGACGAGGAGCTGATCGATGCCGGGCTTGAGGCCCGGATGGATGTCATCCGCTCCTTCGATGATGCCGTGGCAACGGCACGCCAGGAAGGCGGACGAAAACTCCGCTGGCCGGTGGGTGAGGTCACCGTCCTTACCGGCGACGATGCCGTGGAAACGGCCATCGGGACGATGAACACCCTCGCCTCCCAGCGAGCCAATGCCCGCAGTGTCACGGTTGTCCGTGGCTCCTGGGAGAAGATGGGGTGGGCGGCGGCCGCCAACATGCGTGCCATCGGCCCTGAATTCGGGAAGGAAGGCCCGAAAGTGAAGGCGGCAATCGAAGGGGCCGATGCGTCGGCCCTGAGAGGCGCCCTTCTTACCGCAGGAAGTGCCGAAATAGGCGGGTATACCATCACGGCACAGCACGTGGAGTTCTCGGAAAAGCTCCCTGAAGGAGTCTTTGCCGCCCCGATGGCAAACGCCACGGTCTGTGTCGATGTGACGCTAACGGGCGACCTCGAGGCAGAGGGCTACGCCCGCGAAGTGATCCGCCGGATCCAGGAGATGCGCCGCCAGATGGACCTGAAGGTCGAGGACTTCATCACGGCGACGGTCGCTCTCGCAGATGAGCGGGTACAGCGCCTGCTCGCGGGATGGGAAGACGAGATTGCAGGAGAAGTCAGGGCAACCGCCTTTGCCTTTGCAGGTGATGCCGGAGAGGGCGCGCTTGTGAAGGAATGGGATATTGAAGGCATCCCGGTCACCATTGCCCTTTCACGGGCAAAAGAGTGAATGGATATAGGCAACGCCTTCGGGGGTGGAGAAGAGGGGGAGGTCGGTCTCCGTTCTTACCACCCTGCGCCTTGCCTCCACCTGTTCCCCGGATAGCGGGTTGAACCCTTTTTTTATGACCGGGACGCGACGTACAACGATGCCGCGGCGTTGCCAGGACGGTGTCTTTGCAAGGTTGACCCCCCGTGCGTGCATGAAATTGTGCATCGCAGACGCCTTCATGCCCTTGAGTTCCTTTGCCGCCTGCGATGCATTCATCCCCTCCTCGATGAGTGCCTGCTGGCAGTAGGCATTGATGTGATTGCGCCATGCCTCACGCTGGCGCAGGTCAAAGTAGGCGCAGGCCGCCGCCTCATCGACCGGAATAATCCGGGCGTCAAAGGAGAGGGGGGAGGCAACCCCGAGGGCAAGGGTCAGCGCACTTGCGGCAAAGCCCGCGCAGACCGAATCGATCTTCTCCACCCGCCCCCTGAAGGGGGCCTGCAGGAAACAGAGAGAGATCTCGTCTGAAAAGGTATAGGCAAAGGCGGGTTCAAGACCGGAGTCCTCGATCAGGGCGCCGCACACCTGCGTCATCGCGCGGCAGAACCGCTCATCATACGGTTTTTGCATGCCCATGTCTTTCGTGAGACGGTGAAACGCCCGTCCGTCGAGACGCACGATGAAGGGTGCAAATATCGTCAGGTTCCTGAAAATCTCTCTTTCTTCCATAACAGGAGCGCTCAATGGTATGGGCCGGGCATACGCGAAAAAAGTATTGGTCCGGCAGCGAACCCTGCCGGAAAAAGATGAACGGCCTTAATCCTCCTTCTTCTCGAACGAACCAACGAGATGACGGATGATAACGACGTCGCCCACCGCGAGAATGATGCGGTACGGGATCTTGATCCCCTTAAAATTCTTCAGTTCGATGAGTTCGCGGTTCAGATTGGAGACTGCCAGCGACTCGATCTTTTTCCCGTCGACATTTATGATCACATCGTCCACATCACCGACATACACCGCCTTGTCGGTATAGACATGCATCCCGAACATTTCCGTTATTGCGCTCTTCATTCGTATCGTTTTAGGATATAATCATTAAATATTAAAAATATAATCCATTTCCATGGACAGTTCCATTCAGATCGGGACGATCAGCAACATCCCGATCCGCATACATTTCACCTTTTTTCTGATCATCCCGATCTTTGCCGTGATCATCGGGAGCCAGATCGATCTTACGGTCGCCCTCGTCGAACAGCTATTCGGCCTTACGGAGCCTATCAACACCGAATATATCACCACAGGATTTTTACCCTATGTTCTGGGGGTGATTCTTTCGTTCATGCTATTTACGGGAGTATTGCTTCATGAACTCGCCCACTCATGGGTTGCTCTGAGCAAAGGCATGAAGGTCGGGTCTATCACCCTCTTCATTCTTGGGGGCGCATCGGAGATAGAAGATGAGATATCCCCCAACCCCCGTGACGAACTCCCGATGGCTATCGCAGGCCCGCTCATGAGCCTCTTTATCGGTCTCGTCTCCGAGGGCGTCGCCTTTGCAAGCATTCTGTTTATCTCAAACGCAGCTCTTGCAGGCCTTTTCTTCTATATCTTCGGCTACCTGGGGCTCCTCAACATCATTCTCTTCGCCTTCAACCTCCTGCCTGCCTTCCCGATGGACGGGGGGCGTGTCCTCCGGGCCATCCTCGCCTTCTGGCTTCCGATCGAACGCGCGACGAAGATCGCCGCCGAGATCGGCCGGGTGGTCGCCATCATCTTCGGGATCATCGGCCTGCTCTCCTTTAACCTGATCCTGATCCTGATCGCAGTCTTCATCTACCTCGGAGCAGGGCAGGAGGCGACCATGGTGCGGTACAACCTGCTCCTGAAGGGCCTGCAGGTGAAAGATGCGATGGCATCGCCGGTGAAGGTCATCTCCCCCGATACGCCCGTCCAGGAGGTGATTGCCCTCATGCAGTCGACCCGTCACCTCGGATTTCCTGTCGTCGAGAGGGGAGCGCTGGTCGGCATGGTCACCCTGCAGGACATCCACAATGCCCCCCAGATCGACAGGGAGGCCCTTCACGCAAAGGATATCATGACCCATGAGGTGGTGACGATCGCACCGGAAAACGACCTCTACGAGGCGCTGAGGATACTTGCCCCCAACACCTTCGGCAGGATACCGGTCGTAAAGGACGGGGCGGTAGTCGGCATCGTCACCAGGTCGGATATCCTTAAAATTATGGAACTGCAGGAAGTCAGGGTGATGACAACCTGACCCTGCACGAATTCTCTTAAGAAGGATCGTCGAACGTGAGATACCGGTCGACTGCCGTTTCGGTCCCTATCGCCCGGTGAAACGAGGAAAGATCGGCAAAGGGGCGACGGGCGACCAGTGAGGCCACCCGTTTCTTTCCTACGCCGGGAATCCATTTCAGTGCCGACGGGGGAATCGTGTTGATGGCAACCGGGACCGGGAGGGCCGTCACCGACCGCATGCCATGCGAGACGACGACTGCATCAAGGGCCGTGCCCACGGGAAGCGAAAGCGGGATGCCGACGAGGATCGGGTAGGACCCCATCTGGCGGCCGAAACTGGTCGCAGCGCTCTCCTCCACCATCACATCCTTCAGGCAGGTCCCTTCGGGGAAGACCCGGCGGAGCATCGGGACATCGAACTCCTTTCGCACCCGCTCCTTGAAGAGGCGAAAGCGTGCGTCATGCTCCCCGAGGGTATTATGTTCCCAGGCGGGCGTCCCTTCAAAAGGCATCAGCTGGCGGATATTTACCCGCCGGACCATGAGACCTTCTGCAAGCAGCTCATGCAAAAATGCCTCGTTCAGGTCGTAGGTTGCCTCCGTCTCGCCGGCAAGGCCGCATACGAAGTTGATGCCGGGAAGCAGGTCGGGCACCCCGTCCCTCCGTACGGCTCCCACCTCATTGACAATGCGGACGGCCTCCATCACATCCGCCGGGAGGGCCTTGAGGTTGTTGGCCTGCACGACGGCAGGGTCGGCGGTCTCCATGCCAAAGGCGGCGACATCACCGGGAGTATGCCAGCGGACGATGGCGGCCAGTGCCCCGCAGGCAGCATCCGGATGCCGGGCAATCGTTCCGGGGTTGACATTGTCGATGTGCAGGGTCCTGAGGGAGGGAGCGGCAGTGCGGATGCCGGCAAAGAGCCGGTCGATGGCCTCCGGGTCGGGCCGGGGAAACTCCCCGCCGCCGACTGAACCGTAGGCAAGGAGGTCCGGCTGGCGGCCGAGACGGAAATGAACGGCCCCCGCCTTCGAAAGCGCCTCCACCTCGGCTATGATGCCGGCGGTCTCCCTCTGCCGCGGCAGTCCGTAGAAGGGTTCGGTGCAGAACGAACACCCGCCGGTGACGGCGCGGGAACATCCCTTCGCGGTCTCAAGTTCACACATCACCCGGGGAAAAGAGGGATGTGCCGTAATAACGGGCGCCCCTGCCACCGCCCAGCGGTCGATATCTGCATACGAGAGATCGCCGGACGGTTCACCGCCGGCAAGGAGCGCATCGAGGGCGCCGGGCACCTCGCCTTCGAGGAGATGCCCGAACCCCGATAGTGCGTGGCGCACCGCGGCCTCGCCGCCGCCTGAGGAACTCCCGAAGATCACCGGCCCCCCCAGCACCGTAAGCGGATGGCGGAGGGCAGCACCCACCTGCCGGATCTCGGTCAGTGACGCCGGGGTGCCGCCCAGGTACTTCCCGGGCACCGTCACCCCGGCAATCATCACGACGACGGCAGCGCTGTCGCATCTCTGCAGAAGGGTGGGTTCCTGCCGGAGCTGGTCGATGGTGGCATAGCGGACACGGTAGCCGTGGGAGGAGAGGACACCGGCGCAGTACCGGATGTAGGGGGAAATGTAGGGGGGCACGCCGAAACAGGCCGGCTCGTCCACGTATCCGTCGAGAATCCAGGCATCAGAGGTCATAGCCGATCAGCGAAAGGAGGGTGCGGGCCCAGAGGAGCTTGCCCCGCTTCATGGGAGGGACGCCCGGGCCGTCGAGATCAAACCCGAGGATGATGACCTGTGCCGCACCGAGGGCATCGGCGGCAAAGACGGCACGGTCACCGTCGGTGAAACCGCCCCAGTTATGCACATGCCCGAACGGGCGGCTCTGGCAGGTAAGGACCATAGGCCCTTCAAACCGGGGAACCCACCGGCGCACGAGGGGGATGTTGTCCCCGTGGGCATGGACAACCATCACCGTGCCCTCGCGGTTCATCGCAAAGAAGCTCTCCTCCGCTCCGTCGAGGTCCGTAAAGACCGCATCCGGACGGATGCCCGCACGCCAGAGGACATCCGCGGCGGCGTCGGCGGCAAAGACGGTCCCCTCACAACGGGACATCTCCCTCTTCAGGCACGGGGCATTCCCGCAGACGGTGACCGTCCTTTCCGTGCAGAGCTCTTCGAGACGGGCGGTATCATCACGGGAGGTGAGAGAGGCGGCGACCGATGCCGCATCCTCATCACCTTCCCGGTCAAAGCCAAAGGTTTCCAGGATGCGGAGGTAGTGAGGTTCCCACTCCTCAAATCTCATTTCCCGTGGCCTCTTCCTCGATACCGACAATGTGCATAAATTTTCTGAGAATGGGGTCGATGACCAGGTCCAGAAGTTCGTCCTTGTTGCGGGCCAGTGAGAAGACCGTCAGGGGGATGGTTGCGGCAGCCATGGCCGAATGGCCGCCTGCATCGCCGATGCCCTCAAACGCCTCCTCCATCGCCTGCCCGATATTGAGCCGCACATCCTTGTTGCGGGCGGAAAATGCAATCAGGTTGTCCGTGATACCATAGACGAGCGAGGTGTTGACCCCTTCCAGCTGGATCAACAGTTCCGCCGCCTGTGGAATGGCATCCCTGTTGCGCACGTACCCCACATTGGAGAAGAGATAGCCGGAGAGGATGCGGCGGTTTTTAATCGCGTTCCCGAGCACTTCCAAGGTCTCCTGCGAGACCGACTGGGAGGTGATCTTTTCCAAAAGTTCCGATTCGGTCAGCGGCAGCAGAAACGCGGCGAGGGTGAGGTCCTGAGGGGTGGTATTTCGCCGGAAACAGCGCGTGTCGGCCATAATGCCGTAAAAAAGAGCGGTTGCAATGATGGAGTCCACGGGAATGTCCAGTTCCCGCAGGTACTGGGTCATCAGGCTTGCGGTGGCGCCCATGTCGGGCCGTTTATCCACAAAATCAGCGGAGTTTTTTGCTATATCACCGTTCTGGTGATGGTCGATGATGATATTGACATGGGATTCCTTCGGAAGCGCGTTGTTGACGCCCGGAGCGGGGGAATCGACGATCGCGAGATAATCGCATTCCCTGAGGATATCGGGAGTGATGCGCTCCATCCTGATGTCAAGCAGGTTCACAAAGGCGCGGTTTTCCTGGTGACCGATCTTTCCGTCATAGAGAATCCGGCAGTTCAGGTTCCCCTTGCTGGCCGCCTTTCCCAGTGCACACAGCGCCATCGCGCTGGAGATGGTGTCGGGATCGGGATTTGTATGCGAGACGATACCCAGCGTCCCCCGCCAGCCCGAAAGCAGGTCATAGAGCCTGCGTGCCTGGCGTGACGACTGAAGCTTTCGTGCATGGTGCACGGCTTTCTTCGCAAACACTTCCTGGGGGTAAAGAACTTCATCTGCTCCTACGGCGGTGAGCAGGTCAACGGTCCCCGAATCAACAGCCCTGACGATGACGTAGGCGGATGGATACCTGTTCTTTATGCTCCTGACGGCAGCGAGATTGCCCTTTTCGTCACTTGCAAGGATGAAGGCGACTCGCGGTGCCGGCACCTCTCTGAGCATGTCCGGCTCTCCGATGTCGCGAACGAGCGCCTCATATTTCTGGTCCCTGAGATCCTGCACCTTGTGTTCATCCTTATCGATGATGACGATGTCTGCAGTCTCTTTGAGGAGCTCAGAGAGAACATTGTATCCGATACTTCCGCATCCGAGGATCAGGTATTCGGTGGTTGCCGTCGTTGGAGATCCTTTCGGATTCGTCTCAGGCATGGTACATGAAGTTTCTGTTGTTCTGAGATAATTAAGGATCTCCGAAAAGTATATGTTCAATTGTAAACCATCTAATTAGGTCAAACTGGTGGGCCTGTAGCTTAGTCAGGAAGAGCGACGGACTCTTAATCCGTCGGCCAGGGGTTCAAATCCCTTCAGGCCCGTTTTCACCACTTTTAAACATTCTAAGGTCATATCGGAGATTTCAGATTTTTTACCTATTGCTGCGCTCCTCAGGACCGGGACCACTTTTCGGGATCGAAAAACCCCGGTGCCCATCAGAAAAAGAGACATTTCCAGAAATTTCAGGAGTATTTTGCCGTGGCCCGGGCACTTCGAAAGCATGTGGCTGCCCGTCCCTCCCGCGCCGGCGATGATACGGATGGGGCAATGAATCCTACCTCCCTGGCTGCCTTTCCGGCATCGTTCACGGCGGCAGGGGAAAAAGACTATACCTTTTTTCCATCCCATTGAAGCACGGATCATGCAGGGGTCCGGCCGACGGACGGTTGTCGGCAAGGTTCCTGTCGTCATGGAGGGGTTATATGCCTCAGTCATTCCAAAGATACAGTACATGAGAGTCACCGTCATCTCGCCGGAGATCCATACCTACGGGGCGATGCTCATCGGGGGCGTGCTTCGTGACGCAGGGTATGAGGTAGACCTGAAAACTGAGCTTGCCGCCAGGGAGGCAACCCCGGTCCTCCTCTCCCTCTACTCCACTCAGCACCTGATCAGCCCCGCAATCCGGCATTTCGTCGCAGCCCACCGTGCCGCCGGCGGTGCCGTCTATGTGGGAGGACCGGTCTCCGCCGCACCGGAGATCGTGCTGGGTGAGCTGTCCCCCGATGCGGTCTGTGTGGGGGAGGGGGAGGAGACGGTGCTCCGGCTCCTTGAAGAAGGCCCGCATGAGGGTATTTCCGGGTGTGCGTGGACGGATAAGGGAGCGATGCGGTTCACCGGCCCCGCACCCCCGGCGCCCATGCACCGGCCCCTGCCGCTCATACCCCCCGATATCGGCAGTCAGGATATCCGCGGGGCATCGGCCTATATCGAGACGCACCGCGGGTGCATCGGCGCCTGCACCTTCTGCCAGGTCCCCCGCTTCTTCGGGCGCTCAGTGCGCAGCCGGGACCTCGGGGACGTCCTTGCCGAAGTGCAGGCATTCAAGGATGCAGGGGCAAAGCGCCTCTCCGTCTCCGGCGGAACGGGCTCGCTCTACTGCTGCTCCCCGGACGGGGCGGTGAACGATGAGGTGTTTGCTGCCCTTCTGGAGGGCATGGCAGCGATCATGGGTCCGAAGAACATCTCCTCTCCGGACATACGGGTGGACTGCATCTCGGATACGGTCCTCGATGCGATCCGCGACTATACCATCGGCTGGGTCTTCTTCGGGCTCGAGTCGGGAAGCAACCGCGTCCTGCGGCTGATGGGCAAAGGCGTGACGGCGGAAGTTGCGGCCCGGGGGGTGGAGGCCTGCAGGGAACATGGCCTGAAGGTTGCGGGAAGCTTCATCGTCGGGTATCCGACCGAGACCGAAGAGGAGTACGAGGAGACAAGGGACTTCATTGCGATGAACAGCCTCGATGATGTCTTCGTCTCCATCGCCGAGCCCATCCCCTCGACCCCGCTTGCCGACCTCGTCCTGCGGACCCCGCGTGAGGAGAACCCCGTGTATATGCCCCACACCGGCGAGTACAGCTCCCTTCACCTGACCGAAGCAGAGGCACGGTCCTTTGATCTTCAGCAGCATGCCGACCTCTTCAAACCCGGCCTGCACGTGGTGACCGATGAGGTCTTCTCTGCCTACCTGGCAGGCGTCAGGAAGGACGGGGAGGATGTGCGGCGGGTGACCGAACTCCTCTTCTCCTATTACGGCGGCAGATAAGACTGCCGACCAACCTTTTATTAGTCCGGAGGGCTGATCCTCAGCCAGCTATGGCATGCAGGTACTGTATGGTGGACGCCTTTGCCTCGCGGCCGTTTGCCGGCAATCCGGCCGGGGTCTGCCTTGTTGAGGAGGAGGTCTCCGAGGCATGGATGCAGTCGGTCGCCCGTGAAGTGCGGCAATCCGAAACGGCGTTTGTCCGGCGTAAGGGCTACGGATGGGAGATCCGCTGGTTCACCCCGACAGCAGAGGTGGCCCTCTGCGGCCACGCGACCTGTGCGGCGGCGCATGTGCTTGTCGAGGAGGGGGAGGAGGATGAGGGGGCGCTTATCTGCTTCTCCTCTGCCGGCGGCGACCTCGAAGCCGTGGTGGACGCGGGCACGGTCACCCTCACCTTTCCCGCCCTTCCCGCAGAGGCGGCACCGGTGCCGGAGGGGCTCGAAGCCGCCCTTGGCGTCCCGGTGGAGGACTTCCGGGTGAGCACCTACGACTGGCTGGTGCGGACCGGCGGCGCCATCCTCGTCGAGGCGGCAGAGCCTGACATGAAGATGCTCGCGGGCTTTCCCGTCCGGGGGATCATCCTCACCGCCGCATCGGACGGCGGGCGCTATGACATCATCTCCCGGTTCTTTGCTCCTTCGCTCGGCATCCCGGAGGACCCCGTGACGGGCTCCGCCCACTGTGTCCTCGGCCCGTACTGGCAGCGCCTGACCGGCCGGGACCACTTTCAGGCCTTTCAGGCATCGGAGCGGGGCGGCGAGCTGACGGTGACGGTGGACGGGAACGATGTCCTTCTGACCGCACGGGCGGTGACGGTGATGCGTGGGGTGCTGGAATGATTCACCTGCCGGGCAGCGCCTGTTGGAAAGGAGAGAACTATCATGGATGAGAACAGTACGGTTCAGTGCCAATGAGATGGTGATGAGGTGACGAGATGAAAGAGATGAAATGTGAAAGTCCAAGTTGTAGGATTCTGCAGGAGCACGGATACAAGCCCATATACATAGGTATTGCGATCATTGTGGGAATCGTTCTCTTAATGTGGGCCATATCGTAAGGAAATCGCTCTGCCCCCCTGAACATGCGGCCTGATTTTAGCAGGCGGCCACGATAACGGGTTTTCTTCGGGAAAAGGGGACGCATAGGTCTGCGGACGGAGATGATGACCCGTCCTCTAGCCCGAGGGGCAGGTGATTCCCGCATCAATGCCAGAATATTGGGGAGAGTGGAATATCCGATTGCCCGATGATCTTACCAATCATCATGGCTCTTTTTCACCGGACATGTTTTTCTCCGATTCTTCCAAATGGAATGGTAATGGCCCTTACCCCCGGCATTTATGGGCAGCTCATAAACTTTTATGTTGCAGCCAGACTCCACACCCTCGACACCGATACCATAGAGATTGCCAAAGATTCCCTTGACATCGAGGATGCCCGTGCCATCCTCTCAAATTATTGTGGAAAACTCATTTATCAGGCCCTGCACGTTCTCAGAGACCATCACCGACCTCTTGACGAGCAGATTGCACTCTGCAATGCGGTCGTCACATATCTGACAGAGGTGACGGCTGATGATTCATTTCATTTATGTGAACTATTGTCGGATGCCGAAATCCTCCGGTCTCTGACTCCTGTTTCCGGAACCGTCCCGGGGCAGAAACGAGCCCCGCTTCCACGGCCGGTTACCTCCATTTCCCAGAGCAGCCTCTTTACCGGTTCACCATACGAACCCAGCATGGCAAGTGAGCTGAAACGGGAGATGGCCTCTGCGGATCGGATCGATATGCTTATTTCCTTTATTAAATGGAACGGTATTCGCCTCCTGATGGAGGAGCTGCAATCCTTTACCCACCGCGGGAAACTGCGGGTAATAGCACCTCCTACATGGGCGCCACTGACGCCAAGGCGGTCGAATTTCTTGCATCTCTGCCCAATACGGAAGTGAAGATATCCTACGATACCGAGCGGACACGATTGCATGCCAAGTCGTACTATTTTTACCGGGCAAGTGGCTTTTCAACGGAATATGTCGGATCGACAAATCTCTCGAATCCCGCCATCACCAGCGGTCTTGAATGGAATGTCAAGGTAACCGAACAGGATGCACGGGACATTATCAGCAAGATCGAGGCGACATTCGAGACGTACTGGAACGATGAGGAGTTTTGGACATTCACCCCGAGAGATGGCGTCCACCTTAATACCGCACTGTTTCGGGCACAGAAAAGCCGGGATGATTCTGATACTCCCTATCCCTTTTAGAATTTTTTGTCTTTTTTTAAATAAAAAATTATATTTGAGATCCTTTCAACTAAAAATTAATGGCAAAAAAAGATAAAAACAGGAATATTCAAGAGCATCAGTCAAAACAAAAAAATATGGGAAATAATCATTCCAAAGATCATCCCGAAAAGAAAAAAACGGAAGAAATAACCAACATGGCAAAGTTACTGTCCTTTGAATCCATTAAAAAACAGATTTTGCATGACCGATGTCTCCTGATACTTGTCGCTTTGACAATATTCGCAGGCATTCTACGATTTTACCACCTTGGATTCAATTCCATTTGGCTGGATGAGGCATGCACCCTTGATTTTGCACGTAACAGTCTTTCAGGGATATTTGACCTAATCGATCAGGGAGAAGTCAACCCTCCACTCTTCTATTACCTTGAGCATTTCATGCTGAGTTTCGGAGAGGGAGAAACTGTTCTCAGGTTTGTACCTGCACTCTTTGGCACTCTCACAGTTCCAGCAATCTATATTCTTGGAAAAGAAGCTTTGAACCAAAAAAACGGCATCATTGCTGCCGGTCTGCTGGCATTCTCATCATATCATATCTTCTATTCGCAGGAGGCCCGAGCGTATACCATAATGCTGTTTTTCTTCACGATTGCATTAATTTTCTATCTTCAGTCACTAAAAGAAAATGATATTAAATGCTGGATTCTCTTTGGGGCATTCTCCGCTCTTGCGATTTGGTCGCATTTTTTTGTCATATTTGGCATCGGAATCATATTCTTTCATGCTCTGGTTGTTGGATTCAAAAACTACCTGCAGTCCCCGAAAAGTCTGGTGCCATGGCTGGCAGGACTTGCTGCCTTTGCAATAATCGCCTCACCGATGCTCTATGCAGGGATCAGCGTATTAATTAACAGAATTGCAACTCCTCCGACCTAGGGAATATCCGGATTGAATGTCATAGCTACAACAATCACACAAATTTCCGGAGGAAATCTTTCCATTACCGCTCTATTCATTATCGGAGCAATATTTGGAGTTTTCTGGATCTCCATGCACGATAAACAGCTGGCACTCCTCACAGTATTTATGATGACCCTTCCGTTCATTATCGGCCTCTTCCTGTCAGGGAGAATGCCGATGAGCCCTAGGTACATGATATTTTTAATGCCCCTGTATTTCATCGCCATCGCAGCTGCCCTTGAATTCGTCCCAATGGGTATCAGCCCCATTAAGATTGTAGCCGTCGTTCTTGCCATCATATTCATTCTGAATCTTCCGGCACTGATTCCGTATTATAGTGGATATTCCAAGAATGATTGGAGAGGATTTTCTGCTGATTTTAGCGGCATGACCGGTAAAGGCGACATAGTGGTGGTGATGCCGGGATACATGACGCTCCCCTTCAATTACTACTACAATAACAGCACAGACGGCACACTTGAATATGAGGCTTCACGGGCAAACGTTCTTGTTTCCATTGATAAGGAGCATGCAGGCACTCCGACGTATTATGTCCTGACCGGCGATATCAACGCGGCAAACCCTGATGGAGATTCGCTTCAGTGGCTCGAACAGAATGCCACCTTCCTCGGGAACAGGGGGGGCATCTATCTGTTCGGGCGCAATGTTCAAAGCGCCTGAGACTATATTCCCAAATCCCCATTTTTCGATCCTTTTATTTTTCAGATTTGATTTCTTGTTCACGGGTCATGGCAGGAGAATTCTCTCTTGAATTGAGAAAATTTACCACACCCACAATCACATGAATTGAGGGTAAGACAGCCACCAGACAAGTGAGGCTGGAGAGGAGGACAAGGGGAAGACCAGCCCTCCTAACGGAACGGAAACATGTTTCATTGATACTAAAGTTAGTTTGGAAAAAGGGAGAGAGCAGAGTTCTTCTTTGAAGATTATTTAGATATTCCCTCGAACAAACGGAATAAACACAGCCCCCCTACAGCAAATACAAATTAATAACCATGCATTCGGTTTCTTTACCTTCTCATCCCGGCCGCAGCCACTGCCGCCATGGCACAGACTGCCCCCCAAACGGACAAGGGCGTTGCAACAGAATTGTTCGCATCCGACGGCATGTCCACACTATTCCACTGGACCACCCATCCCTCGACGCGGACGGCATGCTCGAAGGTGATGTTCTGTTTTCCGACCCGGATGGGGGGCGGGCTGATTACCTCATACTGGCGGCCGGAGAGCGCCGTATTGATATTCGGAGTGGTGATCACCTCCTTCAGGAACGCCGCGTCCGCCCCCCCGTCCTCGAAGATCAGGACCCGGTTCGCCCGCCATATTTTCGGGTACCCTTCCAGGGACGAGAGGTCGAGCGTCGCAAAGCGCAGCAGGGAACCGGACGCGGGAGGGGTGCCGTTTCTCTGTGCGTCGAGGATGGGGGCGATAGCGGTGACGATGGCATTTCTTCCAAGGAAGGTAAGATTCTCCCCGAGGATTACATGGGGAACGCTCTGACTGACACCATACAATTCTGAGAATTTGCGGTTCACCATGCCATTGACCGGGTGTCCGGAGAGTTCGTAATCGACCACCACCAGCTCGGGATACTGTTGCGTGAGGTTGGTAAAGACGTACATATCCGCAGGTCCACAGGAACCGCATCCATTCGAGGAGAACAGGAGGGCATAATATTCCCCCCCGGTATCCTGAGCGGCCGCAGCGCCGGTGCAGGTAAGTAAGATCAAGATTCCAACGAGCCAAATCCACTTATTCATCATGAGAAGATATCCGGATAACGATAAAAAATCACCTGCTCATTCATCAAGGAAATAATTTCACCATATATTTATCATATATCCATTTTTGGATGAACGGAAAATGTCTTGCAGTTTTCCGTCAGGGAAATCCTTGATTTCCCGTGTCATTTCTCAGATCTGTTTTCTTCTCCAGTTTTATGCCGGAAGCATCGATCGAGATTGCAGTTCTCAGCATGGATTTGAGGAAACGGGATGCTCATACCATTCTCCCCCCCATTGTCGTGAGCACCCTTCGCCTTTATCCAAAATGCCGGAAGGATAAGGATTTCTCATAATCATATCGGATTCATGGTATCAAGATATCCAAACTGACAAAAATTACTGCTTTCGGGCATCAGGGATGAGAGATGTAATACCCCCTTCCGTTCATTTTGTCAGAAAAATGCGGCTGAATATCATCCCATAAATTAAAAAAATAAATTTCGTGGGTGAGGGGGGGGTTCTCACCTCACATCAGGCGGGTGTTATGATAACGCGATGTAGGCAAGCTCATCATTCGATGTTGCTGTGCAGCTGTCATCGATGCAGAGCATCCCGTTTTCGTCGTAGTCTTCACATCCCCACTTGTAGTTGTTGATGCAGTCTGCCAGCTCCTGTGCTTCAGAGTAATCTCCATCGTCGTAGAGATCCATCACATACGACCAGAGGTCCTGGACATACATGGGGTTTGCACCAAGGTAATCAGAGGCTGCTGTCAGAATTTCGTAGCAATCGCTGTCATACGGGTATCTCGAGTAATCGACGAAGTATACGACTCCGCCCTCGCTATACGCCGATGTGAGCTTCATCGCGAACATCTGGGCAATGGCCTTCTCCTCTGCGCTGGATGCATCGAATTTGGCAAGCCGTTTATAGACATCATCCCACGAACCGCAGTCGTATATGTCATCGAAGAACGTTTTTTCATCTATGTCATTGAAGAATTTATCCGACACCTGCCGGCCGTTCTTCTTGTTGCCAATAAACTTGCCCACATTGTTCTTCCAGAATCCAATGGTCAGGCCGCACCATTCTTCACCGGGCATATACATTCCGGCATCCCACGTCAGGTCGGTCTCCCCGCATTCGAGGGAAGTGCAGATGGTCATACCGGTCGCCCGGTCGGCGTCGCTGTCAAGTGCATCGTCCATACCCTGGTCCTGCGGGCTGAAGACCCAGCCTCCCTCGGGCAGGATGAACGTGACATAGTAGTCACCGGACTTCAGGCAGTCAAACAGGTAGTAGCCGTTTGCGTCAGTCGTGGTTGTGCTAACAGGAGTGGCATCACCACACTGGTACAGCTCAACGGTCACACCCGGTATACCAAGTTCGCCGGCATCCTGGATGCCGTTTGCATTCAGGTCATTCCAGACATAGTCGCCGATGGCAACAGGCTGGTAGGTGTTAGTCACCGTAACCGCTGCACAGAATTCGCCTGGATTCACCATTACCGGTGAACTGTTGATGTCAACCGTCCAGTCGCAGCCGGGATCCTCTTCAGTGATGAAGTACTCGCCGGGTGTCAGGTTCAGGAGGGTCTTCGTGTCGCCATCGTAGCCGAACGTAAGGCTCGCGAAGTAGCCCTCAGGTCCGGTCACATTAACGGTGAACTCCTGAGATTCGTCTGGTACTACGCAGCCCCAGTCAACGACCTTTGTAATCTCGAGGCACCCGGGGACGAACGTGTTCTCGATCAGTGCGTAGGCACAGGTTTCACCAGCAGAGACAGTAACGTCGACCGGGCTGCCGCCGGTAGACCACTCGTCACCCATCGCGACTTCGGTCAC
>DSBQ01000047.1 GCA_011045995.1 Methanoculleus sp. | reverse complement strand
TCATGAAAATAATCAACCACCAGTCGGTGACCTCATGAATGCCCTCCGCTGTACTGGGGAGGTAGACGGCGACATCGCCGGCATCGGTGGCAATGGCAACACCGCCATCACCATAATCCGCAACCGCCGTCACCCGGGTATCGCCGAACCACTGCATCCATGCCTGGTTCCCCTCCTCACCGAGGCCAAGAAGCAGGTACTGGGGTTTTCCGGTGATCACATCACTATCATAACCAAGGACGTAAGCCCCACCATCCGGTGCGGCCGCTGCCCAGTAGGCAATCTCGAGGCGTTTGCCGAACCCGGTGATCCCCTCGACCTTTCCTTCGGGGGAGAGACGGAGCAGCGAAGGGGTTACCCCGTCCGTTCCGAGCGCAGTTGCCAGAAAGCCGCCGTCCGGACGGAGGTGGAGTGAGGTGATGTACCCGATCTTCTCGTGACCATAGCGCACCTCACCTGCCATGGAACCGTCCGCACTTCCCAGAAGGAGGAGCCCGGTGGGATCCGTGTCGTCCGTGAGGGGCTGAACGTAGCCTGCCGCCGCAAATCCCCCCTCGGGAAGCGCCCTGACCGTCGTCAGGCGCGCATACCCCACCCCCGAGGTATCCGCATAGGTATGGTTCCATTCCTCCGTCCCGTCAGGCTCGACCCTGTATAGCATCGGGTGGAGATAGTTCGATGCAATATAGGTGCAGCCGTCTGCCGTATCGAGCCCTGACACCTCACCGTACGGGACATGCCAGGACCAGAGGAGCGTGCCTGCCTGATCGGTCCTTACCAGCTCAAAGGCATCGGTGAAGAGGAGCAGCGTTCCGTCCGGGGCACGATCAATGTAGCGAAGAACCGTCGCGTTTCCGGCGCTGACCGTCACATTCCCGGTGATCGACCCCCCGGGCCCGATAAACCAGAGGGCAGGGCCCGCCCCTGAGGCTCCGGCGGCAATAAGCCCGCCGTCCTCCTGTGCGAGGAGGGCGCCTATTGCCACCGCTCCTTCAACCGCTACGCTCCGGTTCTCCTCAAGCTCCATGACCGCCGCCGCAGGCGACACCAGCAAAGCAATCGCGAGAAGGAGCGCTGCGGGGATCATGGCATATGAACTGCGTTTCATTCAACAAGAATTGGTAGAGTTTCCCAATATAGATGACTACACGGTCTCTCGGGGATCCTTCACACCCCTTCCCCACGGACAGCACCCGGACCTGATTGGGGGAGATCCCGTCACATAGATCTGTTCCATGCGTGCCGTTTCCTGCACCTCCGGTAGGATCCCCGGGACATTTCCTCCTTAGCGGGGCACTTCCATACGTTATTTCCCTTTCCTGCAGATGATCTCTGCAACAGTTGCGCAGGAGCATACAATGGACCTGATAACAAAAATCCGGAATCTTCTGACCGGTGGTGAAAAATGGGCGGGCGATAGGGACCAGGGCCGCTGCATCGATATCATTATGGACACCGCTTCCCTGCCCCCTGCAGCGAGAGAGAAGGCGGCGGCAGCACCGGACCCACACTACATCGCATCCCTCGAAGAGTGCCTCAGGGTCTGGAGCGGGCTGTCGGCACATACGAAAAAGGAGACCCTGCTTCCTGCGGTTGCAGAGGCAGCCTCTGCATATCCGCACGACGCCCTCACCCGGATGATGGCAAACTTCGAGAGAAAGACCGCAGATATGCAGAAGAGATATCGTGACCGTCTTCTTGTCGCTGTTCACCGGGAGATCTTCGATACTCACCACCGCCTGATGACGATGGCCCGGGAACCCCCCACACTCTGGCGCGCCCCCCGGGTACGGGATGGGTTTTCGAACTACTGCACCATGGCGGCTGCGGCCTGCCGGGCACAGGCAGCCGCCAAAGACCCCGCACTGCTCTCCCTCACCTACCTGCTTGCCGGTTTTGCGATGTATGTCGAGGACGGGCCCGGCCACCCGGTGGGGACGCCGTTCCCCGGCGGCCTTGAGGTCTCACGGGATGGGTGGACCACCTACTGTCCGGTGAGGGAACATGCCGACGATGTGCCCTTCTCCATCTGCCCCTTCTGCCCCGCCCTCCAGTCCGCAGGCGTCCACCTGATCCGCGACCCCGGAGAGAAGAAGATGGTGGAGCAGAAGGAGTATATCAGGAATTATTTCACCAATTTTAAAGGGTAGAGCAGATGATTTTGGTCCTGCGGCAGGTTCAAAATTCCATCATTTTTTGTAGAGGGCAAGGAACAGGCCAGCGATGGCAACGAGGGCTCCCCAATAGGGCGCGATGGGAAAAAGCTGTGCATAGGAGGCGACGGAGATGAGAAGGCCTCCGACGGCGATCATCAGTCCACCCCGCCGGTACCGGTTCGCATCCAGGGTGGGCGGCCCGGGCGTCGGGGGAACATCCCCGTACATGCCGCCGCGGCCGCCGCTCCTAAAGACCCGGTATTTATAGGTGGGGCCGCCGGATCCACGACCGCCGGGGGGCTGTTCACCGGACATCGGACTGCTCCGGCCGAACACGTCTTCCTGCCGCCCCCTCCGCTCCGTCTCCGGCCTTCCGCGTACCTCATCGATGAGATTGATCTGGATGAGGAGGTTGCCCGTCTCTCCCGCTTCGGTAGCGCCGAGCCCTTTGAGCCGGAGGGTGGCATGGCCGTCGATACGCAGCGGGACGGTAAACACAACGGTCTTTCCGTCGATGGTGATCTCCTTTTTCATCCCGAGCTCATCGGGGGTGACCCAGATGGCATATTCGCGGTCCCGGCTGGCGGTCATGGTCTTCCCTTAGGCAAAACCTCGCACTGAGTGGCAAAAAAGTGTTCGGAGACGACCTGACTGTTATGCGATGGCTATCGTCTCGGTGACGACCGTGCCGTCGGCATACTCCGGCCGGGCCACCACAATGACGACCGACCCGCCCTTTCCCGCTGTGGGAAACGGCCCGAATACGGTTCCCGGCTCGGGGGAGAGATACCGGGTGAGGTTCAGGGCCGTATCCGTCCCCGGGCAGACGACACCGATTTCGAGGACCTTTGGCTGCGAACCATCCCGTGTTCCCTGGTAGATGACATCGACCGACCCCGGCGCAGAGCTTGCCTGAAGGATCAGGTTGCCTCCGCCTTCCACGGTGGCGGTGCCGATGCCAGCGAAAGCCCCAAACGAGGGGACGAGCGCCACCGCCGCGACAGTGGCAATGAGAAGGAAGAGAACGGCGAAGGCACCACGCCGAAGGCCGGAAAGATTTCTCCTTTTGCTCCTGCCGGCCCCGGCGGGCTCGTCCGGGGGCATCAGGTTCATGCCGCAGACCATGCAGAGGTCCCCTTTGGTCTCAACGGCAGGCTCACCACATCGTGGGCAGACGGCGGCCTTTCGGCCCTCAGGTCCGGGCGGCGGGAGCTGTCCCCCGCATATCATGCAGATAGGCGTTCCGGCATCCGGAGCCGGTTCGCCGCACTGCGGGCAGGCCCTTTCCTTCGCCTCGCGCCCGTGGCTCTGCTCATCTGCCGTTGTCACGTATCAGTGATCTACAGATTTTCTCCTATTTATCCCATCCGAACCGCCCTTACAAACATCCGCGAAACCTGCAGCAGACCGTAGTCCTTAACCGTTCCGGATGCCATCAGTTACGTATGATTCGGGTTGCCATCAATGGTTACGGGACCATCGGTAAGAGGGTTGCCGACGCGGTCGCCGCACAGCCGGACATGGAAGTGGTGGGGGTATCCAAGACCAGACCATCATCAGAGGCCTTCATTGCAAATGAACGGGGCTATCCGCTCTATATCGCCGATATTGCGAACCGGGGGAAGTTCGAGGCGGCGGGGATCGCTGTCGCCGGTGATGTGGAGGAGATGCTCAGGAAGTGTGACATCGTCGTTGACGCAACGCCTGGCGGTGTCGGCAAGGATAACAAAAAACTCTACGAGCTCTACGGCGTCAAGGCCATCTGGCAGGGCGGCGAGAAGCACGAGGTCGCGGGTATCTCGTTCAACTCGTCATGCAACTACAATGATGCCTTCGGAGCCGATTTCGTCCGCGTGGTCTCCTGTAATACGACGGGGCTCTGCAGGATTATCCAGCTTATCGACGAGGCCTATGACGTAAAATCGGTCTTTGCTACGATGGTCCGCCGCGGCTCCGACCCCGGCGGCATCAAGAAGGGCCCGGTCGACGCCATCGTCCTCAACCCGGTGACGATCCCCTCGCACCACGGCCCGGACGTCCAGACCGTTCTGCCGGACATCAACATCGTCACGACCGCGATGATCGTGCCCACGACCTTCATGCACATGCACGTGCTCCAGATGGTGCTGGCCAATGAGGCGAACGCGGCCGAGATCCTGGAGCTTATCCGCGGCCACCCCCGGATCGGGCTCGTAAAAGGCTCGACCGGGATCACCTCGACGGCGGAGCTCAGGGAACTTGCCTCCGACATGGGGCGACCCAGAAGCGACCTCTGGGAGTCCTGCGTCTTCGAAGACTCGGTCTCGGTCGTTGAGGGCACGCTCTACCTCTTCCAGGCAATTCACCAGGAAGCCGATGTCGTGGTGGAGAACATCGACGCTATCCGGGCGATGATGCAGGTGACCCCGGAGGCGGGGGAGTCCATCCGGATGACGAACGAGGCGCTCGGGCTGAAGGCGATATAGGATTTTTGGCTCTCAAAAATCCTATCTGAAGCTAAAATGAATTATTGCCTCCAGGCCAATTGCTCTTTGAATAAGAATGGCTGAATATCCAGGGAGTCGGTAGAGGATCGAGCATGAGCTTCGCGTATTCATTCGATACCCTGGATGCATTCACCGTTCAGAAATTTTTGTAGATCTAAGCCTTTGGATTATTGAGGCCACGGATTGGGATTGATAGGAGAAAAAGAGGCAGGGTCATTGCCCGTTGATGAATTTTTCAGATATTTTAATATATTTTTAAAGCAATCTTCTTAAAAAAGGAGTTATCCATTTATGATAGGAACAATCTGGGGAATAATTGTATTGATCGCCGTTATCTGGGTGATCTATGATGTCCTTACGCAAAACAAGGGACTTACCACTCTATGGAAAATTATCTGGATTTTGCTTGCACTGATCTTTGGCATATTCGGTGCGATTGCCTATTACTTCCTTGGCAGAAATAAATAATCCCTTTTTTCCATCTCTCATCTAATTCTGAAATTACGCTTATGAACTGTTCCGCTTTGTAGTCCTGAATAGCAAAGGAACTTTGCTCTCAAAACCTTTGGTGTCAGAAAAGAGACACTATCCCCGCCCCTCCGGGATACCTCTGCTATCCTGCCAAAGCCGGCCATACGACAGGAGCTGGGGCGCCGCCCGGCAGGATAAGAAAGTCACCCTTAAGAATGAAACCAAAATCCATCTTTTAAAAAATCCGCCGAATTGCCTGCGAATCGTTTCCTCTCCTCACTTGAGAGCAACCATTAATGCGGCAGGAATCCAACGCATAGCAGCATGGATGATTACGAACTAGCAACGAGAAATACGGTCGAAGTCATCACCGAAGAGGAGCTAAGAAGCGTCCTTGCCCAGGAGACGAAACGGGTCTACGCGGGCTACGAGCCCTCCGGTGAGATCCACCTCGGCCACCTCGTCACCATCAATAAACTCATGGACCTCAGGGACGCGGGCTTCGACGTCGTCGTGCTCCTTGCAGACCTCCATGCATACCTGAACCGCAAGGGAACCATGGAGGAAGTACGTGAACTTGCGGACTATAACCGGCGTTGTTTCGAGGCGGTCGGCCTCACCGGCGTTGAGTTCGTCCTCGGCTCCGAGTTCCAGCTCTCGCCCGACTACCAGCTCGACGTGCTGCGCCTCTCCCAGAAAATCAGTTTGAAGCGGGCCACCCGCTCGATGGACGAGGTCGGCCGCCAGATGGACAACCCGATGGTCTCCCAGATGGTCTATCCCATCATGCAGATGGTCGATATCGCCCACCTGAATGTCGACGCAGCAGCAGGCGGGATCGACCAGCGCAAAATCCATATGCTTGCACGGGAGAACCTCCCCACCATAGGCGTGAAGGCGCCGCTCTGCATCCACACCCCCATCCTCAACGGGCTCGACGGGAAGAAGATGTCCTCGTCCGCACAGAACTACATCTCCGTCGCCGACCCGGAGGAGGTCATCACGAAGAAGGTGAAGAAGGCCTTCTGCCCACCTGAAATCGAGGAGAACCCCGTCCTTCAGGTCCTGAAATACCATGTGTTCCCCCGGGCGGGAACCGTCACGATGCACCGGCCGGAGAAGTTCGGCGGCGATGTGGAGTTCTTCTCCTACGAGGAGATGGAGGGCGCCTATGCGGCGGGGACTATTCACCCCGCCGACCTGAAGGCCGCCGTTGCGGGCGGGCTTGTCGGGGTGCTCGAGGGCGCCCGCGAGTATATGAACAACAACCGGCCTGAGTAGAGGCCCCCGGCATACACGAGCATTACCGGACGAAACGAGGAACCATGGAAAACCGTGACCGCATGCGAGACCGCTTTGACCGCGAGATCGAGAAGATGGGGGTCCGCATCAAAGACGCCGACAACTTCAAGGTCGAGGAGAATGTCTTTGACGAGACCACCCTTCTTGCCCTCTACCGTCTCGTCCACAAAGGCAAGCTAAAGGTGATCGGCGGATCGATCTCCACGGGCAAGGAGGCAAATGTCTTTTACGGCGAGGGGGAGGAGTTTCCCCTCGCGATCAAAATCTACCGCATCCAGTCCGCAAACTTCCGGTCCATCTCCGACTACATCATCGGCGACCCGCGGTTCTCCTCCATCAAACGTTCGAAAAAGGATATCATCTTCGCCTGGACCAAAAAGGAGTACTCCAACCTCTCCCGGGCACTGGAGGCGGGCATCCGGGTTCCGCGGCCGGTCTTTTTTGATCGCAACATCCTGTTGATAGAGTTCATGGGCGAGGACGAGATTCCCTACCCGCAGCTCCGGCAGGCACAGATCGACGACTACACACCCGTCTATGCAAGTATCCTTTCCTCCATGAAGACGCTCTTCAACGAGGCAGGCCTCGTCCATGCCGACCTCTCGGAGTTCAACATCCTCTTTGACGGCGAGGAGCCGATCATCATCGATATCGGCCAGGGGGTCACCCCCGAACACCCGAAGGCGATTGCCTTTCTTGTCCGGGATATAAAAAATATCAACCGCTATTTCAACAATAAATGCCCGCTGCGGGAAGAAGAGGAGATCTTTTGCGATATTGTGGGCGAACACCGGATGGAGTTCTAAACCCTCCCGGCTTGTCCAGACAGTCCCTCTTTCTTCAATGACCCTTTTTTTCGGGTGGTTTTCGCCTCGGTTATTCGAAAATATACATCTGCGAGAGGTATACGCGGTGAAAAAAGGGAGTGGTGGTGTGGAATTACCCGTTGATCCAGTACAGGACCGATTCCTGGTTTGCATCCACCCATGCCTGTGCGGCATCCGCCGGCTTTGCGCCATCCTCGACGGCAAGCATCACGGTTTCCATGTCCTCGGGCTCCCATGAGAAGCGCTCAAGGATCGCATAGGCCTCGGGATTGTCCTCTTCAAAGCCCATACGGGCAAGGCTTCCGATATACTCCTCTCCGCCGTAGACACCTTCGGGGTCGTCGAGGTACTTCAGGTCGAAGCGGACGAAACTCCAGTGCGGAGTCCAGCCGGTAACAACAATCCACTCACCGTCGGCATATGCGCTGCTGAGCTGAGCGGTCATTGCCGCACTCGAGGAGGACAGGATCGTATAGTCAAGATCATAGACCTCAATGGCATTCTCCGTCGCCGACATGATGCCTGCGCCCGGTTCGATACCGGTGATGGTGCCGCCGAACTGGTCCGCGACCTCGTTCATCTCGGTGATGGAGTCGATGGTTACATAGGTCGGAACCACGAGCCCTATCCTGGCACCCTGGAGATTCTGACCGACCATGTCGATGTCGTCACCGTAGGTGCTCCAGTAGCTTGCGTGGGTGGCGGGCATCCATGATGAGATGCTGATGTCGACCTGCCCGTTCGCCAGTGCCTGGTACAGGGGACCGGCGTCAACCGCGATGAGCTCTACCTCATAGCCTGCCTGTTCATACACCGATTTTAATACGTTGGTACTTGCAATCTCTGAATCCCAGAGCACATAGCCGATAGAGACCTCTTTGGCCGCCTCAGCCCCGGATTCGGGTGCCGTCGGGCCGGCTTCATCAGTACAGCCGGCAATAAAAATTCCACAGAATAACACTAATAAAACAAGCAAAATTCCTTTAGATTTCGAATTTAGCACATAAACACATCCAATTAGTCAGTAAAAAACCGTCGGAAACGGTCCGGGACTGACTTATGCAAAAATTTGTGGGGTCTCTATATACCTTTATTGGTCATGGGGGGTGCTGATCACATTCTGGGTGATCCGGTCGAGGATGATGGCGATGATCACGATGCAGAGGCCCGCTTCGAACCCCCCGCCGATATCGACCCGCTGGATACCCATCAGCACATTCAGGCCCAGACCTCTGGCACCGATCATCGCCGCGATGACCGTCATCGAAAGGGCAAGCATGATACACTGGTTGACCCCCGCCATGATCGTCGGCATCGCCACCGGCAGCTGGACCTTGACAAGCTTCTGCCACCCCGTCGCCCCGAATGCCTCGGTCACCTCAATAAGTTCGACCGGGACCTGCCGGATACCGAGATTCGTGAGGCGGATGGCAGGCGGCATCGCAAAGATGATCGTTGCGATCATCCCCGGCACGTTCCCGAGGCCAAAGAAGATGACCGCAGGAATCAGGTACACGAACGAAGGCATCGTCTGCATCAGGTCGAGGATCGGTCGAAGAGACATGTCTACCGCCGATGAACGCGAGGCAAGAATCCCGAGAGGAATGCCGATTGCAAGCGTCACCGCCGCAGATGTGATGACGAGAGCAAGGGTGAGTAACGTCTCAGACCAGAGTTCCAGCAGGTAGATGAAAAGGAGACCAAAAAGGGTTAGCAGCGCGATTTTGATGTTCTTTTTGGTAAGGAGGAATGCGAGGACTGCAAAGATGACGATCAGGATCAGCGGCGGAACCGCCGCCATCCCGTCCTGAAAGCCACTGACAAGGATGTTCATCACGGTGGTAATTCCGTCCAGCAGCCACCCGAAATTCGCGTCGATCCACCCGACTATCGCCTCGATTGCCTCGCCGACAGGAAGGATGTCAGACATTATGCATCAACCTCCAGCCGGGCAAGACCCGCTAATATCGATCCCCGCACAATAATTCCCTTGATTTTTCGCTCACTGTCAAGGACCGCGACCGGATAGGGCGTCTCCGCCATGATCGGCATCAGGTCATGCGCAGAGGTATCCATTTCTACGGTGAGGCTGTCGGTGATCATGACATCTTTGAGATGCAGTCCCTGTTTTTTTGCCTCAATGGCCCCTTCCACAGTGATAAGGCCGCGGAAAACGCGGTCTTTTCCGGTAACAAAGATACTCGAGATCCCCCACTCCTCCATCAAACGAAGGGCGTTTCTCGGGCCAGAATCGGATGAAATGAGCGGTTCAGGGCGCTTCATCACGTCCTTTGCGACGAGAACGCGGGAGAGATTTACGTCCTCGACGAACTTCTCAACATATTCACAGCGCGGGTTCTGGAGGAGGTCTTCTGCCGTTCCGATTTGGGCGATGGCGCCGTCCTTCATAAGGGCGATACGGTCACCCAGCTTGAGGGCCTCGTCGAGGTCGTGGCTGACGAAGATGATCGTCTTGTTCAGCCGGGCCTGCAGTTCGATGAGTTCGTCCTGCATATCGCGGCGAATCAGCGGGTCAAGCGCACTGAAGGCCTCATCCATCAGAAGGATGTCCGCATCGCTTGCCAGGGCACGGGCGAGCCCCACCCTCTGCTGCATTCCTCCGGAGAGGCCGGAGGGATAGCTCTCCTCGTATCCGGAAAGGCCGACGAGATCGATTGCCTCCTGAGCTTTTTTTTCCCTCTCGGCAACGGGGGTGCCCTGTATTTCGAGGCCAAATCCTACATTCTCCAGGATTGTGCGGTGCGGAAGGAGTGCGAAACTCTGGAAGATCATTCCTATCTTCGTTCGCCGGAGCTCTCTGAGTTCGTCCTCATCCATCGAGACGATATTTTCGCCGTCTATCTCTATGGTTCCACTGCTCGGTTCGATCAGCCGGTTGATACACCGTAAAAGGGTCGATTTTCCGCATCCTGACAGTCCCATGAGGACGAAGAGTTCACCCTTATAAACATCAAAAGATACGTTGCGGAGGGCTACATTCTGGTGCGTCTCCTCAAAAATTTGGTCTTTTTTCTTACCCTGCTCAATGAGCGCAAGCGCATCTTCCGGTTTATTTCCAAAAATTTTCGTTAAATTTTTGACACTTACTTTTATATCCATTGTTTTATTATTTTCCTGGGTTTCATCCATGAGAGGCAACTCCGGGAGTTCTTCAGTAATATTAAATGATTCGTGGTAATTCTGAAGTCCATGAAGTTTTTGCGATACAGCCTAAAGAAGATTGGGGTTACTCAATTCCCCCACAATGTCGATAATATTATTTATAGACGTCTTAATATCCTCATAAATTTTGGCGTTATTTACCGTGAACATCGCTTCAACGCGCACATTGCATTGCCGCCAACCATTATACCCTTTCCCGCCCCATGGTGATCAGATTTCAGGGATGATACCCACCATGACCACCACAGATATTAAAATCACCGCCAGCCGCGTCGCAGTCCTTATCGGAAAGGGCGGGGCAACCAAACGCCAGATTGAAGAACGCACCGGGACGAAGCTTGCGGTCAACTCCGATGAGGGGCTCGTTACCATCGAGGGGGAGGATGCCCTCGCCGTCATGCGGACGACCGAACTCGTGCGCGCCATCAACCGCGGATTCTCGCCCGAACGGGCCTATGCACTCCTCGAGGAAGAGGATCTCCTGCTCGACATCATGGACCTCTCGGGGGTCTGCCAGACACCGAAACAGATGGAACGCCTCCGCGGCCGGATCATCGGGAAAAACGGGAAGGCCCGGGAACAGATGGAGGACATGACCGGTGCCCTTGTCTCGGTACATGGCAAGACGGTGGCCATCATCGGCACCCTCGACCAGGTGAAGATCGTCAGCGAAGCCATCGACATGCTTGTTGAAGGTCTGCCGCATGCGACCGTTTTTTCCTTCCTTGATCGCAAACGCAAGGAACAGAAGGCGAATATGTTTGAATATTATTATTGAGAGCATAATCGGGAAAATTAGGAAAATGAGAGCCTGTGCAGGAGCGGGTACATTAATCAGAAGTACAATAAAAAAATATTGGCTTTGACTGTTCCTGTATTCATCGGTTTTTCACTTCCAAAACACCAATTCACGCGCAGAAACGGATTGTTTCCACTGGAGAGTAATCCGGAGGAACCCGCGGGGATTCATGAAATAACCCATATGCTGCGTTTTCAAGTGGAAAAGAAGGGGTATAGATGAAAATTTCGGACCTGCCGTTGCCGGCAGAACTGGTCGCGGCCTACACCACAAAGGGGATCGACACCCTCTATCCGCCGCAGGCGGCATGTCTAGAGAAGGGGCTCCTGACGGGCACAAACCTTCTCGTCGCCATCCCGACGGCTTCAGGAAAGACGTTGATTGCCGAAATGGCGATGCACACCCATAGGGCACAGGGCGGGCGCTGTCTCTACATTGTCCCCCTGAAGGCACTCGCAAGCGAAAAGTTTGCTGACTTTACCGGCAAGGGTGCATCGGTGGGGGTGGCAACAGGCGACCTCGACCGCCGCGATGCATATCTCGGACGAAATGACATTATCATCGCCACCTCAGAAAAGGTGGACTCGCTGCTGCGTAACGGCGCCCCCTGGCTGCGTGATGTGACCCTCCTCGTTGTGGATGAGGTCCACCTGATCGACTCCGAGGACCGCGGGCCCACCCTTGAGATGGTGATCACCAAACTCAGGCATATGAATCCGGCAATGCAGGTAATCGCCCTCTCTGCAACGATCGGCAACCCTTCGACGCTCGCCGGGTGGCTCGACGCGGACCTCGTCACCTCCGACTGGCGACCGGTCGACCTCAGGGAAGGGGTCGCCTACCGCGACACCATCTACTTTGACGGGAGCGAGCGTAAGTACGCCACTCCCACCAAACATGAGGACGTCAATCTCCTCCTCGACTGCGTCGCAGACGGGGGCCAGTGCCTGATCTTCGTCTCCTCGCGCCGCAATGCCGAGGCCTTCGCCAAGCGGGCCGCACAGGCACTCAAGCTCGATGAGCCCGGCCTCCAGCATCTCGCGACCCGCCTCGAGGCGGCGGCCGAGACTGACATGGGCAGGATCCTTGCCGCCTGCGTCCGGAACGGGGCCGCCTTCCATCACGCAGGCCTCGGTCCCGCCCAGCGTTCCCTCGTCGAGCAGGGATTTCGCGAGGGTGCCATCCGTGCTATCTCTTCGACCCCCACCCTTGCTGCAGGGCTCAACCTGCCGGCACGCCGGGTGATCATCCGTGATTACCTCCGTTTCTCCGCAGGGGCAGGGATGACGCCCATCCCGGTCCGGGAGTACCGGCAGATGGCCGGAAGGGCCGGCCGGCCGCATTTGGACCCATACGGTGAGGCGGTGCTCATCGCAAAGAGCGAAGATGCCGTCTACGACCTCTTCGAGGAGTACTGCACCGCACCCGACGAGGATGTCTCGTCGCGGTCATCCTCCGAAGGAGTGCTCACCACCCATATCCTCTCATTGATTGCGACCCGGTTCGTCAGGGACGGGGAGGGCCTGATGGCATTTCTGAGGAAGACCTTCTACGCCTACCAGCACAACGAGGAACGGCTGCTGAAGCGGATCATTGATCGTTCCGTCGCATTTCTCACGGAGGCGGGAATGGTAACCGATCTCAGCGGCACCCTCTCGGCGACCGAATATGGCGAACTCACCTCCCGTCTCTATATCGATCCGCGTTCGGCCGAGATCATCACCCGGGGACTCAGGGAACACGACGAATGGTCGGTCGCAGGACTTCTCCAGCTTCTCTGTACCACGCCCGACATGTACACCCTCTTTGTGCGAAAGAACGACATGGAGATGCTCGAGCGGTTCTACTACGCCCATGAGGACGAACTCTGGGGCGAATTTTCCTATACCGATATGGAGGACTTCTTCCGGGCACTGAAAACGACGATGCTGCTCCTCGACTGGATGGAGGAGACCGGAGAGGAGACGGTCTGCGAACGCTACGGTGTCGGGCCGGGAGATATCTACAATATCGTCGAGGGCGTCGGCTGGCTCGTCCATGCCGGCAGACGTCTCGCCCGGCTGATGGCCCCCGTCCATAACGAGGCGATCGCGGCGACTGAGCTGAGGGTGAAGCACGGGATAAAAGAAGAGCTTATTCCGCTCGTAAAGATCAGGGGCATTGGGCGCGTCCGTGCCCGCCGGCTCTACACGAACGGTCTCACCACCCCTGCAGCAATCACTAAGGCAGGTGTGGAGAAGGTCGGTGCGATCATCGGACGAAAGGTCGCCGAATCGGTGATTCGCGAGATCGCAGCTGAAAGAACCGGAGCCGGCCACCATTTGGAAGGGCAGGGCGGTGCCGTGCCCTTTCCCGGCGACCGAAAGAACACCAGGCGCGCGAATGACGAATGTGGAAAGAGTGAAACCACCGGCACCCAGGGAGAAAAGGACGATGAACCACGCAGCGGCCAGGCCTCACTCTTCATTTTCGGGGATGATACTAAATGAAGAATGAGATGACTTCAGGACTGGAGATGAGATATGAAATCCGGCGTGCCTGCACCGATATCAAAAGCGAGGCGAAGTTCCTCGCAGCAATCAGGGCGGTTGCGGATACGACCGGCAGCGCCGTCATCTGCATCGATGCCGACCGCGTTGCCGGGGAGGACCATGTGCGGGCGGCGCTTGACCATGCCATCCGCTCCTATTATGTCGAACGCACCCCGGTTGCCAACAGCTTCGAGATGGAGACGCTCCTATGGACCGGAGCAACCCGCCAGTGCACCGAAGCAACCCGGTTCGGCATCCGTCCCGGCCGGTGCCGCCTCTTCGTCGTCATCTGCCCACCGTCCCCGGCGGCGGAACGCGCCCTTGCAGAGATTATGACCTTCGACGACGGTGACTCTGCAGCATGGGAGGCCCTCGGGCCGAAGAAACGGGCCCACCTGCGTGCCCTCTTTGGTATCACCGCGGAAGAAGAGGCCACCGTCGGCCCGGAGCGCTTCGCCGAGCTCGTCATCGAACGGGTGGCGCTCCTCGAGGTGTTCCGTTGAGCGTGATCTGTGGAGACGGAGGAGTGATTGTAAGAAAAAGGGGACGAAAATGGGACGAAAATCCGGTTTTCAAAATGCCGGATTATATGCCGATTTTAATACCTAAAAATTATCGTTCATTTCTACCATTCTTCTGATACACTTCTTGATGACGCTGACAGATTCCAGATATGAATTTTTTTTATTTACCCAATATATTCGCCAGTCTTACCGGACTCACGCTGATGTTCTTTTGATATCAGTCAAATGCGCGTTCAAGTGCGTACCTCCGGAGGCTATTTTGAGGCGTGCGTGATGATGTGCCGTGCCTCGGGGAGAATGATTGCATCCATGGCGAGCCGCACGGCCGCGGTTGACCCTGGGGTGCAGAAGACCACCTTTTTATCGATGATACCCGCAACGGCACGGGAGAGCACCATGCGGGAGCCGACCTCCTCATACGAGAGCATGCGGAAAAGCTCGCCGAATCCCTCGATCGTCTTTTCGAAGAGGGGGGAAACCGCCTCGATGGTGCAGTCGTCGTGGGTGATCCCTGTTCCGCCATTGATGACGACGATGTTGCAGGATGCTGCGAAGGCTGAAGTTAGAGCCTTCCTGATGGCCATGATATCGTCAGGCACCACTTCATAAAATCCGACCGCAATGCCGGATGTGCCGAATCGCTCTTTAATCAGCGCACCCGACCCGTCCGTCGATGCATCACGTGAGGTGGAGACCGTAATGACCCCGCCTGTGAGGGGAATGTCCTGAAGATGAGATGGATCCATAAAATGGAGTTGGCGCATTGGCAATATATATGAGTCGGATTGGGAAAAACGCAAACCATGAAGGAAAGGGGAGAACCGGAACTGCCCCCGGATGTTCTCCTGCGAACCCTGTTACCAGAGGGGAGAGGGGGTTGGTTCGAGATTGAGAGGAGCACCTGCGCATGAGCCAATGATTGCGCGCCCTGTGATCGTTTAGTGGTAAAAAATTATCATTCACCTGAATAATCCTTCCCGTACTTTGTTTCAACGCCTCCATTCTCCCCAAGTAACATGAGAACTGTACTGACGTGAAAGAGAAGCTGCCTTTGATGCCTTTGATGCCTTCTTCGCTGCTCATCTGAAAAAATGCTAATTTGAATAAGGAGGGGTAGATGAGAGGGTCCCTTTCCGGAGAAGTGAACGTGGTTAATGACAGAGCAAAATATTGAAAAATGGAGAGAGGGAGCGGGAATATTCGAGCGGCAGGTCATTGTACATCGGTGGATACTGGACTTTTTTTGCGCGTTAGAGAAGAAAACAGGGGGGGACCCCTTTGTTTCCACTGGAGGTTTTTTGTGACCGGACGCACCTGAAAGGATGAGGGGATGTTAATCTATCATTTTCTTAATTAGTCATAATTCGCCATTATATTCAAAAATAGTGCTATTAATGCTTCTTTTTGTCTGTACTTAATTTAAATTTATTGTCTTTAATAGATGTAGGCGATTAAAATTATTATCAATCTCGGATCAAATTGAATAAATATGATCAACTGAAAACCACTCATTGACTATTCTCAGGGAAAATGAAGAAGATACCTTCAGGTCTTCTCATACACACAATTTTCAGTTCCAGTCGAAACAAAGGGGTGGGGGTGATCGATAATCCATCATGTTCCAAATTGCGCGGACCTCGAGCAGGAAGGATTCACCTCTCCAAAAAATATCAATGAAATTATCGGCACATCTCGATTTTTCCGCCCCTCCTGGTTCATTACTGAATCCTTCCCCCTGAACTCTTCCCCCTTCCCTTACTACTATGTCATGAACCTCGTGGATTTGTGGGATCGAGAAAACCATGAGAAAAATCCCCGCATCTATTTGACATTTATTTGCTCCCTCCCCCTCGCTCCCCTCTCCAGGAAAAATTACCATACAACCAGGTCACCTGTTGTTGAGCGAAGATCCGTCCGAAGTGTTCTTCCGTCCCTTCGTGGAAATTCCAATTTTTTCTCTGCCTACAGATTCCCGGTAAAACAAATGTCGCAGCTGTTTTGTCCAAATTTAAAGAACAATCAGCGGGTATTCTCCAATGGAAATGAAGGGGTTCATCCTGAAATTTCCGGGGGAATTTTTCGCCATTCCACTCAATTCACGTACCTTAAGTAGTTTCGTGAAGCATGAGTTCATATCGACACGATATGGAGGTCGTGCCAGTGAACGAGATGGGGGAGAATATCGAAGATAATCAGGGGAATGCATCCCTTTCGGGATTTGCTGACAGCGGGGCCACACCCGTTCCGGAAGGAAACAGTTCATCCTCGATGGGACTGTTTGAAAAATATCTTAAGAACCAGACCATTTTCAAAGAGCGTGAGGTCCTGCGCCATTCGTACAGGCCCTCTATTCTCCCGCACCGGCAGCCGCAGATGGACATGGTCGCATCCATCCTTGCACCTGCCATACGCGCAGAAACTCCCTCGAATATCCTGATTTATGGAAAAACCGGCACCGGAAAGACTGCTTCCGTCCGCTACGTCGGCGGCGAACTCGAGAAGGCCTGCTGCAGCATCGGCGTGGAATGCAATGTCGTGCACCTGAACTGTGAGATCATCGACACCCAGTATCGGGTATTTGCCCAGATTGCAGCGACCCTTGAAGACGATGACTCCCGTTCCTCCGATCGCCACTCAACGAAGATCCCGATGACCGGGTGGCCCACAGACCAGGTCTATCATGAACTCAGAAACCTCATCGAGGCGATCGGCGGCGTGCATATCATCGTCCTCGACGAGATCGACAAGCTGGTGAAAAAGTCCGGGGACGAGACCCTCTATAATCTCACCCGTATCAACTCGGAACTCAGATCAGCACGCGTCTGCATGATCGGGATCTCAAATGACCTGCTCTTTACCAGTTTTCTCGATCACCGGGTCCTCTCCTCCCTTTCGGAGGAGGAGATCATCTTCCCTCCCTACAATGCCCCTCAGCTGGTTGATATTCTTCAGCAGAGGGCTGATCACGCCTTTCACGAGAAGGTGCTCGATGAAGGCGTAATCCCGCTCTGCTCGGCCCTTGCAGCGCAGGAACATGGCGACGCCCGGCGGGCGCTTGACCTGCTGCGGGTATCGGGCGAGATAGCAGAGCGTCAGAATGCAACCTCCGTGAGCGAGGAGCATGTGCGGGCTGCCCAGCGAAAGATCGACGCGGACAGCCTCATCGAGGGCATCAAGACCCTTCCAACCCAGTCGAAGGCGGTTCTCTATGCGATGCTCCTCTTTCCCGAGATGGGCAAACAGGTCTTCACCTCTGGTGAGGTGGTGCAGGTCTATCGCGAGGTGGCCCAGGCGCTCGACCTCGATGTTTTGACCCATCGGCGAATCACGGACCTCATCTCTGAACTGACGATGCTCGGGGTTATTAAGGCGCGCCTCGTCTCACGAGGGCGGTACGGGAGGACCAAGGAGATGTGGTTTGGCGCGGGGACCCGCAAAATACTCGAGACGCTCCGGGAGGATTCCCGGTTTGAGGACGACCGGCTGAATCAGATTGATATATCCCGGTTTAAGAACTTATTCAGGTGAGTACAATGGACGCCAAGGACTGGCTGCTCCTTCGAATCCTTGAGGAGGACGGCAGGATGGATGTCCGCGAGATTGCAGCGCTCGCGGACCTGGACGAAGAGGAGGTAGCATCACGTATCACGGCACTCGAGGAATCGGGGGTCATCCGGGCATACTGTGCAAGTATCAACTGGGAAAAGGCGGGGGAGGACACCGCCGCCGCGACGGTGAACCTCAAGGTGAACCCCGAACGCGACTTCGGCTATGACCGTATCGCCGAGCGCATCGCACGGTTCCCCCAGGTCCGATCGCTGCGCCTGATCAGCGGCGTCTATGACTTTGAGCTTCTCGTCACCGGGAGAAATCTCCAGGAGATTACGAGGTTCGTCTCGGAGGAGATTGCAACCCTCGACCAGATACGCGAGACCGCCACCATTCTTGTGATGAAGACCTACAAGGAGAATGGCAGGATTCTCTTTGAGCGAAAGGAAGGCGAACGGCTCCCATTCTCATTTTAGAGGTTTTAAGTAATGAGAGACTTTATTTCACAGCGTGCCCATGCCATCCCGCCGTCGGGCATTCGTCGTTTTTTTGATATTGTGCAGGAGATGGACAACGTCATCTCCCTTGGTGTCGGCGAACCGGATTACTCGACCCCATGGGTCGCCTGCCAGGCGGGAATCGCATCCATCGAGCAGGGCCAGACGGCGTATACCAGCAATCGCGGCCTCCCGGCACTGAGGGAGGAAATCGGTCGGTACCTGAAACGCCGGTTTGATGTGACCTATAACC